>DAOTUB010000294.1:0-5713 GCA_034437455.1 Anaerolineae bacterium | reverse complement strand
CCCCAGTCGGTCTCGCAGCCGCCTCACCAGGTCGATGATCTGCGCCTGGATCGTCACGTCCAACGACGTCGTCGGCTCGTCCGCGATCAACAGCAGCGGGTTGCACGATAGCCCCATCGCGATCATCGCCCGCTGCCTCATCCCTCCGGAGAATTGGTGCGGGTAATCGTCCAACCGCATGTTCGCCTCGGGAATGCCCACCATCGCCAACAGCTCCGCCGCCCGCTCTCGCGCCTCCTTGTCGTCCATCCCCTGGTGCAGCTTCAACGCTTCCATGATCTGAAAGCCGATGGTCAGCACCGGGTTGAACGACGTCATCGGGTCCTGAAAGATCATCGCGATCTGCGCCCCTCGTACGTGGCGTATCTCCTCCTCGCTCACTTTCAAGACGTCTCGACCGCGCAAAAAGACCTCGCCCGCCTCAATCTTGCCCGGCGGCATTGGTATCAAGCGCATCATCGAGAGTGCGTGCACGCTCTTGCCGCACCCGCTCTCGCCCACCACGCCCAGCATCTCGCCTTCGTCCATGGTGTACGAGACTCCGTTGACGGCGTAGACGGTGCCTTCCTCCGTGTAGAAACGGGTCGTAAGGTTTTTCACTTCGAGCAGATGTTCTGAAGTAGATGATCCTTCGTAACCAGACATACGCCTCCTTGAAAACTATAATTTCAGACTGCTTAACTTGACAATGGCATACCCCACTGTACGGTCACTGACGACTGAACCCCATTCGCTTGACCTCAAAGCGCGCCGTTTTGCACTCACCTAGAGGCCAACAAGTTTTAATTATATACGCTCTTCTTGAAATTGCAAGTGGCCGCAAAGGTAGCGCAAGAAAAAAGCAGTTGAAATCAAGTTCAAGAAACGCCTCCTCCAAAGATCGTGGTTCGATCCCTCTGTGTGGTGGTTGCAGAGGACATGTTCTGCTCCGAAATCTCAGGGCGGGAACAACGGACAGAACGAGAAACTAACTCGTATCACTAGCATATCCGAAGCGTGTTACCAGCAAAGAGATAAAGCATACTCACTCTGACCAACGAAGACATTACAGGCTGTGGAAAGATTATATCATCTCGGGATTGCCTAGCGAGCGCCATGCGGCACATCCGTTCCCTGATCCGCGTCCACACACGCGGCGAGGGTTTGGCTCCAGCTACGCTCTCACGGAGGGCCATGCGGATCAGCACATCCACGGTTTCCGACGAATCGGTTTGAAATTCCCTATGTAAAGTCATACGCCACCTCTTGCATCACCCCATATTCACGTTCCAGAATCGTTTTTCTCAGCCGTTCACGGGCATAGTAGAGACGAGATTTGATCGTTCCCTCAGGAACTCCCATCACGTAGGCGATCTCGCTTACGCTCAATTCCTCCAAATAGTACAAGATGATCACCACACGCTGTGGCTCTGGCAATGTATCAATGGCCTGCCGCAGCTCCTGCCGCAGTTCCGACTCTTCCACTACTTCTTCAAGATCCCGCCGAGGGGATGGTTTTAGACGCCAAAACGTGTTTTGAACAAACGTCAGCCATCGTTTTGCTCGATTCGTCCAGTTGTAAGCCAAATTGACCGTCACGCGATATAACCATGGCCCCAATGGTTGCGTCTCATCAAAACTGTTGGCATACGTATAAATGCGGAGAAAAGTCTCCTGGAGAATATCCTCAGCCATTCCCTCATCGTAGGTGATCGCCAGCGCAGTCCGGTAGACTTGGGCTTTATACCGCCTATACAACTCACCCAAGGCTTCAAGGTCGCCATCTCGAACGCGAGCGACAAGCCTACCATCTGTATACTCTGCGAGCATCTATCCTCCAGTATCCTCAGAAACACCGAGTTCTATTATAGATACTTTCTTGGTTTCAAAAAGGTTCAATTATAGACGGCAAAATCGTGCGATTCCTAGAAATCGTTTTCCTCAGGCTATTTTGACATTGCCACCAAGCAATGTATAATAAGCGCCGGTTCAACATCTGGCGGAGACTGTAAATCTTGAACGTCATGATGTCTATCCAGTAAACACGGTTTTTAGATCCCTGCCGTTCCAAGAGACCTACAAGTGAGGAAAACAGATGAAAACCCGAACAACATTACTACACATAAGCCTGAGTTCAATGATCTGCCTGATGCTGCTGGCCACCTTTTCGACCAGCGGCGCGCAGGCGCCTGCATCACCTCCATCCCCTGAGTCGCACATGGCGCCGCTGAGGCCGGGAGCATTAGAGTCTCCCCCGCCCGGCGCCGGCTTTGTCCCACCATCCATGGATCTCTCCCACTTGACTGGGCAGAGCACGCCGGTCAGAATCAAGACCGCTGACCCGCCTTCCAGCTTTGATTGGCGCAACAACGGGGGCAACTATGTCACCTCGGTGAAGAATCAGAGCACGTGCGGCTCCTGCTACACCTTCGCCGCCCTCGGCGACCTGGAATCCAAGCTGCTGATAGCCGGCGCCGGAACATTCGACTTTTCGGAGAACAACGCCAAGGAGTGCAACTGGTACGAGGTGAACAACGTCGACGGCGGCACCAGTTGCGATGGAGGGAACTATTACCTGCTCGCCAGCATGTTCTCCAAGAAAGGCACAGTGTTGGAATCGTGCGACCCTTACGAGGCCAGCGACGTGATCTGCAAGCCCGGCTGTCCTTACCAGAAGACGCTCCTCGACTGGCGCATCATCTCTGGCAACGCGGTGGCCGACACCAATGTGCTGAAGCAGTATATCTACACCTACGGCCCGGTCTACACCGCCATCTACGCCGGGCACGGCGATGACTGGGGAACAGAGTTCACGAGTTACAACGGCTCCTACACCCTCTACTACACCGGCTCAGAAAAACCCAACCACGCCGTGCTCATCGTCGGCTGGGACGACAGCCTCTCCCACGACGGCGGCAGCGGCGGCTGGATCGTGAAAAACAGTTGGGGCACCGGCTGGGGAGACAATGGTTATTTTACCATTGCGTATGGTTCGGCCAACATTGGCACCTCTTCCTCGTTCGTACACGAATGGCAAGACTATGACGCCCAGGGCGACGTCATGTACTACGACGAGGGCGGCTGGTCGAACACGTGGGGAGGCACCGGCACGACCTATTGGGGCCTGGCCCGGTTCACACCCTCCGGCACTACGAACGTCACCCGCGTGGAATTCTGGACCACGGACGCCACGACCGACGTCGACGTCTACCTCTACGACAATTTTGATGGAACGACGACCAGTAACAAGCTCGCCGAGGTGCTGAACAACTCCTTCGAGGAGGCCGGGTATCACTCGGTAGCGCTACATACGCCTGTGGCGGTGACCAGCGGCAACGACGTCATCGCGGTGGTAAAGTTCACCAACGCCAGTTATGCCTATCCCATCCCGATGGACTATTTTGGCCCCTCGTCGCGAAACACGTACTACAGCTCCACGGGCAGCGATGGCTCCTGGAATGAAGTGGAAAGTGGGGGCACGTATTACGACGTCGCCATCCGCCTGCGCACGAGCACGACGGTCGTCCCGCCCCCGACGGTGACGAGCATCACGCCCGACGAGGGGGAAAACACCGGCTCGGTCAGCATCACCAATCTGGCGGGCAGCAATTTTCAGGACGGAGCCACCGTCAAGCTGACCAAGTCGGGCCAGTCGAACATCAACGCCGCCGGCGTGAGCATGGTGAGCGATGCTCAGATCGCGTGCAACTTTGATCTGACCGGAGCCGCCGCCGGCTTATGGAACGTCGTGGTCACCAACCCCGACGCCCAAAGCGGGACGTTGACGAACGGCTTTACCGTGACCGCTCCCCCCGCGCCGGACGTCAGTATCACCAAACAAATCGTGGGCAGCGAATTTGCTCCCGGCGATCCGATCACCTTCACCCTCACCATCGCCAACGACGGCGACAAGACCGCCTCGAACGTGGTCGTCGCCGACGACTTGCCGAACGAAGTGTTAAGCCCAACCTTCCACAGCACGCTCGTGATCACGCCGACCGGCGCGTTCTCCTACACCTGGAACGTCGAGCCGCTGAGCGACGGCGAGAACGGCACGATCACCATCGGCGGCCAGATCGATCCCAGCATGGAGAACGATTTCTCGTTCGCCAACACAGCCACGATCTCGGACCCAGAGGATAACACGCCCAGCAATAATACCGATAGTGCGACTGTGGGGACATTCAAAATCTATCTACCTCTGGTGATAAGACGCTATCCACCTCTCCCAGACACGCCTGTGCTGAACGCGATCAGCAATAGCGATCACAATGGGGAGTATACAGTGAGTTGGAACACAGCCTATCTGGCCGAAACATACACCCTGCAAGAGGACGACAACGCGTCCTTCTCCAGCCCGGTGACGGCCTACTCTGGTTCTGGCCTTTCCACTGACATCTCTGGCAAGGGGACAGGTACATACTATTACCGAGTAAAGGCCAGTCGCACCTGGGAGGGCAAGCAACTCGACAGTGACTGGAGCGCCGTTCGATCCACCAGCGTACAGCCGCCGAGCACATTCTATGCTGTTGAGGACGCCTCGGTCCTGCAGGGTCTTCCCTCCGTGAACGACGGGGATTATTCGGACATGTGGGTGGGATACGATCACTGCAATGATAAGGCCAAGATCACCCGTGGCCTGGTTAAATTCGACGTATCCAGCATCCCGGCGGGGACGTCCATCTCCAAGGCCACACTCTATCTCTATCTGGCAGGCTCTTGCGATACAAGTAACCGCGCGCACACCGTCACCGTATACCGCACCAACGCCAATTGGTCCGAGTCGTCGGTCACCTGGAACAATCGACCCGGTTACGCCGAAACGTATAGCTCCTCCACGATCTATAGCCGAAACTTTGGATGGTACTCGTTTGACGTGACCGGCCTGGTGCGTGGATGGGTCAATGGCAGTTTCTCCAACTATGGTCTGATGCTGCGAGGTCCCGAGGGATCGGGGAGTTCTAGCGCCCGGTTGACCTTCGTCACCCACGATTATTCTGGCACTACCTATGATCCCTCGATAAGCATTACGTATGCTGGCATGGCAAGCTCCGAAGAGATGCCCGCCGTTGAGAACATCTCCCATTGGATCCCACATAGCAGATCTACCCGCACAGGTCACGAATTCTCAGGCCCACTATATCTTGACGCCTGTGAATTCGTTGAGCAAACAGAAGGTTCTTCCAAGTAACGATTGGATGCACGGCAAGAGGCTCCCTGCTCGGGAGCCTCTTGCCGTGTCTCAACCACGCTCTCAAGCATCCAATCCCTCTCTGTTGTCCGATCCGGGCAGAAATCCCCGTAACCAGTTAACGGTTCGTGTGTTTTAATCTGCGTTAATCGCAACCAAGGAGAAAAAAATGTCCCTCGTTGTAAACATCATCATCGTCATCGTCGGCTATCTGTTAGGGTCGATCCCGATGGGGCTGCTCGCCGTGCGCGTCACGACGGGACGAGACGTCCGCAACATCGGCAGCGGCCGCATTGGCGGCACGAACGTCATGCGAGCCGCAGGCCCCTGGATCGCGCTGGCATCGGGATTGGGCGACGTCGCCAAGGGGTTCCTGGCCGTGCAGTTGGCGCGAACGTTTGGTGGAGCTCCCCTGGTCGAGGCGCTGGCCGGCGTGGCGGCTGTGCTCGGCCACAACTATTCGATCTTTATCGGCTTCCGCGGAGGCGCCGGAACCGCCCCCACCCTCGGCAGCGCCTTTGGGTTGTGGCCCGGGTATGGCAT
>DAOTUB010000293.1:0-14697 GCA_034437455.1 Anaerolineae bacterium | reverse complement strand
GTAAGAAGCACGATGTTACAAGGCATTTGTCCTTGATCAATGTAAATAGTATAATAAACGCTGACATTTGAACATCAGTGCAAACAAAAACCTCGATCCGTCTAAATAATTTATGAGCAATTACCATCGAGGCGGCGGTCAAAGTGCAGGCTGATGGACCTTAGCAATGCCTGATTTACACAAAAGCCTGCCGGACAGCAAACCGGATTGATTTTTTGCTTTCAGCTTGGAGAAACCGTGACTAAAAGCAAACCATTGTTGAGCCCTCTACGTTACCCAGGCTCGAAACGTCGCTTGGTAGGTTATATCAGGCAAGCTCTCGATCTAAATGATTTCAGGCCAAATCTTTATGTTGAACCATTTATAGGAGGAGCAAGTGTTGCTTTGCAGTTGATGCAAGATGGCTGGGTCAAAAATGCAATTCTTGCAGATCTTGATCCTTGGATTGCCAGCTTTTGGCAAACGGTGTTTTTTGATACCGATTGGCTGATTGAACAAGTACTGACCACTCAAGTCACTCTTGAAAAATGGTGTCAACTCAAGCATTCCAAGCCGGATACCCGAAGGGAACAAGCAATTACCTGCTTCTTTCTGAACCGAACCAGTTTTTCGGGGATATTGGAGGCTAAAGCAGGACCACTTGGTGGAAAACGACAAGATTCTCCCTATCCGATTGACTGCCGCTTCCCACGGGATACACTTGTCAAACGCATCAGACAAGCTGAGGTACATAAAGATAAGGTCTATGGCGTATGGAATTGCTCTTGGAATGAATGTATAGAAAGAATTCGACGAGAGCAACGTTTAGGCTGCTTACCCTCTGATGAACTCTTTTTCTACCTCGATCCGCCATTTTTTGAAGCAGAAAAACTCTATCGTCATGAGTTTGTGAGCAGCGATCACATAGCACTGAGGGATCAACTGCTAACCCTGGAAGACAAATGGATTCTGAGCTACGACTCGGTGCAACAGGTCGAAGCTCTTTATGGCAAGGCAATTCAAAAGCGCACCAATGGAGCGCAAAAGCACGACGTTGAACTTTATTACAGTGCGGCCAGTAGCTCCAGAAGAACAAAGGGCCAAGAAGTCATCATTTCCAATCTGGAAAAGTTGCCTACTGATCGGATAGTGTTTACGAGGAGGTCTTGAAACTATGCAAAACATCAATCAAGTCCTGCGCAAGGATGCTTTAGCTCAACTGATTCAACCTGAGAACTTTGTCGGATGGACTTATGCGATTGACTATGAGTTTGCTTTTGTAATGACAAATGATCTTTGGAAAGCCCAAGCACTGGGCATTCCTCACAATTGTTTCTTGGTTGCTGCTTCCTTCAACCCTGATGAGTTTGCTGAAACGCCCGAAGAGGATCAAGAAGTGATTTTACTGCGCGTTATTGACTCTGCCAGACTCCCACAGGATGATGACATGGTACGCACCAAGATCGACTTTTTTCAACAACAAATAGATGTTTACGGTACTGACGAGAGTCGCGACATTGACGATATTACTTTGAATCAGTTACAGTTTGGCGGCTTAAAGTGTCGTGTGCTGGGTACATTCTTTACGTCCGATGATGAACTATGGCTAGGCAGTGATATTGAATCCTTTGCTACCGCCGCTCGTTTGAATGTCTATCGCCCTCATAGCATAGCATTAGAAACGATTGTGAACTATGTGGATCCAATCCGGAGACATAATGCCCGTGAGGATGCAAAACGTCTGGGGTTGAGTGGCGAGATTGAGCCTTTTCAGATTGGCACAGTGCGCTATACGTCTACAGACCGGCTTCATCGTCGGAACCCACGCGCGGAGATTGTACCGGTCTTGGTCAGACCCTCTGATTTCCTGGCGAGACGTACTGCCGTGTTGGGTATGACACGCACGGGTAAATCAAATATGATCAAACAGATGGTATCTGTGGTCAAGCGAGTTGCCGATGAGGGACAAGCTCCAATCGGACAGATCGTTTATGACATTAATGGCGAGTATGCCAATCCGAACGAACAAGACCAGGGCGCTATCGCGGATATTTATCCAAGTGATACTGTCCGCTACCGAATGATCGAGACACCGGGCTTTGAGGAGTTGCGAACCAACTTTTATGAGCAGCTCAATGAGGGATTTGGAATCATCCAACGGGAATTGGAAAGCGCGGGTCGTGTGACGGCGGACTATGTGCGTGCTTTTGTTAATATGTCGCTAGATGAACCCGACAAACAAGAGAGAGGCACTTGGTCGCGGTGGCGGGTTCGGGTTGCTGCATATCAAACTCTGCTCTACATGGCTGGCTTCGTCCCGCCATCAAATCATAGAGTGAAATTTAGCGCCAACGCGAAGGTCCGAGAGCGGGTAAATGCCCAAAGTAACGAACAATTTTCTGATCCTAGTCGTGGATTGACTCTTGAGCAAGCTCGACGTTGGTTCCTGACTGCCCGTGAGGCTAACCTCGATGATTCACTGCCCAGTTCCACAGCAAGCAAAGACTGGGTGGATGACATCCTGCAAACTTTGCTGGATATGATCGCACAGAGAGGTGCCGGAGGCTTTATTTCAGGTCACCGAATTTTGGCTGACTCGCTCAAGTACCATTCCCCACGTCGAACGACCGATGTAGCCGATGAGATTTACGGACACCTTGTAGACGGCAAGATAGTCATCCTGGACCTTTCCGTTGGAGATGCCCGGATTAGGGAAAAAGTCAGCACCCAAATTGCACATAAAATCTTCCGTAACTCGATGGATATCTTTGTCCAGGGACAAATCCCGCCAAACATCGTAGTGTACATTGAAGAGGCGCATAACTTGATTGGGAAGAGAATGGACCTGACAGAGACCTGGCCACGTTTGGCCAAAGAGGGCGCCAAGTACCGGATATCCCTGGTCTATGCGACACAGGAAGTATCTTCTGTGCATCCTAATATCCTGGCCAATACAGAGAATTGGTTCATAACACATTTGAACAATGATCGAGAGATCAGGGAATTGGCTCACTTTTACGACTTTGACGACTTTAGTAAGTCGCTAATTCGTGCCCAGGATGTTGGTTTTGCCCGAGTAAAAACGCTCTCTGGGCCATTTGTCATTCCGACGCAGATTGACAGATTTGACCCTGAGGCTGAGCAACAGCGTGTTGCTCGACGTTTGTAGCTTCGAGACTGAGGGATCAACAGATGCCTTACGAAGGTGAATTAGCTAGCAAAGCAGCACATGCGGATATCGTCCGCAACCCAGAAGTGGCGGCCTTTCTGGAAGAGTGTTCCTTTCTTACTCCGCCCTCTGATCAAGAATGTCAGGCTGTGGCTGATCAATTTGTGACACCGCCTGAGGTGGTAGCAAAGCTTCCCTCGTTCGTGATTGCCGTGGACGGCAGCAACTACGAGTCCAGTATTGATGACCGGCTACCTAGTACAAAAATCGGTTATATAAAGATTGGCGCTGTCTTGATCGACCTGCAAAGCTATGGAGCGCTGCGTGTGGGCAAGTATGTTGATCCCTTCCGGGTAGCGGAGTTGCAGAATAATAATTCCGCCTTGACTTTTTCTGTACCGAGCGCCAACATCCGGTGGGGAGCTAAACTCACGGTGCGGGAAAGCTTCCGGGCTTTGATGGACCAGCAGTTCGTTGGTTCTCGCACACGTTTTAACGAAGCTGAACCTTTTACCAGTTTGCGCTCAACACTCTTTCACCTGGCATCCCGACGACCGGGAGTGTTGGGTACCGATGATCCCAGAAAACTCAAAATCTATAAATGTCCCGAGTGTAATCGAGGACCAATTGAAGTAGAGGATGTTCCAGAGCAACAGCATTGCCGCTTATGTGGGGCTGAGGTATACCCAACTGACTGTTTGCGTCTGTGGGAAGAAGTGCAAGAGTATCAATCTAATCAGACGGCTATTTCTCGTTTGATGCTGATTTTGGAACATCTTCTTCCATTTCACTATATTCGCTATTTGTTCAAAAAATCTCCTTTACTTCTGAGTGGGATGGCCTTTTTTGTGGATGGCCCTCTAGCCATTTTTGGCCCTGCGGCCTGGTTACACCGTTCCATTATGATTTTTTTGCGGGAGATCAACCAGAAGCTAGCCAGATACAACTGTGCACCGCTACTCATGATCGGCTTGCAGAAAACCGGCCAAGTTGTGGATCATGTCGGTCTTATTGAGCGTTTTGTACCGAACAACCGACTCTTTGCCATTGACGATGCGTACCGCTACAAGTATATCCTGGCTGGTCGCGAGGTTGCTCGTAATGGCTTTGGATTCGAGACATATTATGGTCAGGACTTTATCTTCAAGACGCCCAGTGGTCGCACTTTTGTGTTTGCGCTTCCTTATCCCTACGCTTCCAAAGATGAGCCGGGGACGGACTTTATTGCAGAAAAGGTCAAACTTGAGCGTTATCAGCAACTTCCACAAGCCATTCAGTTGATTAATATGCTAGAGAGCGATTTGTACAAGAATGCGGTTGTACCCATTGCGCTCGCCCATCGCTATACAGCCATTAGCCTGCAGCCGGGTGGCCGCGTGCTTGACTTGCTCACCCGGAAGGCTCTTAATGCATGATCAGTCTGTCAAGCCGGATCCAAAAGATCACCGATATACTTCAAACAAAAGCGCTTCCCAGATCGTTTGATCCGCTTGGTCTGGGGTTAACCCCTCGTGCCCATCGAAAATTTTTGCTCGCTCCAGGAATAGTATAGCGCGTTTTATGTGCTTCATGTGTCTGCGACCGTCTCTAAATACTCCAGCTTCCCTCATGCAGAGCAGCGTTAATCCTTGGATTTATGAAACAAAGTCGATGGGGAGCCTGTCAGCCGTAGAACCATTCGAGTTACCCGACGAGCAAATGTGTGCTCTCAGTGTCAAGTTCTGCAGTGATGTCTATAGTGTAATTGCCCCACTTCCGCAGATCTTCCCGGCTCAAAATCGAGCAAGAGTTGATCAGTGTGCGAAGTTATGGCCCTATATTTACTACAAATCAAATTCCTCCTGCGTCCCGAGTTGATCGGCAGAGAGCCACCACGCAGGGGTAGCGTCAGTGATTACACGGTAGTCAACCCCGATTTCTCTAAAGTGTTTGCGAGCCACGCGGACCTTGCGCTTTTCGTGTGGGAACCGAAGCTCGTCTATGCGTTCGCTGCCTTTGGTTTCTCGGACGAGCTGAAGGACGATGCTGCCCTTTTCATCATAGCGAAGGATGCCCCAGTCGGGGTTGTAGTTGCCGATGATCTTTGGAAACGGGATTTTAAAGTTGCTGGGAAACTTGAAATAGCCAATGACCTTGTCATCGGGGATGAGTTGACCGGCGACAAAGTGGCGCTCGACGTCAGAGTCGGTCTGGACCCGGTCGTAGAGACCGTTGGGGCCGGATGAGACGAGTTCGCGCTGAGCAAAGTCTTTTTGTGAAGGAAAGTAGTGTTCAAGGTCCCCCACGGCAGGGGCGTCGACGAGAACAAACTGGATGTGTTCGACGACGTGGTTGGCAAGGACTTCTTTGATGCCGGCGATAAAGGTGGCGGCAAAGCCCTCAGGATTGCGGATGAGCATACGCTGTTTGTCGTTGCGTAGCCCTTTAAAGATGGCGTTGAGGGTGGGACGGGTGAGATTGGTCTCGCGGGCGGCGCGGTCGATGAGATTAAAGACAGGGTAGGTATGGTCCTCTGGCGTGATCTGCTGGCGACGCGGGGCCTGACCGGCCTGGGTGTCGAACTGGATGGCGGCGTGCATTGAGAGTTCTTCGCCATTGGCAAAGGTGACCCGTGTGTCGTCGCCAGCGGTATGGATGCTTTTTATCTTGAAGCCACGGAGGCGAGGATCGTCGAAGATCTTGGCCAGATCGGCGTTCTTGGCGAGGTAGGGTGCTTGGCCATGCGGCTCATTGTCGCGAGTGTCGATGGCGCGGACGCGAATTTTGGCCTCTTTCCCCCGGACGGCCTCCAGCGTGATGGTAAAGGTAGTGACGACGTATTCGCCAGTCTCGATGACGATGACGGGTCTGGGAAATTGAACTACGTTGTTGAGATAGTCGATACATTCCTGGATGAGGGCCGGGGCGTCGATGTGGATGCGATAGTCGGTCCGGCGGAGGAGCTTGGTCCAAAAGTCGCGGAAGCGGCTATCGTTAAAGAGATCGTCGTTGCGGTGGGCGGTGGCTTGGCCGACCTGGGTGGGCTTGGGCGGTGGGGTGGCGTGACCATCCTCGACGTACTCGTTCTGAAGCGTCTCGGCATAGGTCTGATAGCTTTCGTTGGCGACGACGGTGAGGATGTTGACCTCATCGTCAAAGACGCGCTCACCGCTTTGGTTGACGGGGATGCGCAAGCCGCGCCCGATTTCCTGGCGCTTTTTCATCGTCGAGACGGTCTGGTTCAGCGTGCAGATCTGGAAAACGTTGGGATTGTCCCAACCCTCCTTGAGGGCAGAGTGGGCAAAGATGAAACAAGTTGGCTCGTCGAAGGAAAGGAGCCGTTCTTTGTCGCGCATGATGAGCTGGAAAGCCTCTTTTTCGGCTGCGCGCTCGCTCACAGTCCTCCCACTGGTGTCGATGTACTCGTCAGGTTGACTTTTCCGACTGCGTTTGGCAAAGTAGCCGTTGTGGACATCGTCGACGTCGAGATCACGGAAGAAGGGAAAGTCTGCCTTGTACTTTTCAAAGGCGGCCCGGAAGAGGCGACGGATGATGCCGTCGATGCCCACATAGTTGGCAACGCGGTCGATGAAAAAGAGGGAGAGGACCTTGATGCCGTGGTCGGCCAGTTCCTGCTGGCGCTGCATATGGTGTGAGACGGTGCGCTCAATCTGGGCGCGAAAGATCTCGGGCCGGCTGGGGCCGATGACTTCATCGAGGTGAAGTTTGACGCCGTTGGTAAACTCGACCCAACCGTGGCCGGCGTGGATCTCTTGGACGACGTAGCCTTGGTGCTCGTCGCGGCCGGTCTTGGCGTGGAGGTCATCCCCTTGCCTGAGGTTGACGTCGGCTTCACGCGTCCGACCAGCGTCGGTGACATAGGTGCGGACCTTGGCAGTGATGCCACGGCCACGGCTAATGACGTCCAAGGCCAGGAAGGGTTGATTAAAGTCATCGTGGGCGGTGATGGCGTCGACCTGGATGCGCTTGACGAGGCCACGCTGGAAGGCCTCAAAGGGCGTGAGGCTGTAGATGTGGTTGGGGCTGGAGCGATGGGTGGCGCTGTAGCGCAAGGCAAACAGAGGATGGAGTGTGCGCAGGGCGGCACGAGCCTTACGGGTCTCCATATTCTGTGGCTCGTCGAGGATCAGGATAGGGCGGGTCTCCTGGATGTACTGGTAGGGGAAACGCTCACCATGCAGTTGTTCGGAGGCTTGGTAGATCCGGTTGCGGGCAAGCCGGAAAGATTGGATGGTGATGACGAGAATCTCGACAAAGCTAGAGGTGGCAAAGCCGCGCAGGGCGCTGAGACGATCGCTATCATAGCGCATCAAGTTGACGGGTTCGTTGGCATAGAGAGCGTCAAAGTGGGAGTGGAGCTGATCAAAGTGTTTAGCGACCCCCTCATAGATGGCGACGCTGGGGACGACGATGATGAATTTGCGGAAGCCATAGTATTTGCGCAGCTCCATAATAGTGCGCAGATAGACGTAGGTCTTGCCGGTGCCGGTCTCCATCTCGACGGTGAAGTTGGGGTAGCTCCAAGAATCGTTGCTGACGCCCTTGAGCTCGATCCCTGTATCGACGTCCAGCGTCAACGAGCGCTGGACGGGCATGCCCTGCTCGATCCCCCGTTTCTGAACAGCCGCGAGGTTGTTATAGAGCCATTGGTCGTGTAGATCCTCAAAGGGCGGGAGATTGGGAACGAGATCCTCGCCCAGGGTGAAGGCCGTGTCGTGGCGGGGGAGTCCCTGGAAGAGATCGACGACGCTTTGGATAGCTTCGAGTTGGTAGTCCTGGTTGGGATCAAATTTGAATTGAATTTGAGTCACGGTGTCTGCTCCTTGTTTGATGCTACCTGTCCCTCGTCCCAACCGGGAGGCAGGAGAAGGCGATTTTCGATGGCGGCGCGGTCGGTGACGACGGCGAGTTCAAGGCACTGGACGAGAAGTCCGGTGGTATAGAAGTAGCTCTCCAAACTTTGGGGTTGTGCCTCGATAAAATGCCAGTCTTGGCCGATGTGGCGATGCTCGACCAGGATTTTTTGGAGACCTTCCGCAAAGACATGAAAATCTTCGGAAGAGGCATCCTCGGGAGGCGGGGCTAACGTGGAAAGCGCCTGATGGAGGGTGACCAGACCAAGCTTCTGGGCAAAGTCGAGGATGCTATCTTCAAGGTTGGGAGTAGGAGATGGTGTGGGCAAAGATGTGGGCGTAACCGTGGGCGTTTGGGCAACGGTCGAACTCCCCCACGAGACGAGTATGATCAGGATAAGAATTGCGACCAGTGTGAGAATGAGGCTTTTTGATCTCAACGTTTTTTCCTCTTGGCCATAGCGCGGTAGCCTGGCTCCATCAGATGACGTGTATGTTGCCGGTGTCAGACAGGCGCACCTTGATCTCGTCGGTGAGGGCGGTGTCGAGACAGACAAAGACGTCTTGGTCCTGAAGGTCAAGCTGGGCGACGGTCTCTGGCACGACGGTGTCGTCGAGGCAGACGAAAAGACGGTGCTGGTGAAAGTCGGATGTGACCAAGTGGATCTGGTTGGCGGCAAAGTGGTCCTGTAGCTCGACGCGACTGTCCAGGGGAAAGCCTTCAATGAGAAGGATCTCGCTGAGAAGCGCTTCGGGCTGCCAGTCTGCGACGAGGGAAGACTCGAAGCGGTCAAAGAGAGTAGCGAGCCGACTGGTGTCGTCACCCTCGTAGTCCTGCCATTCTTTGAAGTTGGAGCGATCAAGGCGGTAGGATTTGAAGCCGAGGTCTTCGTCTGGGTATAGGTCAAGTTGGCCTTTAGTCTCGGCCTTGATTTGGTCAATGACGCGACGGATGCGTTCGCGTCCGATGTCGGCGATGTTCTGATAACCAGCTTCTCTGGCAAGGGAATTTTCTGGAGTCGGCTCTGGAAGCTGTACCAAGACAAACTGCCGCTTGACCTCATCCCTACGACTAAGATCCAGCACCGCGTGGGCCGCTGTACCTGATCCTGCAAAAAAATCTAGAATGATGTCTCCATCATCGTTCTTGAGAGTTCTGAGTATTTGTTTAATCAAGAATGTCGGAGTAGGAAAATCAAAAACGTCCTGTCCATTAAACAGCTCTTTGAGCTCGGTGCGACCGTTCTGGTAGTTTAGTTCTTTGTCCATCCAGATTGTTTTCGCTTTGGTTCTCCGTTCTTTTCCGTCAGGTTGCTGGAGGAAGTCCATTTGATATATATCCCAGGCATTGTCCTCTCCGGCTCTGTTGATTTGCCTACCTATTAGCAATTCACTATTTTTTTGGACTTTGCGCTTACTCCATCTCCAGCTTCCATCCTCCCCAGTGGTTGGCTTTATCGGCCATACTTCGATGGTGAAGTTATCGTTCTTCTCTAGAGCTACATGACCGGATGAGGGATCCACCCATATTGGAAAAAACAGAGAAGGCCGATCCTCTCGTCTCCAAGCTCCCCCTCTTTGCCTAAGTCCAAGGAGACGATAATTTCTACCGTCGTTGTGAGTATATTTGTATCCTGCTCGCATCGACTCATCCAGCCCAAAGCCCGGCATTTCAAAGTAACTACTGTTTCTGGTGAACACTACCAGATACTCATGCACATTTGCTACTTGCTTTATAGACTGAGAACCTCGTGGATTACTTTGAATCACAAATTGAGCAATAAAATTCTCCTCTCCGAACAGTTCGTTCATCATTTCACGCAAATTATGCATCTCATTGTCATCAATGCTCACAAAAACCACGCCATCCTCCCGTAGCAGCTGGCGGGCTAGTAGCAAACGCGGGTACATCATACTGAGCCAGTCGGAATGAAAGCGGCCACTGGTGTGGGTGTTGGTAGTGAGCAGTTGCCCAGCTTCGTCAGCCTGCCCGGTGCGCCGCAGGTAAGCATCCAGCGGTTCGCTATAGTCGTCGGGGTAAATAAAGTCGTTGCCGGTGTTGTAGGGCGGATCAATATAGATCATTTTGACGCGCCCGGCGTAACTTTTGAGCAGCAGTTTCAGCACCTCCAGGTTGTCTCCCTCAATAAAGAGGTTGCGGGTATGCTCCTCTTTTACCCCCAAACCCGGCTGGGGTACCAATGTGCCCTTGCTAGGACGGCTAGCCAGGCGACGGGCCTCACGCTTGCCGGGCCAAAAGAGGCCAAAGTGTTCGGCGTCCTCGTCTTCCAGATGTTCACCGAGAGCCTCTTTGAGAACCTCCCAGTTGATCTTGCCATCGGCAAAAGCCTCGGGAACGATGGCGCAAAGTTGGTCGAGGCGGTCTTGGTCAAAGGTAAAGGATGGGCGAAGTTTTCGGACAGGCATAGTCTATCTCCCTCTATCAAAATCGGCGGACAGTTCTTCGGCGGTGGGACCGGTTTCAAGATTGGCACTTTGCCAAAACTCACGATCGTCTTCAAGGCCATAGTCATCAAAATAGCGCCAGTAGCGGCGCTCGTCGCGGGGCTGGGTATCGCGCATGTAAGCGCGGTAAGAGTCGCAAGAAAAGCGGGCGTCACACTGGCGGCAGTTGCGAAAGGCAAAGGTCTCGTTGCGATAAACGATTTGGCGCAGGCGGCTCGGGTCAACCGGGGCAAATTGGTGCTCCTCGATGGCATCGACGGTGGTGCCGAACTCTTCGATAGTCTGTTGGACTTGATCCTGGTCGAAGGGGATGGGGACCAAGGGTTCCCATCTCTGCATAGCGTACTCGAGTTGTCGCTCGTTACCGGAATCGAGGGCGCGGTGGATCTGAGGGGGTAGACGGGTGCCAATGATGCCGGCTTCGTCAAGCGGTTCGCCACGCAGCTCACACCAAATATGAGCATAGACGTTGAGTTGGTCGGTGTAGAAGCCAAGATGCGCGCGGACGTACTCGGGGTCGTGGGTCTTGATGTCGTACATAATGGTGCGGTCGTCGTCACGCACGATGTCAACGACGCCGTGGATCGAGAATTGGTGGCCGGCCGGCGAAGTTTGGTTAGGCAACGTGAGACGCACCTCTGTGTCGGTGATGCGCTCGGCCACATCGCGCATCTTGCGCCAATAGAGAAAGGCCTGGCGTAGAGCCGCTTTGCGACCGGCAGGGGAGAGGGGGCGGGCGGTCTCTAGGCGGAGGGCCTCATAGTTCTCTTCAAAGGCCTCTCGGATAAATTGCTCTACTTCAGCAGCATCGTGTTCAGTCATTGCGCGTTCTCCTTCTGGGCAATAAGATAGTTGTGCAGGTCCTCAAGGGTCCGGTGAACGAGACTACCAAAGAACATCATCTGGGTTCGGGCCGGGACAATGCCGTACTTGCGAAAGAGCATATACTGACGTGGGCAGCGATTGTAGAGCAAATAGTCGGCAGTGTATGAATAGGCACGCGGGAGGTCATCCTCCTCGATGGTAGCGGTGGGGATGGTGTCGAGGTCGAGGTCGGGAATGCTCGGAAAGTCCCTATCAAGAAGTTTACGAAACTTTTTGTCGATGTACTGTCCTCGGGCCTTGTAATAGGGAATGATAAGCAAATTTTTGGCGCGAGAGAGGGCGACGTAAAACATACGCATGATGTCGAATTCAGCCAGACGATCGAGGGGCTCGCCGGGTTCACGATTCAAGAAAGGGCGGACGAGTAACTCGTTGGTCTGAGGACCACGGTTCTGTTTGCGCGGGTTGCCAAGCACGACGATGGGAAATTCGAGTCCCTTGGACTGGTGGATGGTAATAAAAGGGATGCGACCTTTTGGGAAAGGGTCCTCGGTATCTTCGTACTCGGATTCGCCAAGACGGTAAAGGGCAAAGAGGAATGACATAAAGAAAAGGTTTTTGAAAAGCCCGTCTTGGAGGACCTCGGCGGTGACGATGGCAGTGTATTCGTCCACAAAGCGGGACAGGTATTGGCTGAGCAGTGCCAGATTAAAGATGGGTCCCTCGTCGCGACCACCTTGGGCCAGGTCGATCATGGCCTTGAAATGCTGGAAGCCACAGAGACGATGAAAGATGTCCAGGACGGTCCAGTCTGTGGAGGTGGCACGGCGGATGACGTAGCGCAGAGGCAATGGATTGCCCTCCTGGATGCGTTGGCGGACAGTCTGATCCAAGTGACGGCTGGCGATAGCGCGTTGGGCGTTGGCAGAGAGGCCGGCGGCTGACGAGAGCGCTCGTTTCATCGTATCGACGTCGTAGGGGTCAGCAAGGTCCCAGCGGTGGCGGCGCATGACTTGGGTAAGCACGTCCAGGTCGGACAGAAGGGTTTCGATCTCTTGTTGGCGGTCGTGGACGTAGGCGGCGAGGGCCGGGTCGGCGGCAACAAGCTCTCGGCCGCGGCGCCGGGTATGGCGCATCCACTCGCAGAACTCACCATACTCACCACGAGCGTTAGGATGCGCGGGTGGGATGCCAAAAATGTCGGCAAACACGCCGAGCATGTCTGTGGCTTCCGGCACCTCGATGAAGCGACCAGCGCGGGGAGCATAGACCTGGAGATCACGCTCCTCAAGGGCCTGGCGGAAGCGCTCAACGGTTTTGGACTTTAGGCTCGGGAACAGGAAAGCAATCTGGTTGGGATCTTTCACTTTGCCGCTGTCGATGAGCTGGCGAACCAGATCAGCGACCTGGGCACAGACTTTGTCAGCCGAATCAGGCGTAGACGCGACGATGGCCGAGGAGCGGTCCTGGCGATGGGCACGGATGCGTTTGGAGACGCGGTATTGACCGTGTCCATCTTTGCTCCAGTCGCATTGCTTCATAAAATCGGTGTAAAAGTCAATGATGGCCTGGCGCGAACGGTAGTTTCTGGTCAGAGGGATCTCGTGTGGTTCAACGCCGAGCTGGCGACGGCAACGGTTGGGAAAGTCGACAAAGTTTTCGACGGTGGCGCCACGGAAGCGGTAGAGGGCTTGGTCGTCGTCACCCACGACACAGATGTTCTTGTGACCCGCTGCGAGCCGGAAAAAGATGCGCTCCTGGATGGTGTTGGTGTCCTGATACTCGTCAACGATGACATGCTGAAAGACTTGGGCAGAGCCATCGAAATCTTCCAGAACATCATAGGCGGCCTGCTGCAGGAGGGCAAAGTCTGTGAACTGGACGTTCGGACGTTCGACCAGGGATTGGCGGTATTGTTGGTATAGGCGAAAGAGAAGCTCCAAGCCATCGAGGCCATCGAGATCAAAGCCGTGCTCGATGAAATGAGAGATCAGATCCAGATCGTCATCGTGTAGTTGGTCAAGGGCGCAAGCGGGGTCGATGCACTCCTCGGAGAGACGGTTGAAAAAGTCTCGGCAGGCAGTGACAGCATTGTGGCGAGAGGTGGAGTCGTAGGGAAATTTGGGATCGAAGACACGGTAGACGGTGACATTGTCCTCGTCGCCATTTAGGCCGACACTGCGGGTGAGAGCTTCCCAGTTGCGGCGGCGGAAGAGATGAAAGTATTGGCCCAGTTCGTCGAGGAGGTGCGGCGCTCGGGTGCGCTGGCGTCCAGGTGAAAAGCGGCGATCGGTGAGGATACGTTGGCAGAGAGAGTGAACGGTGCCAATGTACATCTGGGCGAGATCATAGGGACGGCCAGTGATATTCGTGACGTGACCCAATAGGACCTGAAGGCCCTCCTGGAGCTGCAGAGCAGCTTTTTCGGTGAAAGTGGAAAGATAAATGGCCTCGGGCGGAACGTCGTGAAAGACAATAAGGTTGAGCGTACGCCAGAGCAGGACGCGGGTCTTGCCGGATCCAGGACCCGCTGGGAGGTAGAGCGGGCCGTCAGTATGAAGGATAGCGCGCTCTTGTGCCTCGTTGGGTTTGAAGTCAGCGGAACGCCACAGGTCTTGGATGTTGAGGGCATGGTCAGTCATTGGTTGCCGTTCTCCATTGTGTTGTGCAAAAAGCAAAGCCCGCCGGCCGGTTGACGCCAGTGGGCTAACATGGTAGATTACTTGTGCCATGGCGGACCGGCGCCTTGGCCAGCGCCCCGGGCTTGTCAGAGTCGCGGGGCGCCTTTGTTTTGGTAGAATTGTATCACAACGATTGCAGACGAGCAAATGTCCTTATTCCTGGTTCCCAGGGGGCAAGATGGCCGTGTCGCCGGCGATCGTATCTATCAAACCCTCAGCCGCCAGCTCAGAGAACGGCGCAAATTCGGTCTTGGGCACGATGGCCACTACCGGTCTGTGGTCCACGTCCAGGTAGATGGCATCGAGCAGGGTGTGTGCGATCTGGCGCTGTTCTGCCAGGGTGGCCACCTGCCAAAGATCGTCGCTCTGGCGCCGTCTACCCGTTCCCCCTTCGCATATCCTATCACGCTCTCCGAACGCCCCCCCCCTCGCGCCGCGCGCTTTTCCCCTTTCCGGCCCGTTTTTCATTGTTCTGCATTGTTTTTTCATTGTTTTCCATCGCGATCCCAATGTGACCCCAGTGGAGGACAAAGAAAAAACAATGTAAAACCAGCCTGGCGGCTGGACTGGAACGGGGGGCGAACGGAGGGAGGGCGGCGGCTGGCGGGGTTCGCGAAGCGTAATAGGATATGCGAATTTATGAGGTTATGTTCCTAACTCTATGGAATCCAGGCCACTGGCGGGTCGGGAGATTGGAAATAAAGCAGTACCGCATAACTCGCTA
>DAOTUB010000292.1:0-6898 GCA_034437455.1 Anaerolineae bacterium | reverse complement strand
CCACCTCGACTAGATCGCCTGGCGCAGGCACGAGTCCTTGCTCGATGATCTGTCGCGTCTCTGCCCGGTAGGCCGCGACGTAGATCTCTCCCGTGTCGTCCTCGATCCAAAAGCCGAGATAATCGCTTTTGGGGTCGTAGGAAGGGGCGCGGATACAGCGTCCCTCCAGCCGCACGTAGGCCAGGTTCATCGTCGCGCCAGCCTGCTCGATGGCGACCAGTGGTACCTCGGCGCGCGTGGCGGCGAGCCAGAGGATGGCGAGGCCCACCGTGGCAAGCAGGATGGCGGCGATCTTGACCGCGCGAATCGAGATGCGCCCGGTCAAGCGAGCGCCACAATAGGGGCAGGCTCCATCCCCATGAGGCCCGACGTACCGCCCGCAACTGGGACAGTGGCTCATGATGCTCTCCTTTCGCAGTTGACGGCGAGCGTGTGTTCAGGGTATAATGTACTCCAACTTGGCAGATTTGTCCAATCGCGTCGATCAAACATTGCGCTCAGATGGTGTCGAGGAGGGATTATGTTTGACGATCCAAAAGGTCCAATCAACCATTTCTCCTGGGGAAAATTTGTCGTCAACGGAGAGGAGCACTCAGAACCCGGCTCCGGGCCGGTCGGGGCGGGCAAGGATATTCGCCTGGTTGGGAAAAAAGTGACCGTGTGGAAAGAAAGAAAGGGGCACAGGCTCAAAAAGTCCATGATCACGGGCATGTACGACCAGGGCATAGAAATTCTGATCATTGGCGCTGGCGTGTTTGGCGCTATCGAGTGTCCCAAAAAGGTCAAGAAAGCCACGCGAGAACACGGTATCTCTGAATTGATCCTGCAAAAAACCCCGGATGCATGCGCCGTTTACAACGAGTTGTTTCACCAGGGAAAGCGGGTGGCGCTATTGGCCCACGGCACGTGCTGACCAACGACCTGCCTGTGGCCAGCCGAAGGAAGGCAACGTGATGAATTATCTGAAAAAGATCGTCTCCGTCTTTTTGGGGGATGACAAAGAGAAAGATATACATTGGGAGTACGTCCGTTGCTCTCGCTGCGGAGAGAACATTCCTGTCCGGGTAAACCTGTATAATGATCTCGCGCGTCAGTACGACAAAGGGAGCGAGGGCGCTTACTATGTGCGCAAGGGGATTGTCGGCAGTGGGAAAACAAACTGCTTTCAAACGATCGAAGTGAAGCTATTCTTCGATGCCCAGCGGCGAGTGGTCTCCCGGTACATATCCGGCGGAGAATTCATCACCCGGGAAGAGTTCCAGGCTCAACAGGAAGTGGAGTGATCGAGTTACGTGTTTCACGGTTGAGGACACGTCTGATAATCAGCGCCCAGGATCAGGAGAAAGCCAAACTCGGAGGAGCCTTCGGCCTGATAGAGCACCTGGTCATCAGAAAGACCCAGGATCTGTTGCAAGTGCCCGACTCCGGCGCCTTTGCGTCGCTCGCCAAAGATGATCAACTGGGTCTTGACGTGATCGCGTCGAGATGACTCGCCGATCACGACGGGGAACCCGGCCCTGTAAATCCGATCCGCCGCCAACAGATCCCAGTCTGGATTCGAGGTTCCGTTCCATATCTCGACCGGCAGATACGTGCGGCTCATGCGCGTCTCGGGAACGGGCGCCATCGCCTCCGCCACGATAGGCTGAATCTCCTCCCAACGAGGGAGAAAGACGTGCCCCCCATAAGGCGTCGTCCAGGGAGTCACCACGTCTCCATCAATGTTGTAAAAGCGCACGTTCCGATCCTCCAGCGTGATCGCTATCTTGGCCAGGTTCAGGATGTCTACGAGCGTGATGTCCGTCGCCACCATGTCCTTCGCCTGCCTCCACAGGGCCGGAACCCGGGTCAGCATTCCCGCGTCTCGTGCCTTGTGCCAGATCGCCTGGAGAACCTGCTGTTGGCGGCGCTCGCGAGAAAAGACGCTGGTCGTCAGCCGCGAGCGGGCGTACCAGAGAGCTGTCTCCCCATCCATGTGATGGATCCCCGGCTCCATTGTCAGGATCGGGTACTCGCCATTTTCGTCCGGATAAGGCCAATGGTCGCTCAGGCGGCAGTGGACGGGAATATCCACGCCGCCGATCGTGTCCACGATGCCGATCAGGCCATCAAAGTTGGTGCGCACGTAATGGTCCACCCGAATGCCCAGGTTGTAGAGCAACGTGTCCCGCACCAGCGCCGGCCCGCCTCCCTCGTAGCCGTATGCCTCTCCATAATAGTCCGCGAAATTGATCCGGCTCATCTTGACGCCCGGAATGTAGAGGTATAGATCGCGGGGGACGGAGATTACAGAGACCGTCCCGCTGTCGCGCTGGATCGAGACGATCTGGACGACATCTGTGTGCCAAGACGACCAGTCTGGCCGGTGGTCGCTGCCCAGGACGGCGATGTTGATGGCGTCGGCGGCCACCGGGACGGGCGAGACAGGCGTGGGAATCGCGAGCGTCGTGGAGGGCACAAAGCCAGTCGGGCCAGGGGTAGGGAAAGGCGAGGGAACGACCAGAGAAACGGGCAAAGGCGTCAATGTAGGCGCAGGCGTCCAGGTTGGGCTAGGTGGCAGGGGAGATGGGGTAGCCGCTGGCGGAACATACGTGGAAGAGGGGGGAGTCGCCGTCGCCGTTGCCAGGGACGATGTAGAAGAGGGCAAAGCCGCAGCCACCATAGTGGGGGATGGGCTTGGAAAGACTTGGGACACAGGAGCATTGAGAAAAGCAGTCGGTGTGGCCGGCATCACCAAATCCTTGGCCTGTACCTGATCCCGGATCGTCCACGTGAACAGCGTCCCCATCATGAGCATCGCCCCCAAGGCAAATAGCCCTGTACCTACCCGCCGCCACATCTCTTGCAATGGAACACACTCTGTCATCCACTTGATGAACTTGGGCGCTTTTGCTTTTTCCTCTTCAATTCGCTCATTCAAGAGAGAGCCGTCTTGCTTCTGTTGAGTTACGTCGGCTACCGCATTGGCCAAATAGAGCGGTTTGCCACGCTCGTCGCGGATGAGAAAAATGCTTTGAATCGTCGGAACGATCTCTCCCTGAACGGAACGGAACGGTAATTCACCTACCCACTGTCCCTCCCGTATGACAGCGGGCAAGATTTCGTCTCGCACACGTCCCCGTACATCTCTGGGGTAATAGGTCGTGATCGGTTTACCGATGGCGTCTTCTGGTCTGGCTTCACCCAAGATGCTACAAAGCGTGGGGTTGGCGTAGATGATCACGTTGCCCTCACAAGTGAGCCAGCAGATGCCTTCGGGACCCAGGGCAGATGGGCGGGAGGACCTGGCTCGCCTGAGCAGACGCGTGTTTTCGATGGCGCTGGCGATGCGACCGGCTAGGTCCAAGAGCACGGCTTCATCCTCGCGAGTGAGCGCGCCGGCGGTGTCGCTCAGCACGTTCAGCACCCCCATCACCTGGCCGCGTAATAGTATGGGCATGGCCAGTTCGCCTTCGATTTCGGGCAGGTCAGGGGCAGGCGACCAGTCAGGGTCCTGGGTCACATCAGAGACCAACACAGGCCGACCGGTGGTCGCCGCCGTGTTGACAGCGTTGCTGCCACTGAGCAAGTCAGAATAGTAGCGAAAGACTTTGACGTGGTAATAACCAAAGCGCTCTTTGATCAGAGTGGCCGCACGACGATCGAGTTCATCCAACGTGGGGGCGGCGGCGATCTCTTGAGCCAACTCAGTGACGGCTTGGGTCTGGAGCTTGTGGCGCTCGTATACCTTTTCCCGTTCGCGTTCTAATTGTTCGTTCCTGGATATGTCGCGAGCGATCGCAGCTAGGCTGAAGGATACGGGTTCATCGTCCCGGGTTTCCAGGGGGTCGTCGAGTCCAGAGAGCAGACCTTCCAGTTGACTGATAAGCACATCCTCAATCATGGTTCACCAGTTCCTCTGCCAGCGCGCGATACTGCTGAGCGCCTCGGGTGTCCGGCGCGTAAATCGTGATCGGTTGACCGAGCGTCGGACTCTCCCTCAATTTGGTATCCACTTCAATGATCGTTTTGAAAAGCACACTCGTCAGATTGTGTCTCATCTGATTGCGTATCACCTGACAAATCCGGTTACGCCGATCGTACATCGTCATCAGCACGCGGTAGAGCAGCTTTGGATTTGTCTTCTCTCGCACCATCCTCACCAGGTTGATCGTCTGACGTAGCGCGTGTGCGGCGTAGTACTCGCACTGCACCGGGATGATGAGCAGATCCGCCGCGGTCAAGGCATTGAGTGTCAGTGTATTAAACGACGGAGGGCAGTCAATCAGGACGATGTCGTAAAGCCCCTCTCGTATCATCTTCAACTCGTCTTTCAAACGGAACTCGTAGCCCTTGCGCCGGTAGAGGATTTTGTCAATGGTGTTCAGCTCGTGATTGGCGGGAACGACGTCCAGACCAAACACCTCGCTTTCGCGGCTGACGCTCACCAGCGAGGTATTCCCTATGAGAGCGTCGTCCACCGCATTACGCACTTTTTCCGGCTCGAATCCCATCGAAAGGGTCAAGTGGGCCTGGGGATCCAGATCGATAAGCAAGACCCCATGCCCCATCTCGGCCAGACAGGCTCCCAAAGACAAACACGTCGTGGTCTTTGCCACGCCGCCCTTCTGACTACTGATCGCTATCGTTGTGACCATAGCAAGATACCTCTCGATATGATGTTACAGATTCAGGATGTGAAGAACTGCACAACCCAGGCTTTATCACGAGAAAAGGTATTGACTGGTCGAACGTCCGCACCAGCATCCTCAAATCATCCCACTGCCTTATTATGTCCTATTATAATTGGACTTGAGAGGAGACAGCATTACAGCAAAGTTACAGGCTGATTACAGAGGCAAGGATGCAATGCACGTGGGACGGCTTGCCATCATGTGGCATATCGAGTAGAATCGTCATCATCCTCAACGTGGCTGTGATACCAAAAAGAGGAGGCAACCCATGAAACGCAAGCCATGGTCTTTTCTGATGCGACCCGCCACCAGGGCCTTTGTGCGAGAAGCGCGACGCACGTCGGGCTTCACCTGGTTCGACGGGTTGCACGGTTATGTTTATGGACGCTGGCCCTATCTATACATCGGCATTGGAACCGGCGAGCATCCTCTGGCCCGTCTCCTGGGGCCACTGGTGCGCTGGCTGAGCAGGCTGTTCCCTTCAAAAGAAGGCACTATTGCCGACACGTATCATGGCAAGGCTGTCCCACTGGAGGCGGCCACGCAATTGGTCACGGTGGAAGAAGAGATCCGCCTGACCGACCTGGAGAACGTGATCCCCTATCCCTATGCCCGCGATATCGTGCTGCAAAACCCCGACCACATCGTGGTTCTGGAATGCCCCTGCCGCGCCTCTCGTCCCGATCCTTGTCTACCGCTCGACGTCTGCCTCGTCATCGGCGAGCCGTTCGCTGGCTTTGTCGCCGAGCACCATCCACGCCGCTCCCGCTGGATCACGCCCGATGAGGCGGTCGAGATCCTGCGCGCCGAGGATGAGCGCGGTCACGTGCATCACGCCTTTTTCAAGGACGCGATGTTTGGCCGCTTTTACGCGATCTGCAATTGCTGTGCTTGCTGCTGTGGGGCGATGCACGCTCACCGGCACGGCACGCCGATGCTGGCTTCCTCCGGCTACGTCTGCCGCGTGGACGCCGATCTGTGCGTCGGATGCGGCCTCTGCGTTGATTTTTGCCAGTTCGAGGCGCTCTCGGTGAACGACGGTTTGGCCGTTGTGGATACCGATGCCTGCATGGGCTGCGGCGTCTGTGTCTCCAAATGCGCGGAGGGGGCGCTTTCACTCGCGCGCGATCCGGCCAGGCCCGTTCCCCTGGAGATCCGCGAACTCGTCGCCAGCGCCCGATAGATAGCAAAGGAGACGTCCATGCTCCTAATGGGGCGCCACGAAGGACGAAAATGGTCGCGCTTTCCATAGCGCGTGCGCAACTTGTTGCGACGGAATCCGCGGCTACAGGTTATTCATGGAGGAGGAGATGATTGAAACCAACCTCATCCCCAGAGTATTGAGCGTTTCGCCTCGTGTAACGGTTGGATCTTGCCAATGTAAGCGTAGAAGGAGACTATGAAATCACTGTCATCATCTTTCAGAATTTACGTGGGCGTCGTTGTTGTACTGGTCGTCCTGCTTGTCGCCATTCTGGCTCTCAAGGTTGATAGGGCTGTTCCTGTGGATCAGCGAGCGCAGTTGACTGTGCCCTTCCTACTCGTGGTGGTTCTACTGGGCCTCGTGGGTGTCTATCTGTCGGAGAGAACCGGCTTCCCCGGCATTTGGGACCCGCGTGTTGCGATCAAATACAGGTTAGTCATTCCTCTGTTGCTTGGCGCGGCTTTCGGTGTTGGATTTATCGTGCTCGAGCAGCTCCAGTTCTTGCCAAGCCTGGATGAGCCGCCGTTTCCTGCCTCGATTCTGTACTTTCTGTACGGCGGGATTTTGAGCGAGATTGTCTTCAGGCTATTTCCAATGCCGCTCTTGGTCTGGCTGATCTCAAACCTCCTGCTGCGAGGTAAAGCACAGGAGCCAGTAGCTTGGATCGCGGCTGTGTTGTCGGCGTTACTCGAACCACTGGCTCAAGTTGGTGCAATGGCATTATTGGGAATCCATACCGCGTTGGGGATCGTCGTTACTTTTTTCCTGATCTTGGCGACAAATCTCACCCTGGCTCGTTTGTTCAAAAAGTACGGGTTTGGTGCAAGTGTGGTGATGCGGTTGGCGTTTTACTTGGTGTGGCACATTCTTTGGTGATCGTTGTGGTTTGAGGGTAAGCGTTCAGCCATATCACCAAACGCCGGAGCGAGCGCTGGTTGAGTAGATGTTCTAAGTCTTGTCAAGTGATTGAACCTTAAAATCTCGAATAGCAATTACCTGCCGCGCTTTGTACATAGGCCGC
>DAOTUB010000291.1:0-5397 GCA_034437455.1 Anaerolineae bacterium | reverse complement strand
CCTGCTGGACCTCGTCAAAGGTTGTCACCCTCGCTTGGACGTCCAAGCGAGGCATCTCGGCGCGCCCGGCTGGTTCATATTTTTCCTTCTGCACGTTCTCCACGGCAATCCAGGCCTTATCCCGGTCCTAGCGCAGATCGACTCCCCTGATAAAGCGGTCGATAGAGATGGTGAACGTTGAGCCCGGGATAGGCTCGGGGACGGGTCTGCCGCTGTCGTCGCGTTTATCGCTCAGGCGCATCTTGATGCATTCGATCGCTTTCACACGCCCATTTTCGCCGATGAAGCGGAGCGGTTGCGTCAGGACGTTGATGGGAACACCTTCCTCCTGGCACTCTTCCAGCTCACCGGGCCGGGCGGGCATCTCTTCCATGCTGCGGCGGTACAAGATAAAGGCATCCTCGGCGCCCAACCGGCGGGCGGTCCGGACGACGTCAATGGCGACGTTACCGCCGCCGATGACGGCCACGCGCTTACCTAGCGTCACCGGCTCCCCCAGGTTGACCTGTCGCAAGTAGTCCAATCCGGGGTACACGCCCGCCAGGTCTTCGCCTTCAACGCCCAATGTTATACATTCCTGGGTGCCGATGGCGAGGAAAAAGGCCTTGAATCCCTGCTGGCGCAATTGGGCGATGGTCACGTCTTGACCGATTTCTACGCCGGTCTTGACCGTCACCCCCATCTCGTAGAGGATTCCGATCTCGGCCTCTACGACGTCACGGGGCAGACGATACGACGGGATACCCTGTGTCAGCATTCCGCCCAGCACGGATTCTTTTTCAAACATGGTGACCTGGTAGCCCTCGCACGCCAAATAGTACGCGCAGGTCAGGCCGGCAGGGCCTGATCCGACGATGGCGACCTGATCCTCTTTGTGCTCCTTGATCTCGGGCACATAGCGCTCGTCGGCGTTCAGATCCAGGTCCGCCACGAAGCGCTTGATGGCGTTGATGGCGAGCGCCTCATCAATCTCGCCCCGTTTGCAGACTGATTCGCAGGGATGGTAACACACCCGGCCAGTGATAGCGGGGAGCGGGTTAGCCTCCTTGATAAGCTTCAGCGCCTCTCGATATTTTCCCTTGGCGGCCAGGGATACATATCCCTGAACGTTGATGTGAGCCGGACACTCGACCATACACGGGGCGGTTTTTAATTTCTCGATTCCAAAGGTCCCCGGAACCGCGTTGCAGCCGGTGCAGGTTGCCGGGTCTATATGGACGATACCGGTATGCGGGTCCTTGCTGATGGCGCCTTCTGGGCAAGCGGCCACGCATTCCGGATCGGCGCAGTGCTGGCACGGGACAACCCACGCGTCCATCGCAATGTCGGGAAAAGTGCCAAGGCAGTGGCTTTCTACGCGCAGGTAGTAGGGCATGGGGTTGGGCATCGTCCCGGTGGGATCCACCAGTTCGTGAAAGTTTCTACAGGCCACGATGCAGGTGTTGCACCCTATACATCTATTCAGATCTATCGTCATACCGAGTTGCTTGGTGTTTGTATTTGTCTTCATGGCTGTCTCCTTCACTTCACGATCCTGACGCGAGTCGAGACGTGAGATTCCCCTCCGACCACATCCTGCCACTCGAGCATCTTGGCGGCGTCCGGGATCAGAAGGTTGTCGCTGACCCCCTCCCCCGTGGTAGCGGTCCTGCCGACGGTGGAGCCAAACCCATGAGCCAGCCCCACACAGTCGGGCCGGATGCGCTCCGTGAGCTTGACCGTCGCCTCGGCTTTTCCTCCAAAGGGCGCCTCGACCGTCACCACAGCACCGTCAGAGAGTCCCAGTTTCTTGGCAGCGATGGGGTTGACCATGAGAGGATTCTCGCGCATACCGGAAACCGCATCTCGCAGATGGGGGTTGTTGTGGGTCCACTGCCCGGCCCCGGAGTGAAAGATGGTGCGGTAGGAGATCAAGATGAACGGGTACTCTTGGACGTTCGCTTCGTACTCTGGCGCGAGGCCCGGTCGCGGCATCGCCTGATTCCAAGGCGGTCCTTCCAGATCCTCCCAGTACAGGTGTATCTTTCCACTGGGCGTGCCAAAACCACCGGCCTTTTCGTATTTACGAAAACCCATCGTGCCCGAAGTCCAGATGCCGCCCATCTTTTGCAGCTTTTCGACAGAGAGCCCAAGCCCGGCGAGCTGGATATCATAGTATGCCACATCGTCCTCGAACTGGAAATACTCGGGCACCAGCCGCTTACCCAACTCGATAAAGACCTCGTTGAGATGGCGACATTCGCCAGGAGCCTCTACGACCGGCTGACGCAGGCATACGCCGTGCCCAAAGTTGTACCACCAAGGCATATAGAGGAGCTCCCAACGCTCGAAATAGCTCTTGTCCGGCAGTACCAGGTCGGCAAACCTGGCAGTCTCGGACATCATGATCTCGCAGGAAACGAGCAGTTCGAGCTTGTATTCCCCGTTCTCGTCCGTCTCGCAGACAGCCTCTTGCCAGGATTGCTGCCCCATCTCTGTCAGGGCCGGGTTTGCCTCGGAGACGATGAGGACCTTGAGCCCGCCATTTCTAATGGCCTGGGCCTCGTACCACGTGGGCTCCATAATGAACGAGTATTTTTCAAAGACGTCCGCATGCGGGCCTGTACGGTGCCATCCCAATTCGTGGAGGTTGGGACCGGCGGGGATGGGTTCGACGGGAGTCATTGGGGTCAGGTCGGGCAACGGCTGGCCCCCGGGATTATCGATGTTGCCCGTGATGGTCAAAAAGATCGTCCAAGCGTGGCCAAAGTCGAGAGCCTGCCCCAGCATAATGCCCTTAAAACTGTCCACGCCCACCGACGGCGCCTTGGCGCATTCCTCAGCCAGTTGCTTGATCACCTCGGGCGCGACGTCGCAGATTTCGGCCATCTTTGCCGGTGTCTTGTCCGCAATGTAGGCCTTGAGCTTGTCAAAGTCGCCTTTGCGAGCCCAATTCTCCACAAAGTCCTTGTCGTAAAGGTCCTGGGTGATGATGTGATGGATCATCCCCAAAAAGAAAGCCGTATCCCCACCCGGTTTGATGGGAATCCACTGGTCGGCCTTGGCAGCGTCTGGTGTAAAGATGGGATCAATGACGACTAGCTTGGCGCCGCGGGCCTTGGCATCCAGGATGTCCCTGGGAACGGCGGCGTTGTCCAGGCCGCCGAAGGCGTGGCGACCGGCGAGGATGATGATGCCACCCTTGGGCACGGTGAAATAGGCGGGCGGGATGTGGTGGTTGGGAACGCCACCCAAGGTCTTTAGGAACGCGACGATCTTGGCCGAGTCGCAGTGGGGCAGGGCGGTGTTGATAAAGCCGCCATAGGCGTTCAGAAAGCGCCACTTGGGATCGGTGATGCTGTGGGGAAAAAAGCTGGCCGTGAGCTTGTGGGCCTGGCCCCGATTCTTTAGGTCTTGAAGCTTGGCAGTGAGGATATCCAGCGCCTCATCCCAGGAGATGCGCTCAAACTTTCTCTCACCGCGTTTGCCCACCCGCTTCATCGGGTAGAGCAAGCGGTCCGGTGAGTACTCTAGGGCGATGCCGGCCATGCCCTTGACGCAAGCCTTGCCGTGCGCCCTGGGATTGCCCCGCACCTCCTTTGCTTTTCCATCCTCGACGCGCACGAGGATAGGACATTCAGCTTTGCATTGGTAACAGGCTGTCGGAATCCATGCTGATGTGCTCATAACTCGTTATCTCCCTTCTTGTTGTCCAGGTGATTTCTCACCTTGTACCTGGGGTCACACAAAAATACATCAGCTGCCCTTGAAACAATCCCTTTGAAACTGTGTCGTGAAATATCTGTGGTTGGGGCCTCCTTTCTTTTTTCTCTAGCTATCTCGGAGAATTTGCCCTAGGTGGGGGGCGCTCGACGCCCAGCACCGCATCGCTTTATGCCAGGTGGAAAGGTGATCCAGTCCAAGTACGAGATACGGCCCCCGAGATACCCGTTGCTAATATACAAAGGGAGGCCGCCCACAGCAATGACTCGGGATGTCGCTCCATAAGCGCCCTCCTTGGCAAACACAGCTAAAGATTACGCTTGTGCTGGTTCGAAAAGCACATCTGCTCTGCACCTGAGCACAGTTTCGCTATTTTGTGGTAGAACGGTGATGGGTCAATCTTGGTCTGCGAGGTAAACGATATAATGGATCGATCAGTATACAGTATATTTCTCTCAATATACAGTATACTTTTCTTTGTCAGGATGTCAAACACCGCTCAATTCTTCTTTGCGAGCCCTGGGCTAGCTGTGAACCCCCGCACGACTGACGTCGTGGGTTTCCTGCCTGCATGGCGACGCGGTGACTGCGGGCTGGCAATTCGATGGCTGGAGCGGCGCGGTCAGCGGTACGCTCACGCAGACGCAGGTGACGATGGACGCGGACAAGGACGTCATGGCTACCTTCTCTACGACTTGACCTGGCCACGCCGTCTATCTGCCGCTGCTGCTGCAGGGAAGCGGCGGCAGCGCCCGCTAATTCGTGCTTGGATAAGGTCTGCGCGGCGTCAGCCGCCGATCGCGGATCGGCTGGGAGCAGGGGGGAGAGTGCAGTTCATTAGTAGCGCAGTCGAGAAATCCAAGGCTACCTTGGCACGCGGGCAGAGATTCCTCGACTCCGCTCGGAATGACGGGTGGGTGACATCGCCAGATTGCCAACTCGATACAAATTGACTATACTGGACGCGTACGCTGAAAGACTCAAATCACCCGCTTGTATTCGAGAGGAAAATCAATGCACACAACTCTGTTAACCAAACCGGCAAGGTATATGCTTCTCACGTGGGTCACTGTGCTGCTCGGCGTGGCTATGAGCGCCGCGCTGATGCTGATTGGCTCGCCGCTGCCCGCCCGCGCCCAGGGAACGATCTATGTCGATGCCGACGCGCCCGGCCCGGCGCACGACGGCCTTTCCTGGAGCACGGCCTATACCACTGTGCAGGAGGCGCTGGTCGCTGCCGCCAGCGGCGACGAGATCTGGGTGGCGCAAGGTGTCTACTATCCCGACGAGGGTGTGGGACAGACGGACAATGTTCTCACGTCCACCTTTACGCTCACGACCGGCGTGGCGCTCTATGGCGGGTTCGCCCCGGGGGTGGATGCCGACGAATGGAGCGAGCGCGACTGGGAAACCTATCTCACCGTGCTCAGCGGCGACCTGGAACAGAACGACGCACTGACCCGCACGGCGTGGTCACCGACACGGACAATATCGTCGGCGACAACGTCTATCACGTGGTCACCGGCAGTGCTACCGATGATAGCGCCGTGCTGGATGGTTTCATCATTAGCGTGACCTTTGACCGCACGTTAACAATCGCATAATTAGACCTTGCGCTTTCAGCGCGAATCGGGTAAACTCGCCTCCAGTGCAAGAGATTCAGGGATCAGTGCCAGGAGGAGACAATGGATTACC
>DAOTUB010000290.1:0-5831 GCA_034437455.1 Anaerolineae bacterium | reverse complement strand
TCTTGGGTGGAGATGGAAAGTACGGGAGCTTTTTCACTTTGCGCCTCCTTGGCTTTGTTTACCGCCTATTTTAGCTCAAGTTGGCCTCTGTGCCAGTTTTTACCCCGCGAATCTGTGTAGACCCTTTTTCTGGAAACCCCCAATCCGACGGAATCAGGGCTGGCGCAGTTCGGGTTGGAAGTGACCGTCGTCGACCAGACCGACCACGCCGAGCAGGTGAGCCAGGCGTTGCCCGTCGCCGCCCAACCGCTCGTCATCGAGGCGGTCGCGGAGAGCGGGCGGACGAACGGCGTCCGGGTGCTCAAGCCGGGCGTCGAGAACATCATCTACATCCTCACCTCCTACCCCGACGGTCGCCCCGCGCCGACGCAGTTGCAGATCCGCGTGGACGGCGGCGAGCCGACCGAGCTGACCAGCGGCGAGTTTGGCCTGACCGAGTTCAACTTCACGCCGCAGTCGGGGAGCTACACCACGCTGGAGATCACCGCCCAGGACGAGACAGGCCTCAGGGCCGAGCGGTGGGTCGGGTTCGAGGCCGAATACGGCAGCGACAGCGTGCTCCTGCGCGCCGACCGGGCCGCCTACGTCGTCGGTGAGACGATGAACCTGGTCGCCTTTACGCCGGTCGAGTTCGGCGACGTCTACCTCGACATCGTCAAGTCTGGCCAGACGCTCTCGACCCGCTCGGCGCGGGTGACGGGCGGCAATGCCGGCCACGGCCGGGTCGAGTTCGCCGTCGACGTAAGCCCCGATCTCTACGGCACGCTCGAACTCCACGCCTACAAGGTGCTGCTCGACGGAACCATCGTCCGTGACACGCGGCTCGTCGTCGTGGACGAGCCGAACGACGTCGCCATCGACATCACTCCGGATAAGGAGGCCTATCTACCGGGTGAAATGGCGACAATTGATTTCCAAACGAGTGATGCAGGGGAGCAGGGGGGCGGAGGAGAGGGTGTGCAGACGGCGCTGGGGCTGGCGATCGTGGACGAGTCGGTCTTTGCGCTGCAACGGCAGGACCCCGGTTTTGCCAAGCTGTACTTTATGCTCGAACAGGAGCTGCTGGAGCCGTTCTACCAGATCAAGGGATTTGAACTCCCCGCCGCCACGCTACGCGCTCCCGAAAAGGACGTGGAGCAAATCCAGCTGGCGCAGGACGAGGCGGCGAAAGCCAACTGGGCCGGAGCGGGAGTGCTGGCAGCTCCCCGGCCCATCAACTCGCGCCAGGAAAAGATGACGGCCGTCCGCGAAGCGCAGGACAGGGGCTATACGCGCATCGGTCGGGCGTATGTCGCCGGGCTGATCCTCATCCCGCTGGCGCTGTGGGCGGTGGTGATCGCCGCGCTGTGGAAGACGGGCGTCGTGAGGCGCTCGCTCGTGCGGTTGGTCGTCGTCTCTGTCGCCATCGCGGTGCTGGGGGGCTGCCTGGTCGGCTGGTTCCTCGCGCTGACCGAGATATACTACGACTTTGACCCCGAGGTCGTGTTCATACTGTTGGCGCTCGCCATTGCCCTGGCCGTGCTGCTCTTCATCGGCCATGCTTTGGTGAGAGGGGACACGGCGGCGAGGTTTCTCGCGCTGCTGACCCTGGCTTGGCCCTTGCTGCTCTTCCTGCTGGTACTGGTTTCGGATTATGGATATGAGCCGTCCGATGGACTGCTCCTAGTGGCGATGCTGGCTTATGCGCTCGTGCCCGGCGCGTATCTGCTCTTCGGACAGGTGCGCTGGGTGCAGGAGAAGCGCTTTGTCGGCGTGTTGTCCACCGGCCTGGGGACAGTATCGGCGCTGCCGGCGATGGCGATCCCGCTGGCTCTCCTCTTTTTCTTAATGCCAATGAGGGGCGCGATGGCTCCTCCACCAACGATGGACAGGCAGTTTGGTCTGGCGCCGCCACCTGGCGTGCCTGGACTGGCTCCGATGCCCACGATGGTGGTGGAAGAAATAGAAAAAAAGGGAGCAGTCGACGTAGACGTAGAGGTTGTGGGAGCCGAGGCTCCCCGCCTGCGCCAATATTTTCCCGAGACCCTCTACTGGGCGCCGGAGATTCTCACCGACGAGGACGGCTTTGTCTCGCTCGAAATCCCGATGGCCGACTCGATCACCACCTGGCGGCTGACGGCGCTTGCCTCGTCGCAGGATGGACGGCTCGGCTTTACCACGCGCGGCCTGCGCGTGTTCCAGGATTTCTTCGTCGACATCGACCTGCCCGTCGCGCTGACGCAAGGGGACGAGATCAGCATCCCCATCGGCGTGTTCAACTACCTACCCGAGGCCCAGGAAGTGCGGCTGGTGGTGGAGCAGGAGGATTGGTTCGAGCTGCTCGGCGACGGGGAGCAGACGATGACCATCGAGTCGAACGATATCGACGTCGTCTACTTTCCCATCCGCGTGCTCAAATTCGGGCGGCGCGGCTTCCAGGTGACCGCCTGCGGTGCCGTGGGGCGGCCCACGCCACCACACGGGGGCGAGCACAAAAGCGACGCCATCCGCCGCGAGGTCAACGTCGTACCCGACGGCAAAGAGTTCCGCCTCACCGAAAGCGACTGGCTGCGCGAGAGCAAGGAGGTCAAGATCGACATCCCGACCGGGGCCGTGCCAGAGACACCTTACGTCGAGGTCAAAATCTATCCGGGCGTGATGGCCCAGGCGGTCGAGGGATTGGAGAAAATCCTTCGACTGCCCCACGGCTGATTCGAGCAAAGTACGTCGGCGACGTACCCGAACGTGCTCGTGCTCGATTACATGCAAAAGACCGGTCAGGCGAACCCTGAACTCCAGATGCAGGCGGAAAAATACGTCGGCACCGGCTACCAGCGCTTGCTGGCCTTTGAGGTGAGCGGCGGCGGATTCAGCCTCTTTGGCAATCCGCCGCCGGAGGTTTTCCTCACCGCCTACGGGCTGATGGAATTCAACGACATGGCGAACGTCTACCCGGTGGACGAAGCGCTCATCGAGCGGACGGCGCAATGGCTGCTCAGGCAGCAACAGTCCGATGGCGCGTGGGCTGACCAGGGTTACTCGGAACACTGGCAGATTGGCTCCCAGGTCCCCACGACCGCCTACATCGCCTGGGCGCTGATCGAGGCGGGTTACGAGGACACGACGGAGGTTGGTCAAGCCATCTCCTACATCCGCGAGTTTGCCCTGACTCCCTCTCCCTGGGAGGGAGAGGGTGGGGGTGAGGGTGAAGACGCTTACAGCCTGGCTCTGATCGCCAACGCCTTGGCTGCCTACGCTCCCGATGATTCGATGACCACCGCTGTCCTCGACCGCCTGTACGAGATGCGCGTGGAAGAAGGCGGCGCCGTCTACTGGCCGATGGGTGGCTCTTCTTTCATGGGCGCGACGGGCGAGAGCGGCAGCCTGGAGACGACGGCGCTGGCCGCCTATGCTTTTATGCGCGGCCATGCTCACTCCGACGCGGTGAGCGGCGCGCTTGGCTATCTCATCCAGGGGAAGGACTCCTGGGGCACGTGGGGAACCACGCAGGCGACCATCCTCACGCTCAAGGCGCTGCTGCTCGCAACCGAGCAGATGGGCGAGGCCGAAGGCCCGGCCACGCTGAGCATCAGCCTGAACAAGGAGCAGACGGAAGAGATCGTGATCGACGAGACCAACTCCGACGTGGTGCACCTCGTCACCTTCGACCGCGGCTTGCGCCAGGGCGCGCCCAGCGGCGCGAACCGGGTGCAGATCGAGCTGGAGGGCGGCGGCCCTTCGACAGGCTCAGGACATGGCAACCTGATGTACCAGGTCGCCACCCGCTACTACCTGCCCTGGAGCGAGGTGGAGCCGACGCCAGAGATGGAGGAACTGATCACCATCGACTTGAGCTACGACCGCACCCAGCTATCCGTCAACGACGAGGTGACGGTCGACGTGAGCGTGCGACTGAACGAGGAGGGCGTGGTCAAGATGGCGCTGATCGACCTGGGCGTGCCCCCTGGCTTTACCGTGCTGGCGGAGGACTTGAGCCGGTTGGTCGAGCAGAGGGTCATCGCCCGCTACGAGCTGACCGGGCGGCAGATCATCATCTATCTGGAGGATTTCTCGTCCGAGACGGACTTGCGCTTTAGCTACCGGCTGCGGGCGCGCTTCCCGATGCGGGCGCAGACGCCTCCCTCCAGCGCCTACGATTATTACAACCCCGGCGATCTGACGACGCGCGCGCCGTTGGAGATGACGGTGAGTGAGTAGTACGCTGTCACCGTAACCTGTGCCTGATTGCAAAAACCCGAAGGGTCTGCCAGACCCTTCGGGTTTTGAGGTTTAAAATCGCCAGTGGTCAGTGAATACTAAAGAACTCTGCCAACCGTTCACACGCCAACGCAATATTAGGGCAGCAGGCACCCACGAGTTCACCAGCGGTGCATGCTGGATGCTCCAGGAAGAAATCTAACGCCTTTTGCCCATCGAAATCACAACAGGCCAGGCGCAAGGTCAAAAACTCCGGCGCGTCGCCAAAAGCGGTCCCAGGCAGCGTGGCGACGTGAACGGTATCGAGCAATTCTCTCGCCAGTTGTTCACTCGTTTCCACACCTCTTTGTTTCAGCGCCTCGCCAAACCGATCAAAGTTGGGATAAAGATAAAAAGCGCCATCCAATTCAGGATAAGGGATTCCTAAAGCAAGGATGGCTTGACGAACGTACCCCGAAACCCTGGCGTGGATGCGAGTGCAAACGTCGATATACTCACGGATGTCCGTGCTATCACGAAACGCCTCCAGTACCGCAAATTGGATCGGCGCTGATACGGTTGACCAGGTCTCGCTGGCAATGCGCACAACAGAGTCATAAACGTTTTTGAGCGATTCAGGGAACAGAGCGACGCCCAGGCGGTATCCTCCCAACGAGATGTGTTTGGACAATCCACTGGTCACAATCGTCCCCTCCGGGTAGAACTTGGCGATGCTCACGTGATCCTGTTTGAAATTTACCAGCCCATAGATTTCGTCTGAAATCACGACGATGTGATGGTCGCGACAAACCTGGGCAATTCCGTCCAGTCGTGATGGGGGGATGGATAAACCGGTTGGATTGTTGGGGTAATTTAGAAGCAGCTTGGTTGGATTCTGGCCCTCGCTTCGAGCGGTCGTGATGGCTTTATCCAGACTCTCAGCAGTGACGTGATGATTCTCTTCGACGTGGGTCGGAATTTTGATGACCTGATCTCCGGTAAGAATCGCCTGAGGCGCGTAACTCACCCACGAGGGAACCGGCAACGCCAAATCTCCTTCCACTGCCAATTGAATATCATAGATCAACTCTTTACTTCCCGGTCCGATAATGGCTTCCATTCCCTCGCTATCGAACCCTAACTCGGAAGCATAAAAACTCTTGGCTGATTGGCATAGCTCTGGAAGACCAGCCGACGGCAAATACATATTCTTGTCTGCGTGGATTGCAATCGCTTCTTTTATCCTGGGGTGAACCGGGAAAGGGGACTGTCCAAATCCCATGTGTAGAATTTGGACTCCCTGACTCCGGTATTCGTTCACATATTCGTTAATTCCCAAGGTGGGAGAGAAATGAAGACGTTCAACACGGGCGCGAATTTGAGCTAGATGGTCCATTTTTGTATTCATGCTATCCTCCGGTGCTGCGTTTGTGGGCTTTGTTCTTGCCATCGGTTAAATTATATCCGATACTCATCGAAAAATCTAGTTGTCGTGAACATTATACCGCACGCATGGACGAATACGATTCGCTAGCAGCTTGTCGGAGAGAAAACTTTGGTAGCTCATAACCGACAAACAGCAACTGATTTTGATCAACAATCGTGCAGTAGTGAACCATAGATACCATGATATTAGCAAATCGGGCTCATTCCTG
>DAOTUB010000289.1:0-15166 GCA_034437455.1 Anaerolineae bacterium | reverse complement strand
TATATAGGGGTTTGGCCTTTCTGTTCAGGATTCAAGTCCTAGACAAGCCTTTCTTTACCCGCATATATACGGGATTGGTATTTTCAAACCGGCATATATAGGGGTGTAAATTTATCCAAAGTCCAATTTCTAGTATCTTCTAATAAATCGGTGCAGATGTAGGGCGGTTGCGGATTGGGACAATCCGACGCTAACCGCCGCTGGTCGGATAGCAAATCCGACCTACATTTGCCACTATTTTGCTCTACGTGCGTCTCGTCCCCAGCGTCTCTGGAATCGTGGCCAGCAAAGGGATCTTGAGCAGCAGGTCCGCCGCGATGGGGATGAGGAACACATAAACCGGGTCCAGATGATCCCACACCAGCCCACCAAGAATGGGAGCAGGGACGGTGACCAATCCTCGGAAGAGACCGATCACGCCGCTCCATTTTCCCATCCGCTCCACGGGCACGAGTTCCAGCGTCATAGCGCCGGTGACGCCAGAAGAGATGAAATAAAACGTCTGCAACGCTCCTGCCAGAACCAACGTGACCGGGCCGGAAGAAAAGACGAGCAACAGATAGGAAGCATACCATAACGGCGCGAGCAGATAGATCACCTTTTTCCGCCCGATCTTGTCCGCCAGCCGGCCCAACGGAATCCCAAACAGCACTCGGGTCAGGACCGTGGCCATGGCCATGACGCCCAGCAGGTATTGATCCGCTCCCTTCGCTTGATGGGCGAAAAGTTGGAGAAAAGGAGTGGTCATGGCCATCGGGAACCAGGTGAGGGAAGCGACGAGTAGCCATTTCCTCAGTGGCTTCCCGCCTTCGAAGAGCCGCTTGAAATCGCCGATAAAATCGGGGTTGGCGCTCACTTCGGCCATGTCCGTCGCCCTCAGTTCCCTCAACTGAGCGGCCACGAAGAGAAAGATGAGGACATACCCCGCGAAGCGAATGGTATAGAGGGGACGGATACCCTCGACGGTCAGCCCCCCGGAGGCTGTGACCAGCCAGGCGGCGACCAGGGGGGCGACCATCGAGAGAATGGAGGCAAAGGTGACGCAAATATTCTGGGCGGTCGCCCGATCCTCGTTGTGCACCGAATCGGCGCAGATCACGCTACAACCGGTGCCGGTCAACCTCATCGAGATGGAGAGCAAAATCGTGGCGGCGACGATCACCTGCCAACTGGGCGCCAGGGCATACGTCAACGCTGCTCCGGCCAGCAGCGCCATGCCGAGCAGATAGAACCGCTTGATGCCGTGGCGATCCACCAGCCAGCCCAGCGGTATCGAAATGAGGGCGCCGATCCCCCCGCCGATGCTGCTCACCGTCCCCAACTCGACCGAGTCGGCTCCCAGCCCCACCGTGTATATCGAGTCGTACTGCGCGGTGAGGTTCAGCAAAAAGCTGTTCGCCGCCGAGCGCGTGATCGCCACCCGGTAGTTGTGCTTCTGCCGGGCGATGAAGCCTGTCACTCTGCCGATCGTTCTGTCAGCTATGTCTACCGCAGACATCTCTCTGAATTAACCTTTCAACGCCACGTTCGCGGCGATGAGCAGCGGGTCCCACACCGGCGACATCGAGGGCATATAGGCCAGGTCGAACCGCGACAACTGTTCGACGGTCATCCCGCTGTGCAAGGCCCCGGCCAGCACGTTGATGCGCAAACCAGCGCCCTCGTCGCCGATGATCTGCCCGCCCAGCAGGCGCCCGCTCCCCTCCTCCACGGTCAACTTGACGTGCACCGGCGTGTTGCCGGGATAGTAATGCGCGCGATTGCGCGCCTTGATCGTCGCGGATCTGACGTTGTAGCCCAGCGCCCGTGCATCCTTTTCCGCCAGGCCGGCCAACGCAGCGTAGGTCTCGAACGCTTTGGTGATGGTCGTGCCGACGATGCCTTCGAAGGTAGCGTCTCCGCCGCCCACGTTCGTGCCCGTCACGCGCCCCTGCTTGTTCGCCGTGGTGCCGAGCGGAATATAGTCGCCCCGCCCGGTGACGCGATGGTACGCCTCGGCGCAGTCGCCGGCGGCAAAAACGTCGGGCAGGTTCGTGCGCATCCCCGAATCGGCAGCGATGGCCCCCGTATCGCCCAGCGCCACGCCCGCCGCCTCCGCCAGCTCCACATTTGGCAGCACGCCCAGCGCCAACAACACCAGGTCGGCCTCGAACGCGCCGGTCGAGGAGATGACCCGGCGCACCCGCCCTCCCGCGTCCCCCTCCAGCGCCTTGACCTCGTCGCCCAGCGACAGTTGCACGCCTTCCTGCTCCAACCGGTCCTGCACGAACTGAGCCATTTCGGGGTCGAACCGCTTGAGCGTCTGCGGCGGTCGTCCGATGACGGTGGTCTCCAGCCCCATCAGGCGAAAGCTCTCCGCCATCTCCACGCCGATGTAGCCCGCGCCGACGATGACCGCGCGCCGCGCCTGCTCGCGCTGGACGAACTCGCGGATGGCAACGCCATCCTCCACCGTGCGCACGACGAACACACCGCTCAGCTCGCCAGGGGCAAAGCCAGGCGCGTCCGCTGGCGCAGCCGCCCGCCCGCCGGTAGCGATGACCAGTTTGTCGTAAGCCTCCTCCCGGGTCTCGCCGCTCTCCAGGTCGGTCACTCGCACGCGGCGACGCGCCGTGTCGATCCCGGTGACCTCGTGATGCAGGTGCACCTCGATCCTCTGTTTGGCAAACTGCTCCGGCGTGCGCACTACCAGGGTGTTGTGATTCTCGATCAGGCCCGAGACGTAATACGGCAGGCCGCACGCGCCATACGCCACAAAGCCCGTCCTTTCGTAGGCCACGATGTCCAGGTCCGGGTTCGTGCGCCGCGCTTTCGCCGCCGCGCTCATCCCCGCCGCACACCCGCCGACGACCACCAATCGCTCAGTCATCTTGCTTTTTTCTCCTTCATGGATCGCTCGGTTTATAATCTCGATAGCGGCGCGTATCGGCTTGGCCGCAAGCGTAGGCCTCGTGCCAACCTTCGGGCACGGCCATCTCCTCGTACAACTGTTCGCGGCGGGCCTCGAGCAGGCGACGGGGACGCTGCATAAAATCCGCGGCGCAGATCACCCTGTGACCCGTCTCGGACGACAGGCGCTTCAGCCAGGTCAGCCCCTCCTCGCAGCGCAGCAGGTGGTGATCGAGGATCAATGTGTCCACGCGGCGGGCCAGGCGCTGCGCGTTCTCCCAGGCCACCCTCCTCCGCCTCGACGAGAGCCACGAAAGATAGAGAGGCGGCCCGCCGACCAGCGCGACGTCCGGATGCCAGTCCAGTATCAAGGAGACGGCCTCGCCATCGAGAAGCTGGATGTCTGAGCCGTGTACGAAAACCTCATCCTCGCCCTCGATGCGCGTCATCATCACCTTTCCAAGCCTGCCGCGCCGTTCCCCGTGCGGCACCGCCGGCGAAAAAGCCAGCGGCCCATCCTCTCGTCCTTCCGCGTTCGGAAGCTCCCTGCCTAACACCTCGCGCAGAGACTCCTTCCGGCGCGACATGTTGTGGGAAAGCCCTTCCGGCCCCTTGGCCCAGAATCGAACCGTGCGGCAGAACGGCGCTACCCGCTGGGCCGAAAGCTGATAGGGATTGGCGTTCGGCAGAGGCACGTGATCTCCGTGAAAGTGGCTCATCACCACGTCGGTAGCGCCCTCAAGCTCCGCCAGTATTCTCCGGCGCACCTGCTCCCCAATCGCCGCCTGCGCCGGATGGGGAAGCAACCCGTGGCGCTGGTAGCCCAGCGCCAGCCCGGGGTCAATGACGATCTTGCGGTCATTGACCTCCACCACACAGGAGAGGCCGCGCACTCCCAGCGATTCGGCTCCAAGAATCTCAATCTTCATCGTGAACTCGCTACGTTTTCGAATCGTTCTTCTCACCAACGCGTACCGGCACTGTAAGCCAATACTCCTGAGGGACGAACCTCCTTACGTCCCAGCATTGCGCAATCGAAGTATCTTTTCAATCATTCGGGGCGGTTGCACTGTAGCCGCGCTTTCCATAGCGCGCTAGCCCGGCGAGGTATGGAAACCTCGGCTACATCCCCCAACTTTTTGAATGGCTCCCCTCCTCGTTCGCTTCCTCCAGCTCCCTTTCCAATTCCTTACGTCCCGGCATTGCGCAATCGAAGTATCTTTTCAATCATTCGGGGCGGTTGCACTGTAGCCGCACTTTCCATAGCGCGCTAGCCCGGCGAGGTATGGAAACCTCGGCTACGTCATTCGAACTGCCTTAAAAGGACAAGCCTGAGCACATATTCCACAGCCAACACACATGGCCGGGCTAAGGTCGGGCATCTCGTGAAGAGCTTTCTGGCTAAGCACCCCGTTGAGACATGCAGACGCGGCAAGACAGATACCCTTTTCGCACTTCTCAGGATGACATTTCCTATAATCTAGCAGGGCTCTCGGCTTTGGCATGGCTCCCCTCCTCGTTTGCTTTCTTCAGCTCCCTTTCCAATTCCTCCTCCAGTTCATCCAACTGCTGAAACATCGCCGGCGGCACCGAATGGGCGGGCCAGCGACGCTTTAGCTCGGCTATCTGCTTTTCCAATTCCTCGATCCGCTCGCTGTTCATCTCTCACCTCTACCTCCAACGGACGTTGCCTGTCCGCTTTTTCCGCTCCCAGCAACCGCACGTAGCCAAAGTAATAGCGGTGCACCTGAAAGTCGTCAAAGCCCTGCTCCCGCAAGACTGCCCGCCAGTTCCGCCGCACAAAGTCGGTCGCCAGAGGGCATTCTATGCGACGAAAGGCGAACCGCACGGGCCAGACCGATTGCTCCGGCTCGAACTCGTCATAGTCCAGGATCAGAAATTGCCCGCCAGGCCGGAGCGCTCGGTGTACGTTATCCACGATGCGCAGCCGATCCTCCTGGACAAAACCGTGCAGGACGAAGGAAATGAAAACCTTGTCGAATGCCCCCTGGTAGGGAAGCGACTCCTCCACCCGTCTCTTCTCAAAAGTGACGTTAGGGAGATGCTGGCAGCGGCGCCGGGCCTGCTCCAACATCTCCGGCCCGATGTCCAGCCCCACGATACGCCCTTCACCAGAGAGATAGCGGGCCATCAAACAGGCGTTGCGCCCGCTGCCTGCTCCCAGATCCAATATCGCGTCTGCCGGACGAATCCTCATATCTCGTATGACCCGACGGATGAAAAACGGGTACGTGCCGCCAGTAATGACGTTCATCAACAAGTCATAATAGCGGGCCTCGGCGCCCACGACCTCTACTTTGGAGACGGAACGGTCGAACGAGCCATCAACTGACATACTTGAGCAATGCCTCTTCCAGGACGTGCTTGGGTAGCGCGCCTATCTTGGTATCCACCAAGCGGCCCTCCTTGAAAATCAGGAGGGTGGGAATAGAACTAATCTGGTGTCGCCCCGCAACTTCTCGATTATGGTCCACGTCCAGCTTTCCAAAGACGATCTGGCCCTGATAATCCCGCGCCAACGCCTCAATTACAGGAGCGACCATCCGACAAGGAGCGCACCACTCGGCCCAACAGTCCACGACCAGCACAGGATATTTCTCGGCAGCCCGGTCGAAATTGCGGTCCGTCAGAATCAGCGGCCCGGTGGGATCATCCACCAGCCTTTCGGCCAGCGCCCTCTTGGCCTCCTCCGCCTCCATGATCTCGGCATAACGAGACGAACCATAGCGCAGCACGTCGTCGACAAACTTGGCTTCGGGCTGCACGCCAATAGAGATCGAACTCATATCCCCGTTGATCACCTGTTGAGGAACGGAGTTGACGTTAAATTGCATGGCCAGGTCCATATTCTCCGAAGCCTCCACGCACTCGGATTCCACCCGCCCCTGGGATTCGATGGCGATCTGGTGCGCCAGCAAGACAGCACGGGGGCAATGAGGACAGTTTGGCGTGACGTACACCTGAATAAAGACGTCGCGATCCATGTTCTGGAGTTTGGACTTGGAACTCTCCTGGAGTCCGCTCTCGCGGCGGGAGATGAGCGATATGGCCTCAATAAAGCCTCCCGCTTCCTGGCCCGCAGGAGCGCCGGTGTATTTCACCTTGTGCCCTTGATCCCACCCCACGAGGATGGTTGGGGTTCGGGCGATGCCCAGCTCGGTCGCCTTCCCATCGCCGTTTTGATACACTGTAGGCTTGATCCTGCCATCAAGCTCGTTCAGTTCCTCACACAATTGAACCGCGAAATCGCAGTATTCTTTGTTGTCCGGCCCTACGAAGACGGATAGATCTACCTCGTCCTGGAGCTCTCGGCGAAACTTGTCTTTCAGCGCCTCCCGTGAGCGTTCGTCAATCAATGGTTCTCTCATTTGCTATGGCTACTCCTTTTTTACTCATATTTCCCCGCCGATCTAGACCTGCCAGTTTGATCACTGACGCTCGGCGAGGGCGTTCTCTCAGTCAATGGTCGTGTACTCTCACCACCTGCGGCACTCTTTCTGGCAACCGCTGCGTCAACAGCGCGCCCATGCCGATGAACGCTGCGGCGATGAGAAATAACGTCGGATACGACCAGTACTGCAACAACACGCCGGCCGCCAACGACAGAAAGGCCGCCGGCAGGATCAACACGGCATTGAGCGCGGAATACGTGGGCCGCTCGGCGGCAGGGGCCAGTTCCAGCAACGCGCTCGAAAAGCCCACACTACGCCCGTTCAAAGTGGCCCCGCCCAAAAATATCACCGGCAGCAGCCCGGTCCATCCCAGACGCCCCAGCCCAATGGCCAGCAGCGGGGTCAACGTCGAGATAGTCGCACAGACGGAAAGCATCTGCCGGCTTCCACACCGGTCTACCAAGCGCGCCCAGACCAGGTTGGCCAGCACGCCGCCCAACACCTGAGCCAGCACGAAAAAACCGATAGACTCCAGCGGCGCACCCAACTCTTGCCGGGCGTAGACAATGTAAAACGGCAGCGCCATCAAGCTAAAACCGGTGAGCAACTGCACGCCGATCAGCGTCCCCAACCGATGCGCTGCTTGCCGGAGTTGCTTGCCGTACTCCGGCCACAATGTGACCTGCTCATTGGCGTCGGCGCGGGGCGGCTCGCGGATGAGCCAGAAACCGAGCGAAGCCACGAGCAACAAGAGGGACGCCAGCCCAAAGAGCAGCGCATAGTTGGCCGGATACGCCACGCCCGCCATAATCTGTTGCGCCAGCAGCGCCGCGCCCACGGCCAACGGCCCGGCCAAAGCCTGCTGCCCGCCGAAGAAAGCGCCGCGTCGCGCCTGCGGGATGATCTTGCCGATGATGTCGGTGTAGGGGACTCCGCCCAGCCCGCCGCCAGCGTAAAAGACGGCCAGCAACCCGACCAGCACCCAGGCCAGCAACCGGGGTCGGCTGGCCCCGATGGCGTAGGTCAGCCCGGCCAGCGCGCCCCAACTGACCACCCGCAAGTAGATGGCCAACATCAAGTAAGGCATCTTGCGCGGGCGCGGTTCGATCCAGCGGGCGACAAAAAGCTGCGGCAGCGCCCCGGCCACCGTGAGCACCGTCGCAAGGCCGCCCACCCAGATCGTCGAGCCGGTCAGGTCGGCGACAAAGGCCGCGATGACCGTCGTCGGCTGGGTGAGAGCCATCCCCAGGGCCAGGAACGCGCCGTGCCACAGCGCGCTGATAAAGTTGCGCCGCTCCATCGCCGTCAGACGCACACTCACAGCTCTGACGTCCTCCCGATGATGGGAATAGCCTGGGGCCTTTCACCCCGCTTCCGACGCTCCACGAGACCATATATTTCTTCAAAGGACCCGGCTAACTCGAGCACAGAACCAGAAAGCGAATCCACCCTCGTCACCACCGGCTGGAACTCGGTATCATCTCTCATTCTCACGAAATTCGGGCTTCCTCTCCTGCCCAGGACGACGTCACAGTCCTTGAATATCCACATGGCTACCTTTAGCTTTTTGACGTCGCCATGCTTGCTCTCACTCTCGTCTTCTTCGGGCGAGGTATTCTCCCTTTTCTCCACCAGGACCGAACTGCCATCCTCAAAGAGATCGAAAATGTAAAAATCCTTCGCCGTCCCCATATGATCGGGGATGATGTTTTCGCCGTCGTTTGAGCCAAGAGCGACTCTTATTTTTCTCACGTCTCTTCTCCTGCCGTCAGTCCGACCTCAAAATATCCTCCGGTTCGTAAAACGCGCTCCGTTCAACCTGCATCTTGATGGTACGCCCCAGCTCGCAATACAGACAGAATAGGTACACACCTTGGGCGGGATACTTTAGCAATCATGGAATCCTCCGCCCAGTCTCTGCAAACAGATCCAGGAGAATCGTCGCCGCCCGCTCGACGAGCCGTGCGCACGAGCCCAAGCCCCCCGGCGAGTGGACCATCTCCCACAGCCTGGCGCACTGAGTAGCGCCCAGTTCTCCCAGGAAACGTTCCCGGTAGCGAGTGGCGAGATCAAGCGCCGGCCAGTCGTCCTCATCCAGGCTCTCCCGTCCAAGCATTCCGCCGATGACGAGTACTCCACCGCTCAATGCCCCGCACATCTCCTGCTGGGTATCCCCCACACCGCCCGCCAAGCCGGTCGCCATCCGCGCACACTGCGGCCTCAGGTCGCCCATCACGCGCCCGCCCACGACGAGCAGCATGGCCTCGGCTCAATGGTACCCCTGCCCGACCAGATCACCGGCCCGCGCAGCTAGACTCTCTTGTGTGTGCATACCTGGTCCCTCACTTACCGGCCAATAGTCCTCGTCGGGAGCAAACGGATCGGGCTAACCACCAACCCGATAATTAAAGAGCGCGTTCTGCAGCGTCTTGATCGCCAGCTCGGCGCAATGGACGCTTTCCTCAGGCAGACCGTCCAGAGCGTCGAGCAGATCCTCCGGTAAAAGCTCGCCCGCTTTCTCCAACGACATCCCTGTCACCATCCTGGTGAGCATACTTCCACAGGCCACCGATGGCCCGCAGCCATCGGTCATAAACGTGGACTCCTCGATGCCCTCGCCATTCAGCCGCAAATAAATCTCCATCGTGTCGCCGCACCAACCATGCACGAGTCCGCGAACATCCGGTTCAGGCATGCGGCCCACGTTCCTGGGATTGTACACTTCCTCGACGACCTTGGCCGAGTATATCGCCCGCTCTTGCTCAATAATCTCCCGCTGGAGTTCGTTCACCATGCGGTCGAAATCTGTTTCGTCTACTCGGTGTTCCATCATATCCGGATCTCGATCCTCCCCTTCTTATACCCCTTGAGCGACGACAACATCCCCAGGATAGCGCCCCTCACGATGCCGGAGATAAAAGGATTCATAGACAGCAGTTGCCCATCTATCCTGACCTCCGTAGCCGGTCGCAACGAGACGCAATCCTCGATGCTGCGATTTCCGGCGACGATCTCGCGGGCCAGATCGTAGCACCGCTCATATCCACAGCCTTCACAGTCCAGGTTGGGCAATTTGAAGGCCTTCTCCTCGACCAGGTCAGCGATCTTGGCGATCTCGTCCCGGCTCAACAGAGGAACGTCTAACCCTTCTAGCTGATCGGTCGGTCCGACAGCGCAGATGACCAAACCATCGAAGAGGTTTTGGTCATCCGGTTCTCCTCGCAGGCACGCGATCTTGGGATAGGTCTTTTCCTTCTTAAAGCCCTCGACGAGGATCAAATCCGCCTCCAGGTAAGGGATGATGTTCTCCAGGCTCAGCGACTTTTTCCAAAAGACCGCCGACTCTTGCGGCGAGATAAATCCCGCCTGACCAACAGTCTCTCTCAGAGCGGCGGTATCCTTCCCTGGCAGATCCAGGTGATGGGACGAATGCTTGATCACAGCCACCTCGCGCTCCCTTTCGGCCAACTCGCGAGCCAGCGCGCGGATCAGCGTGGTCTTGCCGCTGCCCTGATAGCCAACGATCCCTACGACTTTGAGCATCTTGGCCCTCCCATCTATCGGACGTGAAACGTCCGCGTTAACCGGCCTACACTTTATCCAGACGCTCCATCACCTCGGCCAACTGCTGTTGCAGCATCTCGACCTCCTCCCGCAACCGGCCGGCCTCGTCCTCCTCATATCCGTCGTCCGCGATCTCCTCGTGGTCGTGCTCGACGCTCACGCCGCATGGCTCGGCCCCCTGCAACGCCCCACCCAGGTACTGCTCCAGCGCGTGACGCACCGTGCCGGTCGCCCCGGTCACCGCCTGGATGCCAAACTGCTGGAAGAAACCGATGGCCCGCCGTCCCATCCCGCCGGAGAGCATCACGTCGGCCCCATGGCTCTGGATAAAGCCGGGCACCTGTCCCGGCTGGTGCTGGCCATAGGCGGGATTCTCCACCGCGCTGATCTGACTCACCTCTCGCCCGTCGAGATCGACCAGGACGTAGTAGGCGCAACGTCCGAAATGGGGGCTAACCACACTATCCAATCCATTGTTATTGTCCGCCGAAACTGCAACGCGCATAATTTATTCCTCCTTTTCTAGACGGTCTAGACGATCCATCACCTCGGCCAATTGCTGGCGCAACGTGCCGGCCATATCTTTCAGGTTAGCCATCTCTTCCTCGCGGGAACCGGCGGGGGCAGCCGGAGAAGCGGGCGGCATAGGCGACACAGGCGCACTACGGCCCATCCCCATGCCCATACCACGCCCCATGCCGCGACCCATACCACGTCCCATGCCGCGACCCATGCCCATTCCGGCGTGCGCCTGGGCGCTGGCTCCGCCCGAAGAGGATAACTGCCCGGCCTTGTAAGCCTCCACCGCCTGGCGCACCGTCCCGCCGCCAAAGAGATAGATGGGCATATTGGCGGGTTGGAACACGTTATAGGCGTTCGGCCCCACGTTTCCGGTGATCACCGCCTGCGCCCCACGCTCGACGACGAATTGGGCCGCCTGGATGCCCGCGCCTCCGGCGGCATTGATCGCCGGGTTCTCCACGGCTTCGTACTTCATCGTCTCGGTGTCCACAAAGACGTACACGGGGCAGCGCCCAAATACTGGACTGGCTGGCGCGTCAAGGTCTGCGCCATTTGCTGATACAACGATCTTCATTTGCATTCCTCCTGACAAAAGGTATAATGTGACTTATCCGCCGTATGAGGGGCGCAAGGCCCCTCATACGGTTGGGGGTTCGGGGCGAGTGGCGAGGTTTACTGCAACGTCACCCGCCCCGACGATTCCCTTTTTCTTAGCACGGCTACTCTTCCTGTTCAAGCTCCGCGATGCGCTGGCTGATGGCATCCAGTTGCCCTTTCAGCCACTCGGCCTGCGTCTTGAGGAACTCGGTCTCCTGCACTGGCGTCGGCTGCGCGGCATACGGCCCATACGCCGCAGCCGGCGGCGCGCCCCAGGCGGGCGCGTATCCGTAGCGGGCCCATCCGGGCACGCCGGTGGCATAGTACTGATGTCGCCACCCTCGACCGCCGCCGCCCCGGCCCATGCCAAAGCCGCGTCCAGGCATCGGACTTGCGTAGCCAGGCGCACCGTAACCGGCGCAGTAGCCGGCCCCGCGTCCGGTCATTGGTCCCACTCCCCTCGGTCCAGTTCCATCTCCTGCTGGCATCTTGTCTCACCTCCTTCAATGAGAATCTACTAAAACGTTTCACTCGTTGCGACTGATGTCGTCTTTGGTTACCACCATCTACGACCGCGTCCACGGCCCATGCCCCGGCCGCCGCGCCCCCAAAAACCGCGGCCCATGCCCCATCGAGGGCGGCCAAAGCCATAAGCGGGCGGATAACCTCGATAGTAAGGTCGCAGCGGACGATACGGGCCATAGCTGGCGTACGAGGGATCATAAGGATTGCACCATCCCCGCGCTCCGCCGGTCATCGGCCCCATTCCGGCCGGCCCGGTTCCATCGAATCCCGGCATTTCACTCACCTCCTTCTATCGTTGGATGCTCTTTATCCACACTCACCGCCGACCTCGGCCTCGGCCCGCGCCGCGGCCGCGACCGCGCCCAAACGCGAGGCCCAGCCACGTCGTCGGACGCAGCCAGCGGGCGAATCTCGCCTGGCGCACGGGCGCGCCTTGCAGCCCGGCGTACCCCTCAGCCGCCTCACCCGATTGGGGCAGCTTTACGGCGCAGTATCCCTCGCCGCGACCGGTCATCGGACCCTCGCCTTGCGGCCCTGTTCCATCAAATCTTGGCATCTACCTCACCTCCTTTTTCCGCCATCAATCATAAGCCAATCGCATTTCCTTATCGGTTAAAACGTGCTGAATCCACTCTTGCCACCTGGCTGAGCGCCAGGTTCCCAACTCTTGGTGAGTCAGGTAATAATTCTGCGGGATGGGATGTGTGCCGACGACCACCTCCAGCCCATACTTGGCCGGGATGAAATTGCAAAAGGCTTGCAGGCGCGGGCAGGGCGGGTAGCCGACCACCAATCCCGTGGCCAGGTGGATGATCTCCGCGCCGTTCTTTTTCATCTCCGCCGGAGCGTATTCCACGTTGCCGCCGGGGCAGCCTCCGCAGGTGGTGTAGCCCACCAGTTCGACCTCCTCGCCCTCGTAGCGGGCAAAAGCGCCCTCTCGATTTCGCAGAGACCGCAGGCACTTGCCCCCGGCGCAGGTATGGTAGCGGTTGCAGATGATGATGCCGATTTTCTTCATGTGTGTTGTCCCTCGTCTAGTTCGCGCTCACTTGCCCGAAAACATGGGCGTCGTTTTCACCACCGGCACTCGCGCCACCACCTTTTCGGAGATCGGAGCAAATGCCTCTGCACCGTACGCCTCGACCTCCCCGGCGTCACAACGGCGCGAGAGCTCGGGATCCAACGGGATTCGCCCCAGGAGCGGCACCCCCAGGTGTCCCGTCATTTGCACCGCCTGGCTGGGACCAAAGACCTCGATCTTTTCCCCACAATTGGGGCATGTGGCGTAGCTCATGTTCTCCACCACCCCCAGGACGGGCGCCTTCATGCGCTGAGCCATGCTGGCCGCCTTGCGCACTACCATCCCCGCCAGGTCTTGCGGCGAGGTCACCAGGACCACCCCGTTGAGTGGAATGGACTGCATCACCGTCAGCGAGGCGTCCGAGGTGCCGGGGGGCAGATCCACGATCAAATAGTCCAACTCCCCCCAAACCACGTCCTGCCAGAACTGCTTGATCGCCCCGCTGATCAACGGCCCACGCCAGATGACGGCCTCGTTCTCGTCGGGCAACAGCAGGTTGATCGACATCACCTTGATGCCCGTCTCTGTCTCTGGCGGCAAGATCCCGATCGGCCCCATCGCCGGGGGATCGTGCAGGCCAAACATCTTGGGTTGGCTGGGGCCGGTGATGTCGGCGTCGAGCACGCCTACGCGCTTCCCCTGCCGCTTCAGCGCCACCGCCAGCAGCGCCGCCACCGACGACTTGCCCACGCCGCCCTTGCCGCTCAACACGGCTATCACGCGGTCAACTTGGTTCACCGTCTGGGCCGGCTTCGGACCACCCTCGCTTTGTGCCATGAATGCGGCGCGCTCCTGCTGGCTCATCTCGACCAGATCCACCTCGACCTGGAGGTCGGCGTCAAGCCCCTTCACCGCCCCCCGCACATCCCGCACCAAATCATCCTTGATGGGAATCTCCTTAAAGGGCAGGAGCAGAGTGACCGTGACCTCGCCATCTTTAGCAGCGACGTCCTTGATCATCCCCAGTTCCACCAGATTGCGTTTCATCTCGGGGTGCATCACCCCACGTAAAGCGTCAAAAACCTGTTTATCCGTGATCATTTTTCTCCTCGGTAAAATATTATTTCTTCCTCATCGTCAGCAGCCGCTTGCCCGGTATCTGGCGAAAGGTAGCACCCTGGCCCACGGCTCGCAGCGCGATGGGTATATCCACCACCCGCGTCCCGGCGACAGCATCCACCCCATATTCGAATAAAACCGGCGAAAGCGGGGCGCTGGCGCCGAGCAGGATGACGCGCAGTTCCCGGTGGTCTCCATCGGACCGGCAGAGGCGCATCAGATCGTCGAACGTGTGATTGATGAGCGAGGTGCCGGTCAGCGCCACCACGTCTGCCTGAGGCAGCACTTCCTCCGCCCTCTCGGCAGGCAAGTCGCCGGGTCGTGGAAAGAGTTCCAGCACCCAGCACTCGGCAGCCGCCCGTCTCACCCGCTCCACGAAAGGAAAGTGGCCCACGATAGCCACCCGTCGATCCGTCCCCCACTTCACGATTACGTCCTCAGCATTGATCTCTGTACAGTCCGCCTCGTCCACCTCCAGCAGCGCGTTGAAGGCCGCCATGCCGATACTGGCTTTCAGGATACTCGACGAGCGCAGCCATCCGGCCAGCTCCCGCCCGCTGTACTCCAGGAGCCGCCCCGCTTCCGGGACCGGCGGGCCGCTTTCGTGAGTAGCTGCCCGCAAGGTCGAAGCCAGGCCGCAGCTTGGTGGATCGGTATCCAGCACAACCGCCGTCCAAAAAGCCCCCACCAGCACCTGCCGCACCGGCGCGTCGGTCTGAATGCTCTCCAGCAATGTTTCAGTGATACTCACCCTCCCCCTCCTCCATGTGGCGACGATAGACTCCCAGTAGATGATCGATCCGTTTTCTGCTCTCCTCCAGATCTTGCGCCCACAGGGACAGCACCTCGTCGCCCTGCTGGGTGATCTGATAGACCCGGCGAGGCGGTCCTTGCGATTGTTCTTCGTCCCAGACCGAAGCGACCCACCCTTTCTCCTCCATATTCCGCAGCATCCGGTAGATCGCGCTGGGGTCTATACGCGCCAGACCAAACTCTTCCAATTGTTCCAAAAGTGTATAGCCGTGAGCCGGGCCGTGATGCAGAAGCAACAGCAACGCCGGCTCCAACATCCGTACCACCCGGCGACCGTGTCCTCGCCCTCTACCTCGCCCTCTCATCCTTCCTCCCTGGCAAGTTACAAGCCTTTCCTCAAGCGCGCACAGTATACCACACTATATGTAATTTGTCAATAGTCAACAAACATATAGAAAAGTCTCACATAGTCCAGGGGCGGAGTTGCCGCCCCTTTTCTCGACCGTTCACCCCTCAAATTTGACCATTCACCGCAAAATCATTGCCGCCTGCTCTCGAATTTGCTATCATAGGAGCGTCAAGTCAGATGATTCTACGTGGAGAGGAGGAGCTGAAATGAGACACTTTCGAGAGTTTAGGGGTTTCCAGAAAAATAAACCTCCCAAAATCACACAGGGAGAGGCTCAATACGGACAAACCACTTCTCCAAACCCAATAACCGGTCAAAGCGTTCTTCCAACTCCTTCATGGCTTTTTTGGTCAA
>DAOTUB010000288.1:0-2801 GCA_034437455.1 Anaerolineae bacterium | reverse complement strand
TATATAGGGGTTTGGCCTTTCTGTTCAGGATTCAAGTCCTAGACAAGCCTTTCTTTACCCGCATATATACGGGATTGGTATTTTCAAACCGGCATATATAGGGGTGTAAATTTATCCAAAGTCCAATTTGATCACTACGTCGTAATTTGGCATTTTGTCCTCCTGTTCGATATATCTCAGCCGCTGCTCGACCCGGGCCAGTCGCGCCTGCTCTTCTTGCACCTGTTGCCGAATCTCGGCCTGCTTCAGCCGCAACATACCGCGGATCTGTTCTGGCGACAGGTCGTCTTTGAGCAATTGGCCGATCTGGTCCAGCGAAAGCCCCAGATCCTTCAACGCCAGGATGCGATTGAGCCGGGGCAACTGGCTGACCGAGTAGTAGCGGTAACTGGTAAAGCGGTCTACCTCTGCTGGCTTGAGCAGACCGATCTCATCGTAGTAGCGCAATGTCTTTACCGTTACCCGGCTGAGCTTTGAGAATTCACCGATTTTGAACATTGTTTGTCTCCACGGACGTTTCGACTAGAAGGCCTTCTATGCCATCATTATACACCCTCCAGTAAGGGGAGAGTCAAGACCCAAATCGCAAATTCATCATACTTTTTCGACGTTATCCACGGGCACCCACCCGCTTTTACCCTCTGAATTCGTACACCATATCCAGTCGCTTTCCTCCTCGCCCATTATCAGTTCTTCCCCGACAGTGACTGAAAGCTCGGTCGCCTCATAATCGCAACGCATCACGCCGACGTCGCCCCTCCGTTCGATGTACGTCTCGGGTACCCATCGGCTCTTCCCGTCTTGATCCGTGCACCACACCCAGCCGCTCCATTCAGTCTTCTTTTCACCAATCGTCAGCTCCTCGCCGGCTTGAAAGACGACCGGATCGGAATAGGGCGATTTGTACTCGGCGATCACGCGACAGATTTTTCGTTGATTTGTTTCCATTATGCGTCACCCCAATTCCACTGGCAGCCAGCGCAACCCTTTTCCACGGGCGGCGAGCGACAGTCCCCACCCGAACGGCTCGCTCACTCGCAGCGCCGCAGTCAGGCGGTGCGCGCCGGGCGCTAGCTTTTGCCGGAGAGACTGCTGCCCCAATTCAGGATACCCACATGAGGCGCGATCCCCAAAGTCCTTGAAAGTGTGCTCTCCACTGAAAATCACTTCCTCGTCCAACTCCAAGGAGAGCACATCGCTGAAGCCAAACTCGAACGTCACTTTACCTTCCTCCGCCATCTCAAAGCGCCGGGTCAGGCGTACTTCCTCCAGGGAAGTTGGCAGGTAGCGGTTCAGATTGAGCACGCCGTTCGGTTCGCAAGTCACGACGCCATATCCTTCCACGAACCAATCCTGGGCGACGCCCTCGGAAATACCGGGTGTTTCTCCGCGCGAGGCGTCCAGTCCGTCGCAGGCCGAGACGCGCAGGTCGCAAAAGTAGGCCGAGCGAAAGGTCCACAGCCCGAACAGCCCATCTCCGGTCGGATAGGCCAGTTTTTCCACTACAAGCGGTGGCTGTCCGTCAACCGAAAAAGCAGCCCTTTCGCCGCAAAAATCTATCGTTAGCCGGAACCAGCGCCCCGTCGGTACCTGGGTAGCCCGCTGATAACTCGGACCGTGGTATACCTGCCAGGTGTTCGAGCCGTGAAAGACCGGGTCGTACTGCAACGCATCCCACAGCCCGCTGGCGTGAGGCACGGCGTAGGCCAGTTCGTAGTTGAGCACGTCCGCAACGCGGAAAGCAATGCCTGGGTAGGCCGGTCCGTCGGCGCCGATCAGCACCTCGATGCTGCCGTCCGCGATCCGGTGGTCAGGGATCAGCGCCAAGTCGTTCTCCAGCCGCAACGCCTCGCGCCCTTGCCAGGTGACGATCTCGGCCTGCTCCGCCCGGATTTCCAGGTCATCCAGGCTGACGAGGGGGTTCTCATAAAGAATGGTCATTTCGATCCTCCAAGGTTTTCCTCGATGCGATCGAGCCACTCATTGACGAGCGCGCTGAACAAGGTTGCCTGCTCGATCTGCAAGTTGTGTCCCGCCCGGTCGAGCACGGCGAACGTGCCGCGCGGATAGTTCTCGAAAATCTCCCAGGCGTCCCGGTAGCCCACCGACGTATCCTGGCGTCCGAGCAGGAACAACGTCGGCTTCTCGAAGGGTGGAGCGGCATCAACGTCGAAGGAGAGGGGATAGCCGTGGGTCTGCAACTCGGTCAGGAATTCCTCGTCCGCGACGCGGACGCCGGAGATCACTTCATCCCTGGTCCGCTCCCACACGTCCCGCGTTTGCACGACAGCGAACGACTCGAATTCCTCCCTGTCGTCCGATTCCAGGCTCGCCAGAAATTCCTCGTCTTGCACCAACACAGTGCGAGGAGGCAGGGAGCGTTTATCGGGTTCGGGGACGATCAGGGGGCAGATAAAGAGCAATCCATCCACAAGTTCTGGTCTGCGATAAATGATCCCGCGCGCTAGGTAGCCGCCATACGACTCGCTTGCCAGTACAAAACGTTGGCCAGGAATTACGTGATCGATGAAATCCAGGGTAATGTCGAGCATCTGGTCCGAACTGGTAATCCATTCCTTGCCGGGGGTCTTGCCCATACCGGGCAGATCGAAGTAGATACGCTGCCATCCGCCGCGACGCTCAAAGATAGGCTCCATACATCCGGTCATCAGTTGGACTTTGGACAAGCGCGAACAGCCGGTCGTAATTGACTGGCTAACAATTGAACTTTAACAAGCAGTTTCGGGCCGGTTTGAGACTTTCTAGCTCTTTTTGATGACCGGATGGCGCTTTCGAGGCGG
>DAOTUB010000287.1:0-15060 GCA_034437455.1 Anaerolineae bacterium | reverse complement strand
GGGCGCTGCTTTACGCCCCCTCGTACGAGCCGCCAGAGTCGAGTGAGGACCTGGAGGCGGAGGACGTACCCAAGGTGGCGCTGACGGACCCGGACGAGAATGGCCTCTACACGGCGACGACCGCAGAGTTCGTGGAACAAGGAGCCTACCGGGTGGTGGTCTACGCCGTGGATACCATCGGCCTGAATGCGAGACCGAAAGAGGCAGCCGGCGGTGGCGGTGGAAATATGATTTACCTGCCAGTCGTGCTCAGAAACCAATAGGCCCGCCCGGCCATTGCTTGGCACTGCGAAAGGTGGTATACTGAACAAGATGTTCGTCGGTTCGTACATTCAAACACCTAGAGCTAGATCATGACCGAACGCGAAAAACTCGAACAAGCCATCGCCGCCCTGGAGAGCCAACGCGCCACGTTGGGCGACGCCGTGGTAGAAACTATGCTTGCCGCCGCACGCGAAAAGCTCGACGCGCTGCAAGAAGCGGTACAGGTCGCCCCGCAGCGCAAACAGGTCACCGTCCTCTTTGCTGACGTGTCTGGACTTGCGGCTATGTCAGAGACGATGGACGCCGAAGAAGTAAACGACATCAGGAACGCTCTCTGGGTGCGTTTGGATAGGGCAATCACGACCCAAGGTGGTATGATCGACAAGCACATCGGCGACGCGGTGATGGCCCTCTTTGGCGCGCCGACCGCGCGCGAGAACGACCCGGAGCGGGCGATCCGGGCGGCGTTGGCCATGCAGAACAGCCTGACCAAATTTCGCGCTGCGCAGCAGATTGATCTGGCCATGCGCATCGGGATCAACACCGGCCCGGTGCTGTTGGGCGAGGTGGGGACGACAGCCGAGTATACCGCGGTAGGAGACACGGTCAACCTGGCCAGCCGCCTGGAGCACGCCGCGCCGGTGGGGAGCATCCTCATCTCCCACAACACCTATCGCCACGTGCGAGGCATCTTTAGCGCAGAGGCTCTGGAGCCGATCCGCGTCAAGGGTAAGACAGAGCCTGTTCAGATCTACGAGGTGCGCGGGGTCAAGCCGCGCGCTTTTCGCGTCCCCACCCGGGGCGTGGAGGGAGTCGAGACGCGCATGGTCGGTCGGGCCGCCGAACTGGAGCATTTACGAGAAGCCCTGTACACGGTGATGGAAGGGGGAAAGATGCGCATCGTCACCGTCGCCGGCGACGCCGGGATGGGCAAATCGCGCCTGCTCTACGAATTTAGGAACTGGGTGGAGCTGTTATCGGAGGAGGTGCTGCAATTCAGGGCGCGAGCTGGCCAGCAGACAAGCAACATACCGTACTTTCTCATCCGCGATCTTTTCGCCTCCCGCTTCGAGATCAAAAACAGCGACCGTCCCGCGTTGGCTCGAGAAAAGCTAGAGCAGGGCATTCTCCACCTTATGGGCGCGCACGACACGAGCGAGGATGCTGCGAGCGAAAACGCTCGGATACAAGCGACCGCAGAGGTCGCCGCGCACTTTATCGGTCATCTCATCGGCCTCGACTTTTCCCAGAGCCCCTATCTCCGAGGCATTCTGAGCGACGCCCGCCAGATACGCGACCGGGCCTTTCACTATGCCGCGCAATTCTTTGCCGCGGCGACCTCCCCCCCCATGGGGGGGACAGAGGGGGGGAGACCGGCGGCGCTTTTGCTTGAGGATTTGCATTGGGCTGACGATGGCTCGCTGGATTTGATCGAGCACCTAGCTCAAGAATGTCGCTCTATGTCCCTACTGATCGTCGCTCTGACCCGCCACGATCTATTTGAACGGCGGGCGACGTGGGGCAAAGGGCAAGGGTATCACACTCGATTGGAACTGCGCCCTCTCTCCAAACAAAACAATCGCCGCCTGGTGGAAGAGATACTGCGCAAGGTCGAACAGGTACCACCGCACCTGCACGACCTGATCGTGGAGAGGGCGGCGGGTAGTCCCTTTTACACCGAAGAACTGATCAAGATGCTCGTCGAGGACGGGGTCATCGTGAAGGGAGAAGAACACTGGCGTGTAGCTTCGGAACAGTTGGCCGAGATGAGGGTGCCTCCGACGCTGGTCGGTGTGCTCCAGGCGCGGCTGGACGGGCTGCCGCAACCGGAGCGAGAGACGTTGCAGCGCGCCTCAGTGGTGGGACAGACGTTCTGGGACGGGGCAGTGGCGTGGTTGAATGGCAAGACCGTTGAGGCGCTGGCTGCGTTGCGAGACAGAGAGTTGGTTTTCGGACGGCAGATGTCGACATTCATCGGGGAACAGGAGCATATTTTCAAGCACGCTATCCTCCACGACGTCACCTACGAGAGCGTGCTGAAGCGACAGCGACGGGAGTATCACGCCCGGGTGGCGGATTGGCTGACCACCCGCAGCAGCGAGCGGATCGCCGAGTACGCCGGGCTGATCGGCGAGCACTATGAGCGAGCGGGAAACGAGGCTAAAGCGGCGGAGTGGTACGCTCGAGCCGCCCGTCAGGCCCAGGATACGTTCGCGCCCGATGCGGCCATCGGCTATTATCAAAAGGCATTGGCATTTATGCCCGCCGAAACGGCTCAGGTCTGCGCGAGGCAAGCCGAGTTATACGAGGGGCTGGGCCTCATGCTACAATGGCAAGCACGCTTCGAGGAAGCGATCGAGGCTTATGAGGCGATGCGAGCAGCAGCGGAGGGGGCCGGGGATGCGGTGGCTCAGGCGCGCGCCTGGGATGGAATGTCCACGGTGCAGCAACTCCAGGGGAACTACCGCGCCGCGCTGGAGATGGCCGGGCGAGCGGAGGAGATCGCGCGATCCGCGGGCGCGCCGGCCCAGGAGATCCTGGCGCGGGCCTTGCACAACAAGGGTTGGGTCTTTTCTGAGCTGGGAGAGGCGCAGGCGGCGTTTTCGCTCGGCGAACAGGCCCTGGCGCTCAGCACCGAACTGGACGATCGGCGCATGATGGCCGACAGCTTGAATCTGCTCGGGCGGGTTCAGGTGAACGTGGGGCGTTACGAGCAGGCCAGACGCCACATTGAGCAAGCACTGGCGTTAGCTCGCGAGTTGGACGACCGTATGTGGGTGGCCCGTATGTTGAACAACCTGGGCGTCATCGCCGAATCGCGCGGGGATTACCAAGCGGCTGCCGAGAACTATCGAGAAGCGCTGACCATCGCCCGCGAGACCGGGAACCGGCATGGCGAGATCGTGGTGCTCAACAACCTGGGCGAGGCGCGGGTCGGATTGGGGGAATATCGAACCGCCGAGGCCGATCTGCGGCAGGCCATCGAGATGGCCGAGGCCGCAGGTTGGGGCGGCGTCTCGGCGACGTACTGCTCTCTGGCGAAAGCCTGTTTGGGCCTGGGGAAATTGACCGAGGCCGTGGAATTGGCCAGGCGGGCGCTGGAGTTGGGCCAAGAGACCGAGGTGCAAGAGGACATCGGTGGGGCCTGGTATGCTTTGGGGATGACCTTGGCTGCTGCTACATCGCCAGGATTCATCGCCGTTGGGAAAGATACGCTGGACGCCGCAGGATGCTTTGCCAGGGGCCTGGCGGTCTTTGCAGAGGCAGGAATGGAGGGCGAGCGAGCGCGCACACTGCGCGCCTGGGCGGAGTACGAGATAGGGTGCGGCGATAAGGAACGGGGGGAGAAGATGTTGCAGGAGGCGCAGGAGATTTTCGAGCGATTGAGGAGTGAAGCGTGACGCGTGATAAGGCTCGGAGAAAAAAGGCCAAAATATGCTCCTCAAATTTCAAACCAGGGTCTTGATGCTATCTGGCTGGGCGATGCTTATGCTCATCCTCACGCTAGAGCATAGTCCCGTTGGGGTAAGCTTTCAGGCCCAGGAGGCATTGGTCCAACCGTTGTACACCGATGTCGGTGGGACCTGTAACCACACCCAGGGCTATGCACAATTAGACAGAACGCGACAGATATGGTATTCTTGAGAGGCTATGCAAATCATTCTACCAAAGGCTTTTACTGCCGAGTACCAGGACGTTCTGACACGATACCTCGTTGATGACCGCCTGTTAAATCCAGCAGAATGGCGCTTGCTCTACCAGGGCATTGATATCTTGAATACCGCGCGGATTCAGACCGATGCCGGAGCAGAGACTTTTCGCCAGGCATATCATCACCAGATTGATGCTGACTTTGCCACCCCTTATCTCGAACGCTTGCTGGCGCTGGAGGACGTTGAGACACAGTCGCCAGCGTTAATCGCTGAGTTTGCCCGTCGAATAGCTCCTCACTTGCAACAAGCCGGTCTGTTGCGCCCTGACGTACCCTCATCCCGGTTACTCTATGTCTATTGCATCTACTGGTGGCAAAGCTTTGCCCGGGGCTATGCGTTTGAAGTCCAGATCGTGCGCGACCTACAGGCGAGCGGGATTGAATTCTATTCCCACGACGTTCGAGACCCGGTTGAACGCCGTTCAGTAGCGGATTTGGTCGTGTTGAACCTGATGGGCGACGTCAAGACCTCGACTTATTTCCTGAAACTGGCAGCGTCTCACGGCTTGCCCAACGACTTTTACGTGACGCGGATTTGGACCGGCCGCCGGCATCGCCCGTTGGTCGTTTTCCAAAAGCCAGCAGCCTGGAAAAAGATCAACGGCGACACAGTGGAGGGAGAGCTGTCTGATTTACTGCATCTCTTGCCCCGCCCGGTCAAGTTGCAGCGGGGCGACGTCACGTTGATCGCTATTGATTATGCAGCCTGGAAGCAGCGAGTGTTGCAGGTGCAACAGGAGGAATCAGAATGAGTGAAAAACAGTTGACCAAGATGACTGACGCCGAATTTCAGGAGTTGATGGAAACCTACATTGATCGCTCTTCTCGGCGAGACGACGCAATTCCCGCTTTCACATTCCTCGAGTTGTTGTTCGACGCCCTCTTGCAGCGGGTGCAGAATGTCGTTCAGCTCGAGGGGCAGGTGATAGACGGCGAGCTAGTCTTGGCCCCACCAGAAGAAGCGCCGGTGCAAGTGCAAGGGAACCGGATACTGCTAGGCGATTGGCAGATCGTCGTGACGCTGAAAGACGGCGGACTACAACCGGCGTGAGAGCGAACACACGCGATATTCAATCTAGTTGTCAACACAGGGCGTCTATGCTATACTGATACCGGACGAGAACTCTACAATTGAAGACTTTTGTTTCCGACCGGGAAGCGCCATCACCCAACCGGAACTCTGCACTCGTGCTATAAAGACGCCGCCCGGCCAAATCGGGCGGCGTTTGTTGTTTGAGAGTGAACACCTCCTCCCGTTGGGAGGAGCCTGCCCTGAGCTTGTCGAAGGGGGCTGGGGGGAGGGGAAGGATGAGGATCGCATTTGACAAACTGACGCACGCCGATGTGCAAAAAATGGCCCAAACAGCGTTTGATATAGTAGGAGAAAAAAGGTCAAAGGAGGCCAAAATGCGCGCGCTTAAATTCCAAACCAAAGTCTTGATTCTATCCGGCTGGGCGATGCTTATGCTCATCCTCACGCTAGGAGCGTTGAGCTGGCAGTCCCAGGCGGTACTGGCCAAACCGTTGCACACCGACGTGAGCGGGGAGATTGCCGCCGACACCACCTGGACGCTGGCTGGCAGCCCCTAAGTTCTGACCAGCGACGTCGTGATTACCACCGGCGTTACCCTGACCGTGGAGCCTGGGGTAGTGGTGATGGGGGATACCAACGACGAGTTGAAAGTGCTGGGCCACTTGGAGGCAGTGGGCACAGCTTCGCAGCCAATCACCTTCACCTCAACGGATGATAGTGGACCGAGTGAGTGGTCGGGACTAGTGTTTGACGGTGGTACCGGCGACTTGCGTCACGTCACGGTGCGCTATGGAGGCGATCAGAACAGTGTCTTGCTGGACAGCCTTTACGGCAGCAACATCGTCGTGCGCAATGGGGAACTTCATATTGAGAGCGGTAGGGTGAGTTCTGTGAGCGCTTATGACGACGACTATGGCCTGTACGTGAAAAACAGCCAGGTGGTGGTGAGTGACACACTGTTCAGTAGCAACGGCGACGGGAGTGGTGACCCGGCCCTTTACGCCACCGGTGCCAGCACCGTCCTCACCATCACCGGAAGCACGTTCCAGAACAACACAGGCTGGGCGGCGCGAGTGGCAGCAAGCCGCCTACATCAGGTACAAATGACAGACAACATCTTCAACGGCAATGGCAACAAAAATCGGGTGCTCATCATCGGCGGCTCGGTGGGGGATGATGTGCGCCTGACGGCCCAAAGCGGTCTGGGAGGGTACGAGTTGGACGGCGACCTCACCGTCCCGGTCACGGCCACCCTCACGGTAGAGCCTGGCGCGTCGGTGATGGGCAAGAGCAACGTCGAATTGCAGGTGTTGGGCCACCTGGAAGCGGTGGGCGCGGCCTCGCAGCCGATCACCTTCACCTCGGCGACGGACAGCGGACCAGAACAGTGGACAGGGTTGGTGTTCGATGGTGGAACGGGTGACTTGCGCCACGTCACTGTGCGTTATGGGGGTTGGGGTGGCAATAGTATCCTGCCAGACGGCGGCTACGGCAGCAACATTGCTGTGCGAAGTGGAGAGGTGCATATTGAGAGTAGCCGAGTGATCTCCGGGCACAATGATTATTCTCCAGACTATGGCCTATACGTGGAAAACAGCCAGGTGGTGGTGAGCGACACACTGTTCAGTAGCAACGGCGACGGGAGTGGTGACCCGGCCCTTTACGCCACCGGAGCCAGTACTATCCTTACTGTCACCAAGAGCACATTCCTGGATAACGCAGGCGATGGCATCCATTTCGCCAGCGGCAGCGCGCCCAACGCCGTCATCATCAACTCTGCCATCCACGACAACGGGGGTGAGGGAATCGACAATGACAGTGAGGTGCTGGTGGATGCCCGCAGCAATTGGTGGGGAGACGCCAGCGGGCCCGGCGGAGAGGGGCCGGGCACAGGCGATGAGATCAGCAGGGATATACTCTTCGATCCCTGGCTGCCGCTAGCGGATCTTGATTACACTTTCGCGTGGGACATTTATGACGCAGGCGACGTTGTGGCCTGGCGGGATCTGAGTTGGGTCGATACCGACGACATTACGGTAACCGTACGGGTGGGCAATACCCCGAACCCGGGTATTTTCGGTGTTCACTGGAACGATTGGACCACCTTTGCCAGCCTGCCGGCCGATCTGAGCAGCCTGCCCCCCACCCGTTATCTGGAATGGGGGATACTTTCGACAACTGTGCCCGACCCGGACGACGTCATCGTCGCCCACGACGTATTTCCCCACACCAACGTCGGCGGCTTTATCTCCGGCGACCGAACCTGGAGCGCGGCGAATTCCCCCTACCTGGTCAGCGGCAACAACATCCTGATCAACGAGGGCACGACGCTGTACGTCGAGCCGGGCGTCACTGTCTGGTTCGCCGACGCGCGCTCCATCCAGGTGGACGGGGCGCTCGTCGCGCTGGGTACCGCGGCCCAGCCCATCACCTTCACCTCCTGGCACGTGCAAAAGCAGCCGGACGATTGGGGCGTCATCGCCTTCAACGCCACCGCCGAGGACGCCCTCTTTGACGGGGGCGGCAACTATTTGAGAGGCTCGGCCTTGCAGTACGTCACCGTCGAGTACGGAGGGATCGAGTACGAGCACACCACGATGGGGCGCTTTGCCTACGCGGTGGATGCGCCCCAGACGACACTCTACGTGGATCACTGCACCTTCCGCAACAACGGCTCCGGGGGCCTGCGCAGCGTGGGCGGCTATGTGACCCACAACACCATCAGCGATAATTCCTTCACCGCCGTCGGGGACGTGTACGGCGCGGGCATCTCCAACTCCGGCGGGGGCGTGGTCGCCTACAACACCGTCACGGGGAACGATTCCGCGCCGTCCTCCTATCACTCTCACCACTCCCGAGGCGTGGGCATCTATAGCGCGGGCGGGGGCGTGGTGGCCTACAACACTGTCACGGGGAACTCGGCCAACGAGTATCAATACGCCTACGGGAACGGCATCTACAGCGCCGGTGGGGGCGAGGTTTATAGCAACACCGTCAGCCAGAACCGCTCGGAGGACGTGTCGTCCTATTCCTACGGCGGCGGCATCTATAGCGCCAACAGCGGGATGGTATTCGACAATACGGTCACGGACAACGAAGCGTATGCCAACGGTTCCTCCTACGGCGGCGGCATCTATAGCACTCTTGACGGGACGGTCTCGGACAACACAGTCACCGGCAACGAGGCCTCCTCCGGCAGTTACTCCTACGGCGGCGGGATCTGTAGCGACGCCAGCGCCGTCTCCCACAACACCGTCACGGCGAATACCTCTCACTCGGACGACCACGCCTACGGCGGCGGCATCTATAGCACCGGCGCGTGCACGGTCTCGAACAACCTCGTCGCCGGCAACGAGGCTTATTACTCCGAAGTCCACTCCTCCCACGATGCGAGGGGCGGCGGCATCCACAGCGCCGGCGGCGGCGCGGTCGAGAACAACGAGGTGCGCTCGAACAGTGTATCCGGCGCCAACTCTTACGCCGGCGGCGTCTATATCAGTGACGGCTCCTTGTGCAGCAACGCCATCGTGAGCAACACGGCCCAGGGGAACGTCGCCGGGGTCTACTGGGTCTCTATCGCTGGCGAGATGCTCTACAACACGATCGCCGGCAACACCACCTTGAGCGACACGGGGGGCGTCTACGTTCTGGCAGGCTATCCCACGATCCACCACAACGGCATCTATGCCAACAGCGGCTACGCCCTGCGCAACAATAACCAGGCCGGCGACACGCGGTTGGACGCCCGCTACAACTGGTGGGGCGCGACGGACGAGGCCACGCTTCAGGGCCTGATCTATGAATGGTTCGACGACATGAACGTGGGCTTTGTGGACTATGTTCCCTACCTGCTCGGCCAGCCGAACCTCAGCCCGGTCGGGATCAACCTGAGCGGCCCGACGGCCGGTTTCGTGAACACCGCCTACGACTTTGACGCCAGCGTCTATCCCATCGCCGCCATCCTGCCCATCACCTACGTCTGGCGAGTCAGCGAGTCAGCGAATCAGCAAATCGTGACGCACACACTGGACTCGCTGTACGACGGGGCCAGCTTTACCTGGAGCGCGACCGGCGCAAAGCTCATCACCGTCACCGCCAGCAACCGGGAGGGCGCGGCGGTCGTCACCTACACCGTTGACGTCGCCTCCACCTCCACCGCCGACGCCTACGAGGTGGACGACGCATGCGAGCAGGCGAGCGAGATCGCCACTGACGGCTCGACTCAACTCCACACCTTCCACACAGACGAAGACGTGGATTGGGCCGTCTTTACGGGAACCGCAGGCTCCACCTACATCGTCGAGGCCACGACCCCCGCCGATTCCGGGGCCGACATCAGCCTGGAGATCTATGGCGACTGCGCTGGCGCTCCCCAGGACGGACAGGATCACGCCTTCAGCCCCGACGCCAGCCTGACCTTCGACGCGCCCTCCGATGGCCCGTTCTACCTGCGCCTGGCGGACGAGACCGATGCGCCCGGCGGCGAGGCGAGAACCTACTATCTCTCGGTGCGCGCGCTGAGTCAAGCGCCCGATCCGGGGGTCGTCGTGCTCGTGGCGGGCAAGAGAAAGCAGAACGATCCCCTGCAACCCAACATCTACCACGTCACCAACTCGGTCTATCGCCTCTTCCTGGCCAACGGCTACACCGGCGATCGCATCTACTACCTGGCCCCCGATACCGGCCTGGACGCCGACGGGGACATGACGCCCGACGTGGACAAGATCTCGAACGAGTACAACCTGCAACAGGCGATCACCCAGTGGGCGGTGGACAAGGTGGACGCGGACCATCCCTTCACGCTGTACATGATGGACCACGGCGGCTATGACCTCTTCTACCTGAACCTGCTGACCGGAGGGCCAGAGACGGCGACGCCGCTGGAGCTGAACGGCTGGCTGGACGAGTTGGAGGCGGCCGCGCCGGGGGTCAAGGTGAACGTGATCTACGAGGCCTGCCATTCGGGCAGCTTTATCAACGAGGCGCCGCAGCTAATCAGCAAACCGGGGCGGGTGGTGATCGCCTCCACCGGGGCCTGGCCCGTCGCCTACGCCTCCGCCAACGGGGCGATCTTCTCCGACGCTTTCGTGGCGGCGCTGGGCCGGGGGATGAGCCTGCACAGCAGCTTTGCGGAGGCGAAGTGGAGCGTCCAACAGGCCCACCCCGACCAGACTCCCTGGCTGGACGATGACGGGGACGGCGTGCCCAACGAGGTCGAGGACGGGCAGGAGGCAGCGCGGCGCGGGTTTGCCTACGCCGGGACCTTTGGCGATCCCCAGTGGCCGCCCTACATCGTGCAGGCTGTGGCCCGGCAAGCGGAAGGGACGATCCAGGCCCAGGTGCAGGCTCAGGAAGGCCGGGTCGTGTCGAGCACGTGGGCGCTGATCTACTCGCCCTCGTACCAACCGCCGCCGCCGGGAGAGGATATGGCGCAGGAGGATGCGCCCCGGGTGGAATTGGAGGATAACGGGAACGGCATCTTCACCGCGAGCTATGATTTCGCAGAGCCGGGCGCGTACCGGGTGGTGATCTATGCGGTGGACGATAGGGGGATGAGCGCCATGCCGAGGGAGGCCTCCTTCGAGGCGGTCAACCGGCCGCCTGTCACGCCCTCCAATCCCGTCCCTGCGGATGACGCGACAGACGTGCCCACCAACCAGGTGCTCAGTTGGCAGGGCGGCGACCTCGACGGCGACCCCGTGACCTACAGCGTGGCCTTTGGCGCCGACGACCCGCCGCCTATCGTGGGACAAGTTGTCAACTTGTCCTACGACCCCAGACCGTTGGCGCTGGACACGACCTACTACTGGGCCATCACCGCCACCGACGGACTGAGTGTCAGCGTCGGCCCGCTGTGGAGCTTCACCACCGCCGCGACCGCTCCACCCAATCAAGCTCCCTACGTTCCCAACGCCCCCACCCCCGCCAACGGCGCAACGGACGTGCCTACCAACCAGACCCTCAGTTGGCAGGGCGGCGATCCCGATGGCGACCCGGTGACCTACACAGTGGCCTTTGGCGTTGACGACCCGCCGTCGGTTGTGACGACTCGTACCGTCGCCAACTATACGCCCGGCGATCTCATCACTGATACCACGTACTACTGGGTCATCACCGCCACCGATGGAATCAGCACCGTCGTCGGCTCCACCTGGCACTTTACCACCGCTTCTGCTGCGGTGGAGGATTTCAAGATTTACCTGCCGCTGGTGGTGCGTGACCACATTTCACAGGCCACCCTCCGCGCCCCGGCAACACAGGAGGGCTTGCAGACTTTTTCCCTTCGGCTACGTTCGCTGCCCACTTGGCACAGGAGGAACACGAGATGAAATCCATAAGAACACTTGTCATTCTGCTCACCCTGGTATTGCTCTTGAGCGACGTCTCGACGATGGGACTATGCCTCATCCGGGCATCGGAGGCGCCGAGAAGTACCGCTTCGATGTCTTCGCACGTACCAATCGACATCGAGGCCACTGAACCAAAGACCCTCAGTACATCACCGGCAAGTCTCAAAGACCAGATTACCAAAGTGACCGTGGCGTTGCCCCAACCGCTGGAAGGGGAAGCCGGTAGCTGGTGCACGTGGGGTGGCTGTTCAATCTCCCCCCGTCTGTACCACGAACCGCTCGCGGATGACCGCACGCTGGTATGGTGGTCGGATTCAAGCGGCAATGGACACGCCAGCGTCGTTTCCGGAAGCACTGTTGAACGCACCTTTGATTTTCCAGCAAAGTCTGTACGTGGTCTGGTTGCGCACGATGACGGTACGTTCGCGGTTCTTTTGTGGGATCCCGATACTGACATCATCTGGCTTTCCAAGCGGGATAAGAATGGAGGCGAGATCTGGACGGCGAATCTCAACAGCGATATCGCGATTGCCGACTTCTGGTTGGGCGATGGCCGGCTGGCCTACGGCAACGGACTTTACATCGCCTATTTCGCAGTCGTAGGTATCTCGGGAGGGTTCACAGGGCATCACGGGGATCAACTGACCTTTGTCGACGATAACGGCGTCATCCAAGATGGGGGATGGGATTGGGGATGTTCGCACTCTATGGCCGAATTGGTCAGTTATCGCGCTGACCTGGATCAATTCATAGCCGTATGCTCGAGCGACTGTTACCCCGGTAAAGGCATTTTCATCAACAGCGGTCATCAGGTATACGAAGCTGACGGCAACTGTGGAGGAAATGTGTCGGCGCAACTGGGTCAGTTCGCCCTCGGCGAAGGCTCGTGGAAACTCGTGTTCAACGCTTTGGACAGGCCGGGTTACGAGGGACACGGTATCGCGCTGGCCACGATTGACGAGAACTACCAGAGCAGCTTCACGTGGCTGACTCACACCGACGGAGCGTATGAGCAGGACCCCGTCATCGCTCGCCTGGGGTCTGATGAGGAGGTGGAACGGTATTTGGTGGGCTGGACGACCACAAACGATCATGCGTACTGGTTGGGCATCATAGACGGCAAGGGATATTTCCGGGCAGGTCCGGAGAAGGTGTCGTCGGCAGGCGTGAAGTGGGGGAACCGAGACGATTCCTTCCGCATGCGCGCCGATGGTAGTGTGTCTTGGGTACAGGGCGACCCAACGAGTACGAACCTTGACCTCTTCCGCTTCGAGAAAGCCCCACCTCTTATTCTTCCCTATACGCTCTACCTGCCGTTGGCAATGCGCGATTTTGATCCCTCAAACGTCCCTACCCCGACACCCGAATGGCGCGTCGAATGCGTGGATTGCCCCAGGTACTTTGCCGACATGACCGATCACACCCTGGCCCTTGATACGGACGGCCAACCCCACGTCGTCTACGGCGGCAATCACCTGTACTATGCCTGGCGCGACGGCACACGCTGGTACACCGAGACTGTGGACAGCACGGAGAGTGTGGGCAGATATGCCTCGCTGGCCCTCGATTCCGACGATCATCCTCACATTGGCTACTACGACGTAGTGAACAAGAACCTAAAGTACGCTACCTGGGACGGCTCGATTTGGACCGTACAGACGGTGGACGATAGAAGGGATGTGGGGTTGGGCGCTTCGTTGGCCCTGGACTCGGCCGGCCATCCCCACCTGGTCTACTATGATCGGACCAATCAGGATTTCCACTACACCCGCTGGAAGTATGCTCACTGGGACGGGTCAACGTGGATCATTGAGCCTGTGGGCGGTACCGCTTCCTGGCACGATTGGGGCCAGGCTTCGCTGACCCTGGACTCGCAGGATCGCCCGCACGTCAGTTACGGTCAGGGCGCTGACGGATCGTTAAAGTACGCTACCAAGGTCGGCGGCATCTGGACCGTCCAGACGGTTGACGCGGAGATAGGCTCCGGTGTAGTTTCTTCCGTGGCAGTGGACTCAGATGACCAGCCTCGCATCAGCTACGAGGTGGAATCCGTCTCTCCTCACGAAATCCGCTATGCCCGTTGGAGCGGCACATCTTGGTATACACAAACCGTATCCCAGATCAATGCATGGGGAGGAGGTTATCCGTCGCTGGTTCTCGACTCGGCCGGACAGCCTCACATCAGTTTCCACGACTGGGGCGACAGCCAGGTGAAATACGCCAGATGGAGCGGAAGCGAATGGATCATTGAGAACGTAGGAAACGCCGGTTGGTGGGCTGGGCGCAATTCCCTGGTGCTGGACACCAGCGACCAGCCTCACATCGCTTATCACAGTTGGTCGCCTTTCCAAATCCGATACGCCGCCAAGAGTGGGGAAAGTTGGACGCTGGAAACCGTTGACACAGGGGGCAGTGTGGGAGAATGGAGTTCGATAGACGTGGATAGCAGCGACCATCTTCACATTGGCTACCAGGATGGCCTCAATATGCGCTTAAAGTATGCGTTCTACGACGGAACAGTCTGGGCCTCGCAAACCGTGGACGAGGCCTGGTACGGAGGTGAGCATGCCTCCCTGGCCCTGAATTCTGCCGGATACCCGCACATCAGTTACCGGGGGGACAGCCAACTGCGATACGCGCGCTGGGACGGGAGCGATTGGAACATTGAGACCATTGACGCCAGTGGTAGTGCCGGAGGATACAGCTCGCTGGCCTTGGATTCCGACAACCACCCTCACATCAGCCACCACAATTGGGGAGACCATACTCTGAGATACGCCGCGTGGGACGGTCAGAGTTGGATAACCCGGACGGTGGACGATATTGGGGACGGCGGAAGTTGTTCCCATACCTCCATCGCCGTGGATGCCGACGGTTGCCCCGCCATTGCCTATTACGATGCCGAAAGCCAGGATCTGAAAATTGCTCATTGGGATGGAGCAGATTGGGCGCTCCAGAACGTTGACAGCGAAGAGGACGTGGGCTGCAGCCCCGCGATGGCCTTCGATTCGGATGGCGAGCCGCATATCGCCTACTACGACTCCAGCGAGGGGAAGATCAGGTACGCTTCCTGGAATGGAACAGATTGGCTCACCCAGACTGTGGCCTCACAAGGCACCTGGTCACCCTGCTCCGCCCTGGTCATGGACGTCGACGACCGTCCTCACATCGCTTACACAAATGGATATTCGGAACGCGACCCGATGTACGCCTACTGGGATGGGATGGAATGGGTTGTCGAAACGATAGAGAGCGACAACAACGCCGGTTCCTGGATATCTCTGGCCCTCGACTTATCTGGCTGCCCTCACGTGAGCTACCGAGATGACACCAATGGGGCGCTGAAACATGCCTGGCGGCGTTGACGTGGATTCGTAGGTTCAAGCAAAGGAGGTCTGGGAACGAACGTATGTAAAGGAGGTGCTGAGATGACGAACAAAAGAATAGCCGTAACCATCTGTCATAACTTAACGGTCTCGAAGGTTTGCGGCGCGTCCGAGTTAGTCGGGACAGGTTTTTTCTTACGCAGTCGCTTGACCACGCCCAAGTCGCGGTTCTCCGGTGCAGCGAGGTACTTGACCGGGTCAGTCGTTTCGCCGCGATTGTAGGCTTGGATGAAATGGTACAAGCCGCGGAAGACCATTTCCAACGATATGCGGTCAAAGGGGAGCATCAGTTCTTCTGCCACCGCATCGGCCAAG
>DAOTUB010000286.1:0-4667 GCA_034437455.1 Anaerolineae bacterium | reverse complement strand
GGCAAGTCTGAGACAAGATATCCTGGCTTTCATCGCTTATCACAACGAAACTGCCAAACCGATCCAATGGACTTACACCGTCGAGAAACTCGAACAAAAGCTAGGAGCGAATTAACGGAAAGCTGTACTAAGAATGAATCAGGAGGTAGAAAAATGAAGAGTGTAGATTCGTTGTTTCTCGTTCTCGTGTTGCTCGTTCTTGTGGCGGGCGGCTGTAATAGCAGCGAGCAACCTCGCGCAACTTCCGAACCGCCCACAAAAGCTCCCACTAGCATACCAACCGCCACCGCGACGCCAACCCAGGCACCAACTGCCACGGCGATGCCGACCGAGGAACCGACGCCAGAACTTTATTCCCTTGGCGATACCCAGGTCCGCGAGGCGGATGGCATGGAGATGGTCTACGTGCCGGCAGGGGAATTTAATATGGGCGCCCCTGGGGGAGGCGATTGCTTCAGGACGCCGATCCACACGGTGGTCCTCGACGGATTCTGGCTCGACCGGACCGAGGTGACGAACGGTCAATACGAGCTGTGCGTGGCAGCGGGCGCATGCGAGCCGTCGCGTTATGCAGATATTGAGATGTACAATGGAGAGCGCCAACCCGTCGTAGCGGTAACCTGGTACGATGCGGAGGCGTATTGTACGTGGGCTGGCGGCTTGCTGCCGACGGAGGCCCAGTGGGAATATGCCGCGCGGGGCCCTGAAAACCGCACGTATCCGTGGGGGGAGGAAGAGCCGACTTGCGACATGGCTAACTATCTGGAATGTGTGGGCACGACAGCAGAAGTAGGTTCCTATCCGGCTGGAGAGAGTTGGTGCGGCGCACTGGATTTGACTGGCAATGTATATGAATGGGTGATGGATTGGCACCACGAGTATCCCGCCGACAAGGTAGTAAACCCTGTGGGATCGAGGGAACCGGAGCCGGGGTATGACTACCGCAAGATGATGCGCAGTCATTCCTGGACGGATGTCAAAGATAATCTCATCTCTGCCCAGCGTATGCGGTTCGTACCCACGGACTATGCTGATACCGTGGGGATTCGTTGTGCAGCGCATCCCTAGGGGCCTCTTGTTCGAGGTTGCCGCCTGGATTTGACCTCCAGCAGTAAAGGGTGTACCATGCAGCGGATCTAGCGAAAGGAGTAGAAATGAACAGGACTGTGTCGATATCCCAATTCACCCGTTTTATCCACCCGCTGCCCGCTTCCCTGGTCACCTGCGCCGGGAAAGATGGCCAGCCCAACCCCATTGCCATCGCCTGGCTGACGCCCGTGAGCATCAATCCCCCTCTGCTCGCCTTTGCCATTCGGCCGCAACGCTATTCCTACGAGCTGCTTCAGGAGAATCCCGCCTTTGTGGTTAACGTGATGGCCTACGAACAGGCCGTTGAGGTACTCTTCTGCGGACGATGCTCGGGGCGGAATGTGGACAAGTTCGCCACGGCCAATCTCACACCGACGCCAGCCCAGGCGGTGAGCGTCCCCGCCATCACCGAGGCGCTGGCTCACGTGGAATGCGAGGTGGCGGCGGAGCATCCGGCTGGCGATCACATCATTGTGGTGGGAAAAGTGGTGGCGGTTTCGGCCAGGGAAGAGATGCTTGTGGAGGGTGGGCGTGACCTGCATGCTGCCGCACCTCTGCTCCATCTCGGGGGCAACCGGTTCACGACCAGCAGCGGCGAGATCTCGGAGCCGGACGTAGGACTGGGATAACGTACAGAGGAGGCGAGGTGGCCAATAGGGACGAGTGGGCAAAAATCGGCGAGGACGCGGCTGCCACACTGAGCCGCTACTTGCAGTTCGACACGACGAATCCGCCCGGCAACGAGATGGCGGCGGCCCAGTGGCTGGAAGCGCAACTCGTCGAGCGCGGGATCACGAGCCGAATTACGCGCTACGAGTCAGCACCCGGACGAGCGGTGCTGCTGGGGAGAATCGAAGGTAACGAGCCTCTCAAGCCTTTGGTCTTGAACCACCACATGGACGTTGTGCCCGCCGACCCGACGCAATGGTCGCACCCGCCCTTTGACGGAGAGGTGGTCGGAGGGTACGTGTGGGGACGCGGGGCGCTCGATACCAAGTGTCTGGGGATCATACACCTCCTGGCTCTGGAAAAATTGATCCGGGAAGGGGTGACGTTCCGGCGGCCCATCATCTTTCTCGCCGTGTCGGATGAGGAGACAGGCGGCTCTCAGGGGATGGGCTGGCTGGTGGCAAACCACCTGGACGAGATCGAGCCCGAGTGGGTGTGGGACGAAGGGGGCGCCGGACTCAAGGGACTGTTGGGCGATCAACCGATGTTTGGCGTCGCCGTGGCGGAGAAGCAGATTCAGAGCGTGCGCCTGGTCGCCACCGGCGAGGCGGGCCACGGCTCGATGCCTCACGACGACAACGCCAATGTGACGCTCATGCATGCCCTCGACCGCGTCCTCGAACCCCGCCCGATGCGGGTCAACGAGGTCACTGCCGCGATGTTCCGGGAGTTTGCCAAATTGCAGCGGTTCCCCATGTCGTTCCTGTTGCGCCACATGGAGAACCCGCTCGTCCTAAAATTGGCCGGGCGACGTCTGGCAGCGGACACGTTGATGAACGCCATGCTGCGCGACACGCTCAGCCTGACGATGCTCGAGGCGGGCTACAAGATCAACGTCATCCCCGAGCGAGCCGAGGCAAGTCTGGACTGCCGACTGTTGCCGGACACCGACGCAGAACAGTTCCGCCGCTGGCTGGAGGCAACCGTCGCGGACGATCGGGTAAACGTCGAAATTGGGGAAACGTCCGAACCTACCACGATCTCTCCCCTCGAAGGCCCGTTCTTCGACGCGGCGCGGCGCGCGATCACGCGGCACGTACCCGATGCCGCCGTTTTCCCGCTTCAGATGCCCGGGGCCAGCGACTCGCGCTTTTTCCGCGCGCGGGACATTCCCGCCTATGGGTTTGGCCCGTTCGTGCTGGAGAGAGGCGAGATCTCCCGTATCCACGGCATTGACGAGCGTATCTCTATCGAAAACCTGGTGCTGGGCGTCAAGATCGCGTGCGATCTGGTGCAGCATTTGTGCGCAGCGCAAAATGTGATATAATAAAGCCACCGTGGGGATGACAGGCTTCGACGGGGAAGGCTGAGCACGGATAGCAAGCCGGGGCGCTCTGACCCCGTTAACAATGGAGCACAACTTCCAAAGTGCCAATAACACTTGGATTCCCGTCCCACAGACGATGGACGCTGCCGTTCCGATGGTAGCTTAATCGATCTAAGGGACTGACCGCCGAGGCGGTCGCGTCCCCCTCGACCTTTTCGCCGGCAGGTCGAGGATCGGGCGTCATAAAAGCCGGCGTGCGGCATTCCGACGCCGATAAGAATGCTCAAGCGGGGGTTTAGGCTCCCATCGGCTGGTCCAGGATAACGCGGTCGGCGGTGTCTCCCTGGGCGAGAAACGAAAAGGCTGACTAAGCTTGTAGAAATCTTTGGTCGAATTCTTCGGACCGCGGTTCGATTCCGCGCATCTCCACCATACGCAACGAGGCTGGCTAATATACCAGCCTCGTTTACATTTGAGTCACATGAAGGGAGACTTACTGGGCGCTGGTTGCACCCGGCAGTGTAAAGGTAAAGACACTTCCTCGGCCCACTTTGCTTTCTACCCCCACCTGCCCGCCGAGTTTCTCCACGATGCGGCGCACGATAGATAGCCCCAGTCCATGCCCCCTGGCACGAGCCTGGTCGAGCCGGGTGAACGGCGTGAACAACCGGCCCTGCTCCTCGGTCGTCAGGCCAGGGCCATTGTCGCGTATCCAGAAGCGCACGGCGCCCTCTGGCTGTACCGTCGCGCCCAGCTCCGCGTGGGGCGGTCGGCCCCCGTGCTTGATGGCGTTGCTGAGATAGTTGACCCACACCTCTTCGATCCACGGGCCGTAGCCCAGCGCCTCTGACCAGCGTTCGGGCAAGACGATCTCGGCCTGGTATTTTTCGATCAGATCTACCAGACGACTTTGAGCCTCGGCCACAATGCTCGCCATGTCCAGAGGTACCAGTTCGACTTCTTTTTTGCGCACGCCGGTCAACAGCAGCAGCTCATCAATGACATTGTTCATCTTGCGCCCGTTCTCGGCGATGGCGTGCAGATACTCGTGCAGTATCTCGTGTTCCATCGCGGCATAGTCCTCTTCCAGGGTTTCGGCATAACCAACACTCAAGGTAAGCAGAGACTTGAGGTCGTGAGCCACCGTGTGGGCAAAAGCATCCAGCTCTTCGTTGCGCGCTTCCAAGGCCGTGGCATACTGGCGCAGCGCCTCCTCTGCCCGTTTGCGCTCGGTGATATTCCGGTTGCTGGCGCGCCGGCCGAGATACTGTCCATCGGCGTCGTACACGGGTTCGCAGACGTGTTCAATCCAGCGTTCTTCGCCGCTATGGGTGATGATTCGGAAATCAATCGACAATGCCTCCTGGCTCTCTAATCCTTCTTCCAGATGTCGAGCAATGAGGGCATAATTATCGGGGTGAACGATCTTTTGCAACAGCGCGGGATCTTTGATGGTAAGCGTTCAGGGGGTAGGCGCTGTCGGGAGCAGAGACGGTGCAGGTTTGCCCCAATTGGCAGCGTCGCAGGCTTCAGTGAGATAGTCCAGCACATTGCGCTGCTGTTGCTTGAGGGTAGCAACAAC
>DAOTUB010000285.1:0-7802 GCA_034437455.1 Anaerolineae bacterium | reverse complement strand
CTCGGCGGTTTTGATGAAGAGAACCTTTAGATCATCCGTGAATTCCATTTTCCCTCCCAGTCTGTTTGTTACTCTCGGATGTCATTATACTACATTTGGGAGGTTTTAAATTCTGGAATCACCTTATCTACGGTCTGCACCCCTTTCTGCTATCGTCCATCGCAAGCGTGGTGACGGTTGCCCAGATTTTCCTGGCCTTTTTCCTTCGCCGATCTAGCTCCGAGACGATTGAGTGGATCGGCTGGATCTGTCTGTGGACATCGGCGATCTTTGGCGTGCTACCGATCATCACCTTTCGCAGGCGGGGCGGCGTGGCAAAGGGAGAAAGCTACATGAAAACCACGACCCTGGTGGATACCGGCCTCTACGCCATCGTGCGCCATCCACAGGGCGGCGCGGCCTGGCTGCTGATCAATCTGGGCGTCATGCTGATCGCGCAGCATTGGACCAGCGTGGTTCTGGGTCTGGTCTCAATGGCGTTGGCCTATACAGACACCTTCAAATCCGACCAGGGTTGTATCGAAAAATTTGGCGACGCCTACGAGAGCTACATGGAGAGGACGCCAAGGGTAAACTTTGTAGCAGGCATCATACGACTGGCGCAGCGCAGACAAAAAAGTTAGGAGGCAACTGATGGATTCGGGAACATTTTGGAATCACGTGGGTTTGTACAACAAAGCCTTGTGGCCGGTACAGGTTATCATGATCGTCGCGGCGGCATTCTTGACCTATTGGGTATTTGCAAAGCCCGGGCCGAGGGCAGACGTCTGGATGAAGACATTCCTCGCGTTCGCCTTTACCTGGAACGGGGTGGTGTTTTTCCTGGTATTCATGAGAAATCCCATCTCCATAGCGACCGGCGTTCCATTGTTCATCCTCGTGTCGGTCTTGTTCGTCGTGGATATATTCACCAGGAAAACGAAATTCAGGCTCCCCGACGCGGGGTGGAAAAGGGGGTTTACGTTCCTCTGGCTCCTGCTGGTGGTTTTGTACCCGCTGATCGGATGGGTGTTCCTGGGACACGCATACCCCAGAATGCTCCTGCCTTTATTCCCCTGCCCGTTGACGGTGTTCGCCATCGCCCTGGTCGCCGCGGCCACGCCGAAAGTGGACGAGAAGGTCTTTGTCGCCTTGCTCCCGTGGGCCTTGATGGCGCTGCCAAAGTGCTTTGGCGCGCTCGATTGCTACGAGGATTGCATCCTTTTCGCAGCGGGCGTGTACGGCCTGGTCGTGCTGATCCGAAACTGGAAGGTCAAACCGGCTAACGCTGAAGGATAAAAATGTAGTCGCGCTTTCCATAGCGCGTGCGCAACTCGTTGCGACAGAATCCGTGGCTACAGGTTATTTACGGAGGAGTCACCATGAACTCCGTTCACCCAGAAGGACGAAAGTGTAGGGCGATTGCGGATTGGAACAATCCGACGCTAACCGCTACAGGCGCTCGTCATTCCGAGTGGAACGGAGCACAGCGGAGTGGAGTCGCAGCGTCGTGTGGCGCCACACGACGCCACACGGAGGAATCTCCACAGTGGTTTTGCTTGCGAAAGTGGAGATTCCTCGACTCCCTTCGGTCGCTTGGAATGACGCAAATTGGTAACAGATTTATTTTCAGGGGAGACACAACATGAGAGCGACGATCAAAGTTAACGATCTGGTAAAACACTACGGCGAAGTCAAAGCTGTGGACGGCATCAGCTTTGAGGTGCAGGAGGGAGAGATATTCGGCTTCCTGGGGCCGAATGGGGCCGGGAAGACGACGACCATCGAGTGCATCGAGGGGTACAAAACATCTGATAGCGGCAGCGTGACTGCGCTGAGCCTCGACCCTCGCAGAGACGGCTACGAGCTGAAGGAACGCATCGGAATCATGCTCCAGGAGACGGCGTTGTATCCCGATCTCCGCGTGGGCGAGCTGCTGCGGCTATTCGCCAGCTACTACCGCCGCCCCGCCGACCCCGACGCGCTGCTGGAGATGATCGGCCTGGAGGAAAAGAAACGGGCCTTTATCCGCGACCTCTCTGGCGGTCAGCGGCAGCGGGTGACCTTTATTCTGGCGCTGATCAACGATCCCGAACTCTTGTTCCTCGACGAACCGACCGCCGGTCTCGACCCTCAGTCTCGCCGCGCCTTGTGGGATTGGATTCGCCTCGCCCGTGAGAAAGGGAAAACCGTCTTTCTGACCACCCACTACATTGAGGAGGCAGAGAACCTGTGCGACCGGGTGGCGATCATCGACCACGGCAAGATCATCGCCCTCGACACACCCCGGCAATTGATGGCGGACCTGGCGGTCGAGCAAAAGATCGCGTTCGTGATCGCGGGCGCGCTCGATGCCGCCCTCCTGGAGGAGATACCCGGCGCATCCAGGGTGCTGGACGAGGGAAGTGGCGCGTTCACCATCTACGCTCCCGAGGTGCAACCTGTGCTCAAAGCCTTGATCAACCTGGCCGAGTCGAACGGTTTCACCCTCCGCGGGCTGACGGTGGAGGGCGCCACCCTGGAGAACGTCTTTATCCAGTTGACGGGAAGGAGGATCCGAACGTGAAAGCACTGATCGGCCAGATGAACGTCGAACTCGCCCTCTTTCTGCGCGACAAAGCGGTGGTCTTTTTCTCGCTGTTCTTTCCGCTGGTGACGGTCACGTTCTTCGGCTACCTGAACCGAGGAAATCAGGTGCCTGTCCTGAGCGAGGTCGAAGGAGGGCCTGTCTCCTACTCCAGCTTCCTGATCGCGGGCGGGATCGGCATGGTCCTATCCAGCGCCGCCTTTGAGAACCTGAGCACGGCGCTCGCCCGCCAGCGAGACGCGGGCATCCTCAAGCGGCTGGGCGGCGCGCCGCTGCGAGCCTGGACACTGGTCGGCGCCAAGACGCTGACCGCGGCGACCGTTGTCCTGGCACAGACCATCCTCCTGACCGCCGTCAACGTCCTGCTCTTTGGAGCCGAGATCACCGGCAGCGTCCTGTGGAGCCTGGCAACTTTGGTCGCTGGCGTCCTGACCTTCACCACGATGGCCATCGCGCTGGCCGGGCTGTGTCCCAACGCCGACGTCGCCGCGGCGGCGGGGCTGGCGATCTCGCTGCCGATGCAGTTTCTGTGCGGCACGTTCTTTCCGGTCGAGGAAATGCCCTCTCTGCTGCGGCAGATCGCTCGCCTGCTACCGTTGACCTACTTTGTGGACGCGCTGCGCGGCGCGATGCTCGTCGGCGGCGGCCCGCTGAAATACGCCCAGGACTGGGTGGTTCTGCTGGGCTGCCTGATGGTGGCCTTTGTCGTCGCCGTCAAAACCTTCCGCTGGGAATAGATCCTTTCGAAACAGGAGCGCGCACATGCAAAAATTGACCCATCAAATAACCGGCCTCCTTCACCAAACCCTGGTCGAACTGCGCCTCTTCTGGCGCACGCGGCAGGCCGTTTACCTGAACTTTTTCGTCCCGATGCTGGGGATGGCGCTGTTCGTCTACCTGAGCCGGGAGGGGATGCTGGAGCGATTCTATGGCCTCCTGAGCCGCGGCCTGGGGGCGGGCGGCGCGACGTTGGCCGCAAGCTCACCGATAGCGCTGATGACCGTCGGCCTGATCACGTATTGCATCATCGCCGTCGCCTTCGAGGGGTTCGTGCCCCGTGTGGTCAGGCAGCGGGACGCGGGCATCTTCAAGCGGCTGGGCGGCACGCCCCTGCGCAAGGTCGTCTTTTTGACAAGCAAGGCGCTGAACGCCAGCACGCTCGTCTTCATCGAGGTCGCCTTGATCGTCGTCGTCGGACTGATCTCCGACGACGTCACTGTGGAGGGAAGCGGAGGACTGCTGGCGGTGTTGCTCTTGCTTGGTACATTCACCATGACCGCGCTCGGTTTTGTCGTCAGCAACCTGACCACGAGTCCCGATGGCGCGGTGGCGGCCGTCCACGCCATCTACATCCCCATGCTGCTTCTCTGCGGGGCCTTTGCTCCCGTCGAGGTCCTGCCCGGCGTGCTGCGAGTCGTGGCAAAAGCCCTACCATTGACCTATTTCGCCGCCCCTTTCCGCGCCGTCCTGGTCGAAGGTGCAGAGTTGGACACCATCGGCGGCGACTTGATGATTCTGGCAGGATGGACGATAATAAGCTGGATCATCGCCGTCAAGACGTTCCGCTGGGAATAAGGAGGATTCGCCCGTGAAAAGAAAACCGTTGGAGTGTGGCGTCTTTGAAGACATCGAGATGGCAAAACACTATCACCGGGAAACCTCCCGGTGGATGCAAGGCGTGGCCAAGAATTTCGTCTCCATCGCCGAGAAATGGGAGGTGACCGACGGCAAGATCCTGGACGTGGGAACCGGACCCGGTTCTCTGGCCATCGGATTTGCCGAGGGACTGCCCGGCGTTCAGGTCGTAGGTCTGGATCTTTCCGACGCGGCCCTGGAACTGGCCAGGGAGAACGCCCAGGAGAGCGGGGCATCTACGAGAGTTTCCTTCGAGAAAGGGAACGCTGAGGATATGCCCTTCGAGGACGACATCTTCGACCTGGCGATCAGCAACAACACGCTCCACCTGGTCGAGCAGCCGCTGAGCTTGTTCGACGAGATTCAGCGCGTGCTCAAGCCCCAGGGCAAGTTCATCATCAGCGATTTTCGGAGGTCCTGGCTGGGGTTGCTTACAGAACACCTCAGAGCTTCGTACACGCCGCAAGAGGTGAAGGACATGCTGAGTCAATCGAAACTGCAAGGCTGGACGGTCAAAGGCGGTCTCTTGTGGCTGAGCATACTTTCCGAGGAGCAATCATGAACTCCATTCACCCAGAAGGACGAAATTGTAGGGCGGTTTTGCTTAACCGCTACAGGCGCTCGTCATTCCGAGCGGAACGGAGCGCAGCGGAGTGGAGTCGCAGCGTCGTGTGGCGCCACACGACGCCACACGGAGGAATCTCCCCGGTGGTTTTGCTTGCGAAAGTGGAGATTCCTCGACTCCCTTCGGTCGCTCGGAATGACGCAAATTGATAACAGATCTATTTTCAGAGGATTCACCATGAACTGGGTGGACATCGCGATCTGGCTGATCGTGCTCGCGTGCGGCGCGGTCGCCGCGCGCCATTATCGCCGCGCGCAGATTCCCCTCCAGCAGGGAATGGGCCTGTCCGTCGACGAGCGCACCTGGAGCAACGTGGCGAGCGGGGTCGTCATCGGCGGGCTGGCGATGGGCGGCATCTTTGGTGTGGAATGGGCGTTGGGCGCGCTGCGCGTGAGCGGGATGCGGTTCCCCGGCCTGGACTTTGCGATCTGGGTGTTCTCGTTGGTCCTCGGGGCGCTTTGGGAAGAATTTCTCTTCCGCGGCCTGATGCTCAGCGGGCTGGCGGTGATGCTGCGCAGGCACTGGTTGGCGGTAGTCGTGATGGCAGTCTTTTTCGGACTGGCACACGCCGGCAATCCCGGTGCGTCGGCGCTTTCGGTGCTGGGGAACGCGCTGGGCGGGCTGATGTACGCCGCGGCTTTCCTGGGCAGTGGGAGCATCTGGCTGCCAACCGGGCTGCACTTTGCGTGGAACTTTTTCCAGGGGCCGGTGCTGGGCTTTCCGGTCAGCGGCCTGGAGATGGGTGGGTTGGTGCAGCAAGTCCCTATCGGGAACGTCCTCGTCACCGGCAGCGGCTACGGGCCGGAGGCGGGACTGGTCGGCATGACGTTTCGCTTCGTCGCCATCGGTTTATTGGCAGGATGGCTGGAGTGGCGCAGACGAAACGCGAACATGGGAAGCTAACGATGGAACTATTTGACATCCTCCACATTTTGCCTATGATTAAGCTAGTGCAACTATTGTTCGCCGTGCAGATTGAGCGGAGCCACAATGTCTGAGGTAAACCAATCGATTAGGCCCCAAAAAGACCCAATTTGCAAGACAATTGTGCACAATATTGCCACGCCCTTCATCGGGTCCACCCTGACCATCGCCTACGCGACCGGTCGCCGGGACCTGAGCGTGTTCGTCACCGGCCTGGCGATCACGGGTTCCCTGGCGCTCTTTGCGAGGCTAGAGCGCGTGTTCATACAACCTCGGCTGGAGCAGATATCGCGGGACTGGCTGCGGCTGGAGACAGAGCTATTCATCTCCCTCGCCGGGCACATTCTCGGCACGTTGCTGGCTCTCCTCATCTGTGGGCGCATCTTTGGCTTCCAGGTCGAGCCTATCACTTCCTGGATGCTCCTGCTCGGCATCGTGCTCGTTTTCCCCATCCTCCACGGCGCAGAAATGGCGCTGGGCTACTACCGCCAACTGGTGGAGAAGGAACGCGTCGAGCAAGAGCTGCGGGCGCTGGCGGCACAGGCAGAGCTAAAGGCGCTCAAGGCTCAGATCAACCCGCACTTTCTTTTCAACTCGCTCAACACCATCGCCGCGCTGATCCACACCGATCCCGCGTTGGCCGAGGCGACAGTCGAGCGGTTGGCCACGATGTTTCGCTACGCGCTGGCAGGCAGCGAGCGAGGAGAGGTGCGGCTGGAGGAGGAACTGGCCTTTGTCGACGATTACCTGGCGATCGAGCAGGCTCGTTTCGGGGAGCGGTTGCGCGTCACCCAGGAGATCGCTCCAGAGGTTCTGGACTTGCCCGTACCCGGCCTGATCTTTCAGCCGGTGGTGGAAAACGCGGTCAAGCACGGCCACGGCGAAGACAACCGCGTCGATCTCACCATCCGCGCGAAACTCGATGGCGACGCTGTGTTGATCGCTATCTCCGACCAGGGGCCAGGGATGCCGGCAGGGTACCGGATCGGCGACGGTCTCGGTCACGGGCTGCGCAACGTGGACGAGCGGCTCAAAAAGATGTACGGAAATGGATTGGAAATACTGGCGAACAAACCCCAGGGAGCGGTCGTAAGGATCAGGATACCGCTGTAGACGAGGAGCATTCTGCCAATGCGCATTTTGATCGTCGATGATGAATCTCCCGCCCGCGAGCGTCTCAAGCGTCTCCTGGCCAACATCGAGGGTGTGAAACTCGTCGGTGAGGCCGAGAGCGGCATTCAGGCCGTAGAGATGATCGCGAGAGAGCAGCCTGACCTGGTGCTACTCGACATCCAGATGCCAGGGCTGGACGGCTTTGGCGTCATCGAGGCGCTGGAGGAACCCCCGCCCATCATCTTTGTCACCGCCTACGACGAGTACGCCATCCGCGCCTTTGAGGTCAACGCGCTGGACTATTTGCTCAAGCCCTTCAGCCAGGAGCGACTGGAGAAGGCCATCCGCCGCGCCCAGGAGGCATCGTCCGAGGAGCGCGACTTGACGGAGCAACTCGAGCCGCTACTAAAGGGCCTGACCGAGCAGGGCCGTTACCTGACCCGGCTGGCGGTGCGCGACCGGGATCGCATACGGGTGCTGGACACAGACGAGATCGATTGGATCGGCATCGAGAACGAGCAGGTCCTGGTGCATGTGGGCGACGAACGCTATCCCGTCCGCCGCACGTTGAGCGAGTTGGAGGCGCGGCTCGACCCGGCCCGTTTCTTCCGCGCCCACCGCTCCGCCATCGTCAACCTGGATCGAGTGCAGGAGATCATTCCCTGGTTCAAGGGGAGCCACAAGCTGCGGCTGACCACCGGCGCGGAGGTAGACCTGAGCCGGGCGCAGGCGCGGGCGTTGCGCAAGATTCTGAACTGGTGAAACGTTTCACCAGTTCAGGCCCACTGCACCACCGCAGTGGGCCTTTTGATTGGGTATAATTCAGAACTCTGGGGGACAGGTTTCTTTTTTCTCCAGACTGTATCTTTTCAATAAAACGGGGCTATGTAGCCGAGGTTTCCATACCTCGCGGGCCTGCGCGCTATGGAAAGCGCGGCT
>DAOTUB010000284.1:0-22634 GCA_034437455.1 Anaerolineae bacterium | reverse complement strand
ACCGTGCCCGCTTCAGACTTCATACTCGTTCCGCAAAACGATCTCGGGCGCAACTCAATCAACTGGAACAGCGATGGAAAACGCTACCACCGATCGACAGCTCGTAGCAACTTATGCGGTATTGCGTATAAACCGTTTAGGTTCCATATTGTGGAAACAAATTCATATCAAAAATTGAAAGGAGATGGGACATGATCGCAATTCGAGGAGGTAGGTTGATCGATGGCGCCGGCGGAGCGCCGGTAGACGATGCAGTCGTCCTGATTGAGGAGAAAGAGATCCGCCAGGTGGGACGGCAGGGAGCGGTCGAAATCCCACCCGACGCCGAGGTATTGGACGCCACCGGCAAGACGGTGATGCCCGGCCTGATAGACGCCCACGTCCACATCACAAGCTCCGAGTTCGACATCCAAAAGAAACTGACCACGCCGCTATCCTTCACCTTCTACGAGACGATGCACAACTTGAAGAACACGCTGGAGGCGGGCATTACGACGATACGCGACGCCGCCGGCGCTGATCTGGGCGTGAAGCTGGCCGTAGAGCGCGGCCTCATCGAAGGGCCTCGGATGGTCATCAGCGTGAACGCCCTCTCGCAGACGGCCGGTCACGGCGATGATTATTGGCCGGTGGGTATCGAGATACCGATGTACTACCCCGGTATGCCACGGCTGATCTGCGACGGTCCCGACGAGGCGCGCAAGGCAGTCCGCCTTGCAGTCCGCGCCGGGGCAGACGTGATCAAGATCTGTTCCAGCGGCGGCGTCCTTTCGCCCACCGACGAACCGGACGTGGCGCACTTTCGCATGGACGAACTGCAAGCCATCGTGGCGGAGGCCCACGCCGAGCACAAGCGTGTCATGTCTCACGCCCAATCCAAGGCCGGTATCCTCAACGCGCTCAAGGCCGGTGTGGAATCCATCGAGCACGGCATTTACATGGACGACGAATGCATCGAACTGATGTTGGCCCAGGGCAGCTACTTGGTGCCCACGCTCTACGCGCCGGTCATGGTGCTGGAGCTTAACGAGCGCACCGGACGGGTGCCTGATTATGCCGTTCGCAAGACGGAAAAGGTGTTCGAGGATCACAAGGAGAATGTCGCCCACGCCGCCAAGTCCGGGGTCAAGATCGTCATGGGCACTGACTCTGGCATCGCTGGCCACGGCTCCAACGCCCGCGAGTTGACGTTGCTCACCGAGGTGGGCCTCACGCCCATGGAGGCCATCGTCGCTTCGACCAAGACCGCCGCCGAGTGTGTTGCTCTGGGGGACAAAATCGGCACGCTGGAGGCCGGCAAGCTGGCCGACGTGCTGATCGTAGATGGTGATCCGTTGGCCGGCATTAAGGTACTGGAGGATAAAGAGCGGATCGAGATCGTGATGAAAGAGGGTCAGGTCGTCGTAGATCGGCGGTAAGCGTTCAGCCATATCACCAAACACCGGAGCGAGCGCTGGTTGAGTAGCAGAGGCACACGCTTTTTGTGACGGAGCGTATCGAAACCAAGCCAGCGGGGCCGTATGCACAACCCGCTTGGTCTCGATACGTCGCCGAGTTTACCCTGAGCCTGTCGAAGGGCTCCTACTCGACCGGCGCTAGAATCACCCCGCTGAACGCTTACTAAGGAGGATATAGCGTCGTGGAATTCGAGAAAGAACTAACAAAACCAAAAGCCGTGGAGTTACTTGGGAAAATAGGCAAGGCGCTGGAAAGCGATACCATTGAACGCCTCCAGATAGATGATGTGAACGTATCACTATCGCCGAAGATGGAGATAGTTGTCGAGTATGAGGCCGATGATGACGAGGCCGAGCTTGAAATAGAACTCAAGTGGTCGACTTCTGAGAAAAAGAAACGTCGCGCCAAGTTCGAGGTATTCAAAGGCGGACAAGACGAGTGGTATTTCCGTCTCAAGGCACCCAATGGCGAGATCATTCTGGCAAGTGAAGGGTACGCCTCCAAGCAAGGGGCGATGAATGGTGTCGAGTCAATCAAGAAACACGCCGGATTAGAATATATCGAGAAGCGCACCTCAAAAGCTGAACAACCCTACTTTGTGCTCAAAGCGGCAAACAACCAGATAATCGGCACAAGTCAAATGTACAAACGTCAGTCTAGTTGTGATAAAGGCGCGCAATCGGTGATCAGCAACGCCCCGGATGCAGAAACGGTGATCGTTGAGGACTAATCCAACCACGAGGAAAAAGGCCGGGCGATAGATAAGGGAGAATATGCTCGACCGAGACGCGATAGACGCCGTGCTGTTCGACCTGGACGGGACGCTGATGGACACCGACGACCAGGCGGTTGAGGCGCTGACGCGCCGGCTACAGCGGCTGCGGTGGCCCCATCCAGATCGAGTTGCCCGCCGGTTCATCATGGCCTCTGAGACACCCGGCAACGCGATGATGACACTGGTGGACATCGTGGGGCTGGACGCGCCGTTGATGGCTTTCACCGACCGGCTCCGTCGCTGGCGCGGCCTGCGCGCGCGGGCCGATTTTCGCCTCGTCGCGGGGGCGGAGGAGATGCTCGCCCAATTGAACCATCGATACCGACTGGCAGTAGTTACCACACGAGGAGTGAGGAACACAAACGCATTCCTGGCCCAGTACGGCTTGAGCGCCGTTTTCGACGTCCGGGTGACCCGCGAGAGCACATGGCGGCTCAAGCCTCATCCGGCTCCGATTCAGCACGCGGCGCAGTTGCTCGGCGTGCCCGTCGCAAGGTGCGTGATGGTGGGGGATACGACGGTGGACGTGAAAGCCGCCCGGCGAGCAGGGGCAAAGGCGGTAGCGGTTCTGTGTGGCTTTGGCGAGCGGGAGGAATTGGAACGAGCCGGCGCCCACGTCATCCTTGAGCACACATCGCAGCTTGGCTCTCTGTTGTGAGGGGGATCGGCAAAAGCCATTCTGTGCTGAAATTGGGTCGTAACTGACTTGTAACATTGCGCCTTTGAGCACCGTTGTATAATGGGAAAATGAACAGCGGCATCGTTTACGCTCAGATGCGCGCGCCGGTGGGGACTATTTGGATCGCCTCGACCCGCGCGGGGGTCTGCACGATGGGCATAGGCGAAAGACAACCAGAGCGATTCTTCGCCTGGTTATCCAAGCGCATCGATCCAGAGCCGCCGCGTGAGGAACCCAAGTCGCTGGAGGCCGCGCTGACTCAATTGCGCGAGTATTTCTCTGGTAGTCGGCGCGCGTTCGACCTGCCGTTAGATGTGCGCGGCACCGTCTTTCAAAAAGCAGTGTGGGACGAGATCGCTCGCGTCCCCTACGGCGCGACGACGACGTATGGCGAGATCGCGCAACACATCGGAAAGCCCAATGCCGCGCGCGCAGTGGGAGCCGCGAACGGAGCCAATCCATTGCCTATCGTGATCCCCTGCCACCGGGTGATCGGGGCGGATGGCTCGTTGACCGGCTACGGCGGTGGGCTGGAGATGAAAGCGGCGCTCTTGCGACTGGAAGGTGTGTTTTTGCTCTAAAGATCAAGTTTTCCAGGAGAAACGGAGAAAATGGATAGCCGCTATGCTTTCATAGGATTGGCTTTGATCGGGCTTGTGGCAAGTAACCTGGCCTGCAATGCCCCAGAACCAACGTCTGCTGTGCTCACCGACGCTCCAACCAGCTCACCCATGCAAGAGACGACGTCGCCTGAGACAACTCAAGCTCCTCCGCAGGCAACTGCTACGCTCGCGCCAGTGGCGATCACACCGTCATCCACGCCCACACGTACACCTACGCCAACGGCAACCACTACCGCGACGCCAACGGCGACTCCCACTCCGCCCCCACAAGGCGCCCCTTTGGTGATCTCGCAGCCTGGCTACGAGCTGGTAGACTGGCAAGATCTGCCGGAAACCGGCGAGTGGGAGGGCCATCTGCGCATCGTCTTTAGCGGAGGGAGGCCGCCTTACACCTTTGCACTGGAAAACAATCCGCCGCAGAGCGAGAATTACCTGTATATCCGCTGGCGAAAATGCAAAAACGTCCCGCTTACCGTTCGGGTATGGTCTGGAGATGGACAAAAAGCGCACCAGAGCATCTGGTTAGTGTGTCCCAGTAAATAACGCAGATTGTTTGAGGTTAGAAAAACGCGAATGACAAGCCTGACACGTCGAGAATTTCTCAAATTGAGCAGCGCCGCGCTGGCGGGCATCGCCCTCCCCCCCCTGCCTGTTTCCGATCGGGCTGCCCGTGAAAACAATCGGCAAGGTCGGATCGCCGATTGGTCCGCCTGGGTGTATACGGAACCCAACTACGACGCCCCCACCGTGCGCCATCATCGGCGCGACGACATCATCACTTATTTCGAGGAGGTCGAGACCGAGGGGCGCAATCCCAACAATCCGGTCTGGTTCCGCGTCATCGGCGGCTATATCTACTCTTCTCACGTCCAACCGGTCGAAGTGCATTTCAACACACCGCTCCAGCACCTTCCCCCCGAAGGATTGTGGGGAGAGATCAGCATCCCCTACACCGATGCCCGCTCCAAGCCATCGCCCCATACATACCGCACCTATCGCCTCTACTACAGTTCAGCCTACCGCATCATCGAGGCGGTGTGGGGCGACGATCACCAACTGTGGTATCGGTTGTACGATAATCTGGCGCCAGGCGCGCGCCACTATGTCCCGGCCGCACACGTGCGTCCTATCTTCCCCGAGGAACTGGAACCGCTCTCGTCCCGCGTCCGCGATAAACGGATTGAAATCTCCCTCGCCGACCAACTGCTGACCGCCTTTGAGGACGACGAGCCAGTCTTTTTCACCCATATTTCCGGTGGTGTAGGGGGTAAACTGTCCACTCCGCGTGGAAACCATGCCATCGTGTTCAAATCCCCCTCTCGCCACATGGTGGGGGTGGACTTTGACCTGCCCGGCGTCTCCTTCGACTCGTATTTCTGGGGATCGGTTGCCATCCACGGCACGTATTGGCACAACGACTATGGGCGTCCTCGCAGCCATGGCTGCGTCAACGTGCCCCCCCACGCCGCCAAGTGGATCTTTCGCTGGACCACGCCTGTCGTCCCCTACGAAAAAGATAATCTGCGTGTGGAGGAGGGCGGCACGCCGGTGATCGTCTTCTGAACAATGCGTGAGGATCTGCGACGACGGCTGCGCGAACTGGGCGTCGTGCGAGGTGTACGTGAGTTAGCGACCCTCCCTGACCGCCGCGAGGTCGCCATCGAGGATCTGGTGTCCGGTCGCTTTCACACCACCTCTCGCGGACAATGCTTCATCGCTGAGGAGACCTATCCCCTCGACCACGTCCACGGCGACCTCTTGCTCTCGACGTTCCTGGAGCTATCCCCGCAGATCGTCGCCCAGGTCGCGCGAGACGACGCGCTGGCCGGCGTGAATCTACGGCGAACCTGCTTCCTCGATACAGAGACAACCGGGCTTTCGGGCGGAGCTGGTACGATGGCCTTTGTCGTCGGCCTGGGATTTTTCGTCGACGAGGGCTTTCGGTTGCATCAGTACTTTTTGCGCGACCCCGGCGACGAGCCAGCGATGGTCGAGGTGCTGGCAGAGCGCCTGACAGAATTCGAGGCGTTGGTTTCGTTCAATGGCCGCGCTTTTGACGTGCCGATCCTCGAAAACCGCTTCATCCTGGCGCGCATCCCACCTCCGACGATGGGCGTACCACACCTCGATCTGTTGCAACCTGCACGGCGGTTGTATCGCTACCGTCTCTCCTCGTGCGCGCTGACCTCCCTGGAGCGAGAGGTGCTGGGCGTGCCGCGCGATCAGGCCGATGTGCCCGGCGGGGTGATCCCCTATCTTTACCGCGACTATTTGAGCACGGGCGACGCCCGCGAGATGAAGCGGGTGCTCTACCACAACGCGGTGGACATCCTCAGCCTGGTCACACTGGCGGCGCGGCTGTGCCATCTCTTTGCCGACCCCTGGGCGGAGGCGGACGGCGCCGAACTCTATGGCCTGGGCCGATGGTACGCCGCTGAAGGCCAGGTTGCCGACGTGGAGCGGGCTTACCGAGCTGCTATCAGATCGACTCTCTCTCCTGATCTACGCGCAAAGGTGCTGCGCGATCTGGCCTATCTCCTCAAGCGAGCCGACCGTCGGGCCGAGGCTTTCGCCTGCTGGCAGCAATTGGCACTGGAGGCGACGGACGACGTTCTGGCACACGTCGAGCTGGCAAAGCACCTCGAGTGGCGCGTGGGCGATTTCTCGCTGGCCGCCCAGTGGACGCAGGCGGCGCTGGCGCGGGTCGAAAGCTGGCCCACAGGTCTGCGCCGCGATGCCGCCCTGGACGAGTTGCGCCACCGGCTGGAGCGATTAGAGCGAAAGATTCGTACTAAAAAGTAGCTTCCTGTTTTCACCTCGACACACCGCCCACGTGCGTTTGACATCGTTCTCGCTTGGAGGTACAATAGATCCACGCAACAGTCTACGCGAAGAAAAGGAGGCACAACATGGCCGAGCAAGCGTATCTTTTCGACCCGAACACTCCCCCATCAGAATCTCCAGGCGCCGGGAGTCCAGCGGGGCTGAACGCCAAGTCCTCACTGCGGGCTGCTACGAGCGCCTTTGAGGTCCATATGCAGCAAGAGGGTTTCACCGAGAACACTGTCAAGGCCTTCCGCTCCGATCTCAACATCCTGGCCAGGTTTATCGGCACGTGGACGGCCATTAGCGATATCTCCACAGCCGATCTCGAGCGTTTCACCCATTGGCTGGTGCACGAGCGCGACGCGCCCTGTAACCCCAAGTCGTTGGCCCGCCGCGTGACCACACTCAAGGTCTTTTTCGGATGGCTGGCCGAGACGGAGGTGCTCGCCCGCGATCCTGCGCTCGACCTGATCCACAAACCGACGACCACGCCGCTGCCAGAAATTCTCTCCGACGCTCAGGTCGAGCAGGTGTTGGAGGTGACTGAGGCGCTCCGCCAGGCCGAAAAACCCGATGCTCGCCCCCACTTATTGGTGACGCTGCTTCTCCACACCGGCATCAAGAAGGGGGAATGCATGAACATCGTGACGAACCATTTTGACTTGAGCGATCCTGATGAGCCGGTGTTGTGGATCCGTTACGCCAATCCCAAGCGCCGCCACAAAGAGCGCAAGCTGCGCCTGCCAGCGTGGTGGCCCGAGGTGCTGGCCGAGTACCGCGAGCAATACCAGCCAGAGAAGACGCTCTTTCCCTGGACTCCCCGCAACCTGGAGTACGTGCTGGCCAACGTGGCGGAACGAGCCGACCTGGACCAAAGCCTCTCCTTCGAGTCGTTGCGTTGGACCTGCGCCGTGCGCGACTACAAGGCCGGCGTGGAGCCTGACAAACTGCGCCAGAAAATGGGACTTTCCAAGATCACCTGGCGCGAGGCGCGCACAAAAATCGCCAAGCTGGCCAGCCCGGCGCTCTGAGATGCCAGATAGGTGTATCTTGCGGCCCGATTTTACGGGGGTCAAGAAAGCAGGTGTTGGATCTGCCTGATAGCCCGGTTCGTCACGCGGCGATAGGGGCGACCAGGCGGCACGGTCGCCGTCAGGATCAACCGCTGCTCCCCAACAGTAAAGTAACGGCACACGAGACGGATCGTATCACGATCGCGGATGGTGACCTCATCCACCTCCGCCATCCCCAACCGGTTCTGCGCGTCGCTGCTGACCCGTTGGAGCAGCGCGACCATCGCCGCTGCCACGTTGCTATCGTAATCAGCGGGGACAGCGGCGATCGGCAGACCCTCTGGAGAAGTCAACAATGAGGCCGCGAATTCTCCCGCCTCGTTCATCGCGGCGAGAATTTCTTCGAGTGAGGTTGTCTCGGTGGCTTCTCGTCTACGCGGATCGTCGTTCACGCCTGCTCCTTCTGGATCTGATAACGTAAGATCATATCGTCTCAATATCTTTGGGTATCACCGCGTCAATGATTCATTCGGCCTGAACAAGTAGTGAGCATCCGCCGGTTGAGTAGACCTTCAGGTCGTATCGAAATCAAGGGTGCGAGCGGATCTACAGGTAACTCGCTTGGTTTCGATACGGCTGGTTTCGACAAGCTCAACCCAAGCCGCTACGCTCCGAGCCTACTCAACCAGCGCTAAATCTGCTGCTGAACCCGCTTCACCACCAGGTTGATAATTGCCTTCAGCGTATCAAAGACCGCATTCCCCTCGGTAGCCACCGACGCGAAACAGGGCGCGCCGTCAAAACCGAGCCGCTGCTGCAACAGCGGCACAGGCGCGACGTCTGGCAGATCGCGCTTGTTGCACTGTAACACGAGTGGCACCGTGCGCAGATCGTACCCCAGCTCGCGCAGGTTATTTCCCATATCACGCACCGATTCAGTGTTGGCTCCCATGCGGCGCCGCTGCGAATCGGCGACAAAGACCACGCCATCGGCGCCCTGCAGCACCAGTTTGCGGCTCCCAACGTAATAGACCTGCCCCGGCACGGTGTAGAGGTTAAAGCGCGGTTTCAGACCGGCGATCTGGCCCAGTTCCACCTGCAAAAAGTCAAAATAAATCGTGCGGTCGCCCCGCGTCTTGAGAGAGACCAGCTCGCCCCGGATGCGGGGATTCGTCTTGGCGTGAATATACTGCAAGTTGGTCGTCTTGCCGCTGAGCGCCGGGCCGTAATAGACGATCTTGAGGTTGATCTCGCGCAGTTTCCAGTTGATGAACATGGCTCGCGCCTCGTCACAGTTCTCCGAATGCTTCTTCCAGTTCGTCGGCCAGGGCAGCGCCAAAGTCAGCGCCGATCAGCTCTTCCGGCCGGCTCAGGCTTTGCTCGAACTCGACGACCAGCGGGTGCAACTGCTCGACGGCGCGTCCGGCGAACAGCCGCACCAGGCCAATGGGCGTGTCGGCCCGGAAGATCACGATCAGGATAAAATTCGTGTTCACGCCAAAGAGATAGATGCTCTTGTGTGCGCCTTCGTGGAGAAACGAGCCGCGATGATCGGTTTCGCCGATCTGCCGGGCCAGCTCGGACAGGGCCGCCACGTCGCCGGCCGCCAGCGCCGCCACGATCATGGGGTCCATCTCCAGCGTCTGCCCCTGGATGGCGAGCAATTGGCCGCTGACGTCGGCAAGCAGGACGCACTCGGCCCTGGCCTTGTGATACACGTCTGCCAGAATGTGCTCGATCTGTCCGGCCAAATCTACGGGCAAGGTCAAGCCTGTCTTCATCGGTTCACCTCTGTAGTAGTGGCGACTTTAGTCGCGGGTCGGGCGGTCAAACGACTAAAGTCGTTACTACGAATCTCATCAGGAGAATTGCCGCTCAGCAACTATCGGCGACTCTTTTTTCCTGCGAGGAGGCAGGAAAAAACGCATCAATTTCCGCCATCATCTCCGCCATCAGCGGGTTGTCGAACCGTGCGCCGGGAGATCGCTCCGTTGCGGAGGACTCGACGGCGGCGGGGATAGAACGCAAGTTCTCGACTGCGCGTCGCGTGTAGAGCCAGACGATGCCGATACTGCTGGCCTGGACGCGTCGGTCGTAGACCAGCGCCAGAAAGAGATCCTCGCCCACGCTGGCCGAGTGGATTTCGTAGCGCGATCCCCTGTGAAAACTGATGTTAAGCGCCTGGCCGTCGCCAAAGTGGCGCGCCAGTTCGGCGCTGGCGGCGAAACTACCGGCCAGCAAAGAGAGCAGGGTGGCGACGTCGAGTTTCCCAATTCGCCCCGTTTCTGCCAGAGACCGGCCCTCCATATCGGCCAGAAAAGCACAGCGAGCGCCGACGTCACGACGCAATTCCTCCAACTGTTGGGTCAGATACGTCTGGGGCGCGCCTGCCTCGCCTTCGGCAGCCGGGATGATTTGAACGTCGGCTTCCTCTTGTGGAGCTTGGATCGACGTTTCCTCTTCCTCCTCGCCGAGTGCTTCCAACTCGCTCAGCACATCCCACCCCGCCGCGCTCTCGTCAATGCGCCGCATGCCCTCCAGGAGCAGGCCGGACCAATTGGTCGTGATAGTCCGCGCAGGCGGCGGAACGTCCATCTCCAGCTCGAACTCGCCATCCTCCCAGCCCAGCAATTCGTAGATCGCTTCCTCGCCAGCCTGGTCGCCCAATACGGCGTGCACGACGTTGCCGTCGGCGAAAAAGACGCTCGCTTCCTCTTGCCGGTGTCTGAGTCGCAGGTGAGCCTGGTTGCGCTCGGTGCAGTTGATCTGGATGATGTTGGGCAGGCTCAAGCTGTGCAGATTGCCCCGCACGGCTTTGTCTGCCCTTTGCTCTAGGACGCGCCGCACTGTGGCGACCACGACCTTGGCATCGAGCGGCTTTTCCAGGAACTCGCACGCGCCCAGCCGCAGCGCCTCGATCGCGTTTTCCTTCGTGCCGTAGGCGGTAAAGATGGCGGCGGTCGCGTTTGGATCGTGCTCCTTGAGCGCCGCCAGCACTTCCAGCCCGCTCATGTCGGGCATCCTGAGGTCCACCAGCGCCATGTCAAAGTGCTCGCGCTTGTATAGGGCGAGCGCCTCGCTCCCGCCGCTGGCGGTCTGTACCTCAAAGCCCTCCAATTCCAGCATTCTGGCGCACGACTTGACCACGTTCGGCTCGTCGTCCACCACCAGGATGCGCTTGGCTGTCACGGGTCGCCTCTCCTAATCCGTCGGATCGAAAAAATGCGTGTCCAGCTCTGCTTTCAACGAGTCGCCAAAGCCCAGATCCAGAGAGCGTCCCGGCGCGTCTGCTTCGGCAGTCGAGATCACAGAGAGCAAAGTTTCAATTGCCTGCTGCGTATAGAACCAAACGATGCCGATGCGGCTGGCCTGGACCTGGCGGTCGTAGATCATGATCAAAAAGAGACCCGCCCCCACGTTGGCCGAGTAGATTTCGTGGCGCGACCCTTCGTGAAAGTTGAGGTTGATCGCCTGACCGCTCCCAAACCGGCGGGCCAATTCACCGCTGGTGGCGAAACCGCCCGCCAGAAGAGAAAGCAGTGTGGCGGCGTCAAGCCCCTCGGTGTTCCCCACCTCCGCCAGGCGCTGGCCCTGCATATCGGCCAGAAAGATGCAGCGAGCGCCAACGTCGCGGCGCAGCGCGTCCAACTGCCGCACGATGGCCTCGAAGGACTCGTCGGAGAGAATCGTGAGACCAGGCTGGCTGATGGCCAACCCTCTCAGTGCCTCCTGCACCGTCTGCGCGAAATCGCCGATGTCGAAGGGCTTGGTGACGTAACGATAGGCCTCCAGACGCCGGGCCTCCGCCTCGACCTCGTCGTTGCCATAAGCGGTGATGAGGATGGTGCGCGTCTGCGGGCTGGACGCCTTCACCCAGCGGATCAGATCCAGCCCGGTGATACCGGGCAGGCGCAGATCGGTGATGAGGAGGTCCACGGGAGAATGCTCGAGCAGCTCCAACGCCTCCTCGCCGGAATGAGCGATGCCGACCTGGTAGCTCCGGTCCGAGTGTTCCAGCATCCGGCTCAAGGATGTGACCACATGGGGTTCATCGTCCACGATCAATATGTGTCTGGCGGTCATAGAACACGCTCGCGTAACTCGTTAAGCCAGTATAACACAGGACTGCCCGGTCGTGGGTTTCAAAAAATCTCAAATGCGTTACTATTTCGTTTCGATGTTAACACAGATCGACGTCTGAGGGAAAAAGACCCGTCAACACAAGTTCGAGGAGTATGTTATTCAGCAGTAATTCCCATTTTGACGCTATCATTGCGATATGGGTTCGTAGTGGCGATTTGAGTCGCTGGTTGAGTGGTCAAAACGACTAAAGTCGTTACTACGAATCTCATAATTGGAATTGCTGGTTATTCAGCAGCAATTCCTGTTATGGGGAAAAACGAGAGTTGTAGCCGCGATTTCTATATCGCGAAGGGTGCTTCATGTGGCAAAATGCACGCGCTATGGAAAGCGCGGCTACAAAACGGGAATTGCTGGTTATTCAGAGGGAGTCTGTGAATCTTGGACGAAAACCCAAGCTGTCGCTCTCGTCACGCGGTCGCCAGCGTGCGTCGGACACTGTCCGTCAGCCTTTCGAGCGCAAAGGGCTTGGTAATGTGATCGACAATACGAGATCCGCTGGTGCTGTCCTCGGGTTGTAGCACAGACACGACGATCACTGGGATGTCCGCCGTCTCGCTATCCGCCTTGAGCCGGCGCAGCACATCCATGCCCGTGATGTCCGGCAGCATAATGTCCAGCGTGATCAGGTCGATGTCCCGATTGCGCGCCAATCGCAGGGCTTCTTCACCCTTTTCGGTCATGAGCACCTCGTACCCCTCCTGCTGGAGTTGCAGCGCGATGAGTTGGGCGAGGTCATTGTCATCCTCGACGACCAATATCGTCCGTTTCGTTTCGGCAGGCTCGACCACGTCGCCGACCACATCGTGCAAGGGCAGCACGAAGGAGAAGGCGTTGCCCTGCCCAGACTCGCTCTCCACCCAGATGCGCCCGCCGTGCATCTCGATCAGCATTCTGGCAATGGGCAGCTCCAGCCCGGTGCTCTCGGCGTCGGGGGTGGTGGGCACGTGCGGCCGGTAGAAGCGTTGGAATATCTTGGTCTGTTCATCGAGAGGAATGCCGATGCCCGTATCGGCGACGTCCACCTGCACCGCGCCCTCGGTGCGCGAAAGCGCGAGGGTGATACGCCCGCCGCCCGGCGTGCGGTGGCAGGCGTTTTGGGCCAGATTGACGATGACCTGGGCAAGCCGGTTCTTGTCGCCGAATACCAATCCCACGTTAGACTCGGCCTCGACCGCCAGGTGCAGACCTCGTTGATTGCATTGTAGTTGTATGGCGTCTGCCGCGTTGCGGAGTACCGCTTCCATCTGGACGGGCCCCATATCCAGTTCCAGTTGATTGTTCAGGATGCGGCTGATGTCCAACAGATCGTGGACCAGGGCGACCAGGCGGTCGGCGTTTCTCTGGATGATGCGCAAGAAATTCTCGTGCTGCTCCCCAAGCCGCCCCGAGACCTGGCGCAACAACATCTCACTGTACCCCTTGATAGCGGTCAGGGGCGCGCCCAATTCGTGGGAGACGTCGTGGATAAGCTCGCTCCTGGCTCGCTCGGCCTCGACCTCGCGGGTGATGTCGCGCAGTACGGCCACAATCCCCAGGAACTCGCCCGCCTCGGTCAGGATAGGAGAGAGGCGCGTCTGGATGACCTGGGCGCCGACGGCGATGATCGTCTCATCGCTCTCTTCCTCTTGCCTGTCCGTGTAGGGATCGGCGTACAGGCGGTCGAAGGTTTCGATCACGGTGGAGGGGCCACGAGCAGGAAATGGCTCAAAGAGTGTGCGGATCGGATGCCCGGTCACCGTCGGAGGATCCAGGCTCAGCATGCGGGCGGCGGCCTGGTTGAGCCAGGCCATCTGACCCTCGACGTCGCTGACGATCACGCCATCGGCGATGGATGCCAGGATCGCGTGCTCGTGCGGCGATATCAACTCTTTCGGTACGTCCGGGTTGTTCGTGAGTGGTTTCTCCGCGTTCGTCATGACTCTCTCCTCTGCTCGCGTCAGCATCTACTCGCCCGTTGTTTTGGGAAGCTTATCATATTTGTGGCGTCTGTCAAGCCGGTTCAGTGCGAGGGCGATCTCGTTGGGCGACAATACCTGGCTCACGATCCCTCGCTCGATCGCCGCCTGGGGCATCCCAAAGAACATACACCCCTCTTCTTTTTGCGCGATGACGCGCCCGCCCGCCTGTTGGAGGGCCGCCAGTCCCTCGGCCCCATCCTCGCCCGCGCCCGTCAACACTACGCCGACGGCGGCGGCTCCGTAGGTTTCCGCCACCGAGTGGAACAGGCGCGTGGCCGAGGGACGCGCTCCGTTCCAGGGCGGTGAGTCGTCGAGTTGGATGACGCCGCCGGGGGCAACCGTCATGTGCATATCCTCCGGCGCGATCCAGATCCGTCCCGCCGCGATCTGTTCGTTCTCTTTCGCCACCGCTACCTCCAGCGCGGTCACGTTATCCAGCCAGCAGGCAAGCCCTTGCACAAAGCCGTGCGTGATCTGTTGCACGATCAGGATGGGAATGGACAGGGTCGGCGACAGGGCGCCGAGGAGCTGGTACAGCACGCCCGGGCCGCCGGTGGACGCGGCCATGGCGATCAATTCGACGTCTGGCTCTGTGCGCGATTCGCCCGCCGTCTCGCGCTCTGGCCCGACGGCGATCACGGGCACCTCGGCCATCAGCCGGATGGTCGTCACCAGTTGCTCGCGCACGGCCTCATAGTCGGCGGGAGAAAGCCCCTTCGGTTTTTCGACCACGGTCAGGGCGCCGGCGGCGACGGCATCGAAAGCAATGTGCAGATCCTCGTCATAGACACTGCTCGCCACCACGACGATGGGCCTGGGCGTGGTCTTCATGATCTGCTCGGTCGCCTGCAACCCATCCATGCGGGGCATACAGATGTCCATCGTGATCACGTCGGGTTGCAAAAGCGCTGCCAACTGCACGGCTTCCTCCCCGTCTCGTGCCTGCCCCACGACCTGGAACCCCGGCTCGCTCTGGAGCATGTTGACCAGTATCTGCCGTATGATCGGCGAGTCATCTACCACGAGAACGTTTATAGTTTCCATCACACTGCCTCAAGCCCTTGCGCCGACGCTGCTATGCCCCCGCAGCGCACGGCGCGTCCAGTTCCATTTGCCGCAGCGTCTCCAACAGAGTCGTGTCGGCAAAAGCGTCCTTGGGAATGTAATCCACCGCGCCAATTTGCATACCCAGCGTCATCACTTCGGGGTCGTCGTGACGGGTGAACATGATCACCGGGATCGAGGTGGTCTGGCGCATCTCTTTTAATCGCTGGCACACCTGCAACCCATTCATTCCCGCCATCTCCAGATCGAGCACGACGACGTCGGGGCGTGCCTTCTGCGCCGTCTGCAAACCGGCCTCCCCGTCGCGAGCCACGATGACCCGGAAGCCTTCCTCCTCCAATAACCCCTGCAAGTGCAATGCCTGGGTTGGGCTGTCTTCGATCACCAGAATTTTCTTGGGATTCATCCCGTCCGTTCCTACAGTCTCGCCCATAGATAACTCCTCACGTCGCCCACTTGATCAGAGTGACCTCTATGTCGTTGGACGGCAGTGTCTCAACTGTCAACTCGTCAACCATCCAGCGGGTATCTGCAAACACCTTCGCTTCGGGCTCCCAGGCCGCGCCATTGGCCACCGTACATACCACCTGCACGCCCAATCGCTCTCCTTCGTCCGGGCTATAGATATCAATGGTGCTCTCTTCCATTGCTTCCCCCAATTTAAGCGCGTGAGCCAGCGAAGAGGTCGCCAGGGCAATGGATGCCTGCTCCTGTATCCCAAGGCCGATCTCGCGGGCGCGCTGGCGTACCTGCATCCGCGCCAGGGTGACGTCGAACGCGTTTTTAATCGCTATGGTCTGGTTCCTGTTCATTATACTCCCCATTCTGAGGGTCGTCCAGGATACGCAATTGTCGCAATGTCTCTACGAGCACGGTTTCAGAAAAGGCATCCTTGGGAATAAAGTCAATCGCCCCCAGGTCGATCCCCTGCATCAATGCGTTGGGTTCGGTGCGAACCGTGAGCATAACGATGGGGATGTTGGCCGTGCGGTCGTTCTCCTTCAGCAGCTTGCACGCTTCAAAGCCGTTCATTTCGGGCATTTCAAGGTCGAGCACGATCACGTCCGGCATCTGTTGCCGCGCCATCGCCACCCCAATCCGTCCATCAGGGGCCCAGAGCGTCTGTAGCCCCTCCTGGTCCAATCGCTGCTGAAGCATCAGCGCCTGGGCCGGGCTGTCTTCTACAATGAGCACTTTTTTATGATGCGTCGTCATGATACAACTCCTGTGACAAATTTCGTCGGGTCCGTCACAATCCCCCTGCGATCGTCATCCCACGTGATTGCGGCGATAGAAGGAGATGCCCGCCGTCTCAAACCCCAGCTTGGCGGCTCCGGATACCACCTCGGTGCTGCCCACAAAGAGCACGCCGCCGGGTCGCAGTGCGTCGTAGAACTGTTTGTACAGGCGATTTTTCACCTCAGACGTGAAATAGATCACCACGTTGCGACAGACGATCAGATCGAATCCACCCTCAAAGGGATCCGCCAGGAGATTGTGATAGCCAAAGTTCACCTTGCGTCGCAGGCTCTCGGTGACATGGTAGCCGTCGTCGCGGGCCTTGAAATATCGCGCGAGCAAAGCGGGAGGCGCTTTTTCCACCTCTTTGGCAGAGTAGGGGCCGCCGGCCTTGGATCGCTCCAGGGCAGAGCGGTCAATGTCGGTGGCCAGGATGTAGTGCTGGCGATAAAAGCCAGTCGCCTCGGCCAGCGTGATGGCCAGCGAGTACGGCTCGTGGCCGTGCGAGCATCCCGCGCTCCACACCCGCAGCCGGGGGCGCCCGCGCATCAGCCCGGGCAAGATGGACTCGCGCAGGTACTCGAATTTTCCCACGTCGCGAAAAAAGGAAGAGACGTTGATGGTCAAATAGTCCTTGAACCTGTACAGTTCTTCCGATCCGTCCTGTATAGCGCGAAAGAATTTGTGCCAGTCGGAATGTCCCGACTTGACCAGATACGTTCGGAGACGCCGCTGCACCTGCTGAGTCTTGTAGCAGTTCAAGTCCACGCCGGTCAAGCTCAGCACCTTGCGCTTGATGAAGGTATACTCCTGCGGTTCCATCGTCACGTTCACCGGATCATCTCCAGCAACGTCAAAGCCACCTCCGGCAGCGGCGCCACCCGGTCCGCCAGTCCGGCCTCGATCACACTGCGCGGCATGCCGTACACCACGCTGGTCGATTCGTGCTCGGCGACCACTCTACCCCCGGCGGCCTTGACTTGCCTGGCACCCAACGTGCCATCGGATCCCATGCCGGTGAGCACCACGCCGATCACGGCCGCGCCATGACGGGCAGCCGCCGATTCCATACTCACGTCCAGGGCGGGCCGCACTCCGTTGCAGCGCGGCCCCTGATCCAGGCTCACCTGCCTGCGCCCGTTGAATCGGAGGTGAGAGCCGCCGGGGGCCAACAGCGCCAGACCCCGCGCCAGCCGGTCGCCGTGCGCCGCCTCTTGCACGGTGAGCGGGCTGCTTTCGTTCAGTCGCTGGGCCAGCGCCTCGGTGAAGCCAGCGGGCATGTGTTGCACCATCGTCACGGCGGCGGGCAGGTCGGCGGGCAGCCCCGATAATATCTGTTGCAGCGCGCGCGGCCCGCCGGTAGAAGCCCCGATGATGATCAAGGGATCGCCCTTGTGAACTGGACGCGGTCTCGACCTGGGAGGAGAGGGGCCTGGATGAACGGGCAGGGAGGAAAGGCGAGAGGCAGCGGGCGCGCTGGCGGCAATTTTCACCTTGTCGATCAGCTCTTTGATGACATCGTCGAGTTCGGCGTGGATGGCCGGCTTGGGCACAAAGTCCACCGCGCCCCGCATGAGCGCCTGGATGGTGGCGCGGGCGCCGCGCCGGGTGTACGCGCTGAGCATAATGACTGGCGTGGGATATTCCGCCATGATGCGCCGCAACGCGGCTAGGCCGTCCATGCGCGGCATCTCCACGTCGAGCGTGACCACGTCGGGTTTGAGGGCCGCTATTTGGGTCAGCGCGTCCAGCCCATCGTAAGCCCTGCCCGCCACAGTGATGTCTGGGTCCGCCTCCAGGCGCTTGGCGATCGAATGCCGTATGAAAGCCGAGTCATCTACCACCAGGACGCGAATGGAACGGTCCTTTGGCGAGGCTCGGTCAAGCTCTGTAGAGTTAATCGGGACTCGCATCACCTTATCCCAATGCTTTACGCACTGCCGCGATCAACTGGCTGGGAGGAGCGGGCTTGACCAAAAAGTCCTTGGCTCCCAGATGTATCGCCCGCGCCGCCGCCAGCTTTTGGTTCAGCGCCGTGAGTATGACGACGATGGCCTGAGGATCGAGCCGACGAATCTCCGTCAGAGCACTGAGGCCATCCTTCTGCGGCATCGTGATGTCCATCAACACCGCGTCGGGCCTGTCTCGCCGATAGGTGCTGACAGCCGCCACGCCATCCTCGGCCACGATGGTTTCGTAGCCTTGCTTGGCGAGCAAGTTGGCGATCCGGTTGCGCATAAATAGGCTATCGTCCACGATCATGATTTTAGCCATATCTGAACCTCCTGAATGTGACGAGGGCATCATGTGTGTATTGTGTAACACGTATCTCTCCTCGTCACCTTATCAACTTGTCACTTTTACTTATGGGTTGTTCGCCCCGCCCCAGACTTCTCAATGTCACTCGTCCGTCGGCGATGTAGAGCCTCACCGTGCGACCGATTTGCCCACCGGTGGCCTGGGCCTTTATCCGGAGACCCGCCGCCCGCAGGGCAGACCGGGCCGCTTTCACGTTGCGCTCCCCAATGTTCAACCAGCCGTCAAAGCCGGGGGCGTTCAGCACCTGGGCGCCGCCGCACAGTTGCGCGACCAGCCGGGTGCGTTTGGCGCCCAACTCTACGAGCGATCCGATCAGAAGCGACACGCCATGATCGACATATTTTGCCGAAGGCTCCGGGTTGCCTTCCCGGGGGTTTCCGTTAGGAGCGGTTGGCAGCAAGGCATGCAGCATTCCGCCTATCTTTGCCACCGGGTCGTGCAGGCAAACCGCCACACACGAGCCGATCCCGTAGGCCACCAACACGTCGTCGAGGGCATTGCTTACAATCACTTCTCCAATAGAGACGGTGCGCACGTTGTCGGTCACGATCTGCCTCCACGGTCAGTTGGCGCTTATCCGGAGCGCCGGATCGGGCAACATCCAGAAACGAGCCTGCACGTTACCTTTGGCATCCTTGAGAACCGTTTCGATGATCAGGAGATCATCTCTCACGGCGGCCACCGGCGTGACGATCACGTCCAGAATCGCGCCCAACATATCCACCATCACAGCCGGCGAGGAAGGCCGCAACAACTCCGCCGCCCCGGTGTTTGTGGCCACGGCGTTGAGGAAGGAGGAGACTGCCATGTTGCCGACCTCGGCCAACGCCGAGCGTTCCATCTCACCGAGAAAGGTAGCCGTGCCCAGCGGCTCGTCCATCAGTAGATCGGCCAGGCACAACGCGCAGGTCACGGGTAAAATCAGCAGTGCTTGCCCGCGCAGTCCGCTCTGCATCACCAGGTAGACGCCCACCATCTCGGCTTCGAGATCGCCGGCGCGCACAGCCACCTCAGATAGAGGCACCGCCTCCACCTGGGGGTCGCCGTTGCCGATCGTTCGGCCCACCATACTGGATAGATCGCAGGCCATCCGCCACATCACTGTGCGCAACGCATTCTCTCCCCGCGGCCCGTCTATCAAACGTCTCCAAATCTCTTTTTGTTTCTCCGATTCTCTCACGGCGTCCTCTCCTGTCTCTGAGCCTGCAAGCAAGCGCCAACCAGGCCCGGCACGTCTATGATAAGTGCAATGCGCCCGTCGCCCAGAATGGTACAACCCGATAGTCCCGGCACGTTGCCGAGGATAGGGCTGAGCGATTTGATCACAATTTCTCGTTTTCCGATCAGTCCATCCACCACCAGGCCGATCTGCTGCTTGCCCCACGCCACCGTCACCACGGCCTGCTGAGAGGTTTCCAAAAATCCAGTTTCTTCCCCTGGACAAGAGAAGAATCGGCGCAAGTAGACCAGCGGCAGCACAGAATCTCGCCAGTGGATGACCGGCACGCCTTTCACGCTGCTGACCGTCACGTCCGACAAATACAACGTCTCGACGATGCCCGTCAGGGGAATGGCGTACACGTCCTCCCCCAGGGCCACCAGCATCGCCTGTACGATGGCCAGCGTGAGGGGGAGCGTGAGGCGGAAGGTTGTGCCCGCCCCCACTTCACTTTCCACGACCACTGTTCCACTGAGCCGCTTGACGTTGGTGCGTACCACGTCCAGCCCTACCCCCCGCCCCGAGACGTCGGTGACCTCCGCGGCGGTGGATAGATTAGGCTCAAAGATCAGGGAGATGGCTGCGTCGTCGTCGAGCCGAGCAGCTTCCTCCTCAGAAAGCAGGCCGCGTTCTACGGCAGCCGCTCGTATCCGCGCCGGTTCGATCCCCCGCCCATCGCCCTTGACTGTGATCACGATCTGTCCGTCTTCGTGCCCGGCCTCCAGCCAGATCGAGCCGGTTTCCGGTTTGCCCGCCGCGACCCGTTCCTCGGGGGGTTCGATGCCGTGGTCCACGGCATTGCGCAACAGGTGTATCAGTGGGTCACCGATGATCTCGATGACGGAGCGGTCGAGTTCCGTGGCTGCGCCCTCAATGACCAGATTTACCTTCTTGTCGGCGGCGCGGGCCAGGTCGCGCACCAGGCGCGGGAACTTTTCAAAGAGATGCTCGATGGGCAACATGCGAGCCTGCATCACCTCTCCCTGCAACTGGCCCACGACTCGACCAAAATGAGTCACCATCTCGCCCAACCTGCCGATGTTTCCGTTCTTGCCGAACTCGGCGCTCAGCGTCTCGTCGAGCTGCGTCAGGCGGGTGCGGTCGGTGACCAGTTCTCCCACCAGGTTCATCAAGGTATCGAGACGCTCCACGCTGATGCGCACTGTTTTTTCTCTCTCCTGATGGACCGCGTTCTGCGGCGCATAGATCGGAGCGATGGCGTAGGGTCGCGCTCGAAATTCGGATAACTCGGGAACACTCGCCAGACACTCTTCGATGGCGCTCTGGTCGGTCTGGGCCGCGAGGATGAGCCACAGGTTGCCGTCCTGACGATCTTCGAGCAGATCAGGTTGCGCGGGGTGTTGGGCGACGATCTGGCCTACCTCTTCCAGCGCCATCGCCGCTTGCAAGAGACGGGCAGCCGGAGCGAAACATTCAGCAGCGACGGCGACGTCGATCTCCAGGATGGCGTGTCCTTCTTCGTAGTACTTTTGTGCCTGCGTCGTCTGTCCCGGCGTCAACCGGTGTGACGCTTCGCCTAGAAACCGGGTTTTTGCCAAGAAACCCGGTTTCTGGTCATCAACGGCGCCTTCCATCATTGTGCGCAGCCGGTCTAGCGTGGCGGTCACGTCCACGCCACTGGATTGCAAGCTGACGACTTCATCCCGCAATTCCTTGAGAACATCTACGGCGATCAGCAATTCGTCCGTCACCGCTTGTGTGGGGAGCAAGCCGTCTTCGCGCATGGCGTCAAAAAGAGTCTCGAGGGTGTGAGTCAGCTCGGCCATCTGCTGGTGCCCCACCGTAGCGGCCACCGCTTTGAGGGTGTGAGCGGCCCGAAAGACCGCGTTTAGGGTCTCGAGGTCAGCCGCCTGCTCCAGGCGCAAAATACCCGCTTCCATCGTCTGCAGATGCTCGTTGACGTCCTGGAGGAATATCTCTATTTCATCCGCTTCAATGTCGAAGGTCAATGGGAATCCCATCATCGCTTTCACCTCACATAGGGCCTGCTGAAACCACAACTAACGCCGAAATACACACTGTTTGGCTCAATTATACTATCCTCACCTTCCAACCACCTTGTAAAATGAGCCTCTGACCTTCCAAAAACCTTCCAATCGCGAGGCACAATGTGTGAGACGTGAGAAGTAAAAAACTAAAAGTGCCACGCACCTGGAGTGCGCGGCGTGATTTTTCTCCGATCAGCGGGCATTGGGTTGTTTACAAAACCCTGGCTGATTTTCGATTGACGGCATCCCACAACACGTCGAACAAACCGATCTCAAAGAGCAGGATGATGTCCCCGGCGATGTGATGACGCTCAACGGTGAACTGCGCCTGCGCCCATACGACCATAGCGTCGTCGTCGAAATCGCCGGGCGCCAGCAGAACCTCAACGGGGTTCTCCGCATAGGTGGGCACAGAAAAGTGAATGTATTGTTCGATCTCGTTGCCGATCACGCCCACTATCCCGTTCAGGACGATGTTTCCCACCTCGGTGAGCGTTCCAATTCGGGTCGAGTCGAGATTGAGTGAGTTCCGTTCATCGTCCGTGAGGACGGCCACGAGTTTGGCGGCGCTCCTGGTCAGCAAGATCAAAGACGCAGTCCCGGAAAAGGGTCCCTGGAATGTGAGCTGCACAATGGAGAGCATCTCTTCTCCCAATTCACGGATCCTCTCTTCCAGCGCGGAAGGCAAAAGCGCCTCAACCGAGGGAACCTGCAAACGAACGTGGGAGCGGAGCATCGTGTTCAGCGAACCGGCGGCCCTGCCGACCCCGATGTTGATCAATTCCCTCACGACGTCTATCTGCTCATCCGTCACTTACATGGGGCGGCCTCCTATACTTTGCCGTCGAGCGCCTGTCTGATGGCGTGGATCAATTCGCTCTCTTCGAAAGGCTTGTTGACAAAGACAGTGGCGCCGAGTTGCAAACATCGCTGGCGCGTGCTTCCCTGGATGTCTGCGGTGAGCACGACCACGGGTACGTTCATCTCCCGGTTGTGCAACGTGCGCAGCACCTCCAAACCGCCCATCCCAGGCATGATGAGATCCAGCAAGACGCAGTCGGGTTGGTCGGCAATTGCCATCTCTAACCCTTTGTACCCACTAGCCGCTTCGAGCAGTTCATACCCCCTCGTTTCCAAAGCGCTACGAATCTTGCTGCGCTGAAACGATGAATCATCGATGACTAGCAGTTTGTCGGAGAGGCGACTTCCCTCCGAACTCGATTTGCGGTAAAATTGCGGCCATCTAAACAAACCTGATGTCTGTGGCAAGGAGCAACGATTATGGCACGCAAATTCAAAACAGTTGAT
>DAOTUB010000283.1:0-9845 GCA_034437455.1 Anaerolineae bacterium | reverse complement strand
AACAGCGGATGGAAGAGGTTTTGGGTGAAAATCTGCCCTTCCAAGCTCGTTGTCTGACGAAAACTATCTTGTTTCTCGAAAAAGTGCTGGTTCTGAGATCATACCGTTTTCAGTATGCTGAAAATGAATAAAAGGAGATCGCAAAATGGCTAAACTGTACAAAACAGATATTGCGTCCGAGGCGGATCTGAAAGTATTCGTCACGGACATTCGCTCGGAAGCTGACTTGATCGTCTGCGAAACAACAAATCAATGGGAGGCTACCAAAGGCTCGATTTGGTGGTATACTGGCATTCAAAGCGAGGCGGATAAGACGGTCTACTTCACCGATGCACAGTGGGACGCCGACCTGATCGTTCACAAGACGGACATCCAATCGGACGCAGGTTGGGTGAACAACGCAAAGTCAGGTCTGTTGTGACGTAGCCAGGAGACTCTTAGGTCTAGCCTACTCAAGCTACGAATGTATCAACGACAAGGAGGTCTGAAATGAGCACGAGAATAAGAATACGTTTTATGCTGGTCCTGGCCCTGGCGCTGCTCGCCGGGGCGGTGCTGATGGCAGTGAGCCGGGCCGCGCCAGGGAATGCCCCCCTGGTCCAGGGCGGGGCGCCGAGAGTGGTCTCCTATCAGGGAGAGGTGCGTGTGAACGGCAGCCCCTATGACGACATGGGCTACTTCAAGTTCGCCATCGTCGACGCGACCGGCGCTGTCACCTACTGGTCGAACGATGGGACTAGTGCCGGGGAGCCGACCGCTTCCGTGCGGTTGGAGGTGAGCGATGGCCTGTTCAGCCTCCTTCTGGGAGATACCAAGTTGGACGGGATGACGCGAGCACTGGCGGCAGATGTCTTTAGCCAGTCCGAGCGCTACCTGCGGGTCTGGTTCGGCGCGAGCGCCGCCGGCCCTTTTGAACAGTTAAAGCCGGACACGCGCATCGCCGCCGTGCCGTATGCCTTGCAGTCGACCAACGCCGACACAGTCGACGGCCTGCACGCCAGCGAGCTGGGGGCCGACTACCAGAACGTGGTCGTCGTGGCCAAGAGCGGCGGCGACTATACCAATGTCCAGGCGGCCATAGACAGCATCCGCGACGCCGCGGCCGGCAACCCCTACCTGGTGTGGGTGGCACCGGGGGTGTACAGTGAGACGGTGACGATGAAGCCCCACGTACATCTCCAGGGAGCCGGTCCGGAGTTGACCGTCATCACCAGCACCATCGGCAACGTCCCACCGTACCTGACCCAGGCCACGCTGGTTCTGACTCACCACGTCAGCCTGCAGGCCCTGGCGATAAACAATAGCGGCACAAATTACTTCCAGGCGGCCCTGCTGGCAGGGGACGGCACAACCCAAACGCTGGTGACGGAGGTGGCGGTACGAGCGCAAGGCGATGGCACGGTCAATTACGCCATCTATCTGAACGGGAGTGGCATCGGTGTCACGTTGCAGAACGTCGACGCTCTGGCCAAGAACGGCAGCGACAACACTGGTTTGTTCAATAGTGGTGCGCTGACGTTGCGCGGCGGCTCCTTCACTGCACGCGGCGGGATGTCGGCCGTGGGTATTTCCCACACCGGCAGCGCCCCATTCGAGGCCGAGAACGTCACCGCCCTGGCCGAGGACGGCAGCGACGAGAACCGCGGCTTGCGGTCTAACGGCATGACTGCGACGTTGCGCGGCGGCTCCTTCACCGCGCGCGCGGGGGCAGATGCCTATGGTATCCACAACCTCAGCAGCGGTACCACGCTGGTGGCAGAAAGCGTCACCGCCTTGGCCGAGGATGGCGGCGGCGAGAACTGCGGCCTGTACAATTCCAATAGCGCGGTGGCGACGCTGCGCGGCGGCTCTTTCACCGGACGTGGCGGGGACAACGCCTATGGCATCTTCAACTACAACAGCGACGCCACGCTGGAGGCCGAAAGCGTCACCGCCCTGGGCGAGGACGGCGGCACCAGCTACGGCCTGGCCAACTGGATCGGCACGGCGACGCTGTGCGGCGGCTCCTTCACCGCGCGCGCGCGGGACAACGCTTACGGTATCTCCAATAGTGGCGGCGCGACGCTGGAGGCCGAGAGCGTCGCCGCCCTGGGAGAGAACGGCGGTAGCGAGAACTATGGCCTGTCCAACTCTTACAGCGCGGCGACGGTCGATAGCTCGCAGTTCACCGGCGACGATGGGCTTTACCAGAACGGCGGCACGGTGCGCCTGGGCGTCAGCAAGTTAGACGGCGGCGCCACTCGCGACAGCGGCACGCTGGTCTGTTTCCAGGTCTATGATAGCAGCTATGCTGCCATCACCTGCCCGTAAGGAGGCACGAGAATGAGAGCGGTTCATATTCTGACATTGGCGCTGGCCCTGTCACTGCTGCTGGCCGGGCTGGCACTGGCGAGTGGCGACCTCGAGCGACCGCGAGAGGTACTGGGCGGTGGGGCATCGGATTCCACGGTTGGAGGTGTGAGTCTGCGGGCCACACTGGGTCAGCCGGTGGTGGGCGTCATCTCCGGCAAGGGCGTCACCTTGGGGCAGGGCTTCTGGCACGGTGGCGCGGAGTACAGGGTCTATCTGCCGCTCGTCCTGAGGAATAGCTGACACGAGAGAGGTATCTCGCTTGGGGCGTGACATCTCTCAAATTTCTGCTATACCCGATCGGCGGCGGCCCAGGAGACAGCAGAGGTTATGAATAAACAACGACGAGAACAACGGTATCTATCGTACCTGCTGCGCTTGTGGCAGACCAGCAACGGAGAAAAGCAGGTTTGGCGCGCCTCGCTGGAAAGCCCTGGCACCGGAAAACGTCAGGGTTTTGCCAGCCTGGACGCTCTGTTTGAATTTTTGCAGACCCAGGCCGAACCTCGGAACGAACAAGAAGTGAGGAGGTGATGTCGCATCAAGTTTCTGAAAACGCGAAAGTTATTACGCATTACGCAACACAAATTACGAATTAAAATAAAGGAGATTCTGATGAAAAACAAAGTATGGCAAATCGTTTTGGTTACGTTGTTGGTGGCCTTGGCGTTGAGCGTGATCGTGGTTGTGGCCAAGGAACCAATCCCAGCAGATGGAATCGGCCGGCGAACCGCTTACGGCGACGATACAGAGCCTCGTTCCGTCACCGCACGGGTGGCGTCTACCTACACTACTGTGATCACCGTCACCAGCGCCGCCGATCCCGACGATAGCGCGGGCTATTCTTGTTACGGCGCGCCAACCAAGCCCGCACGCTCACCCTGCACCTTGCGCCGGGCCCTGGTGGAGGCGGATGCGCTGATGGACGACGACCCCAGCACCCGCTCCATCTTGATCAAATTCGACATTCCTACCACCGACGCTCGGTACGACGACGGCAGCGGTGTCTGGGTTATCCAGATCACCGAGACGGTGAAGACGAATCCTCTCCCCACTCTTGGCAATACTGATTTTAACAAGAGCGGACAAGTGACCATCGACGGGTGGAGCCAGCCCGACCACGACGGCGTCCGGCCTGACCAGCCCCGCATTATCGTGCGCGGTCCACAAGAAAACCCCACCGAGGGACACGTCCTGGTGGTCAACGGCAACGGCAACACCATCCGTGGCATGATCTTTCAAAAGTTCCGTCTGGGGCTCCAGATGAACGGCGGCGATAACGTCATTGCCGATAACTGGTTCGGGCTTACGGCTGACGGCGACGCTATCTACCTCTACAAAGAGCACGCTCTGGAGGATGGCAGCGGGCAGAGCGGCATCATCCTGGCCGAAAACGTCAGCAATAACCTGATCCAGAACAATCACCTGTTGGGCTACCGGGGCAACGCCATCAACGTCGGCAGCGATGATAGCTTTGTCCTCAGCAACACCATCGGCACCCGCGTCGACGGCACTGTCCCTGAGGTGCGCTGGGAGCGCAAATGCCACCCCAACGCCCGCTACTACAACTGGTTCGCCGGAAGCGGCATGCAAGTTTTCGGTCACCGCAACACCGTCGAGTACAACCGCATCGTCGGTATGCTGCCCTACAGCGACGACCCGGAAAGCACCCCGATTGACGCCATCTCTGTCACCGGCGATGACCACGTAGTGCGCCACAACATCCTCGGCGTGGACGCGGACGGCCAGCCCTTTGGCATCTGCGGCGATGGTATCCACGTCGGCGGTGCTTTGGGCGGTCACGACATCCAGGTGATGACCAATACCGTCGTGGGCGCTCACGGCACAGCCGGTATCTTTGTTACCGGCGGCGAGTTCGGCTACGACCTCAACGGAATCACCATCCAGCATAACGTCATCAAGGACAGCACCCACGACGCTTTCGCTTTCGGCGATAAGCTCCCTTCCACCCTGCGGCTCTTCAACCCGGCCCAGGTCATCACTATCTCTGGCGCCACCGTGGCCGGCACCAGCGGTTTGGATAGTCCTTGCGCCGGATGTACTGTCGAGTTGTTCCTCGACGAGATCGACACCGTCACCGAGACGCTGGAATCGCTGGCAACCGTCACCGCCGATGGCAACGGCGATTGGGAAGCTGAACTGCCCCGCACGCTGGCCATCACCGAGGGCGTCCGCACCGCCAGCACCACGGCCGTCGACGGGCAGATCACTCATCCCAGTGGCGACTATAGCGCCGGGATGACGACCAAGATCTCTGATCTCCACGTGCAGTCAGGCGCGCCGGACCCGTCCGATCCGCCCGCGCCCACGTTCGACCCACCGTTGCCGATCCCGGCCGTGGCGTATAGCGCGCCGCCCACCCGGCCCACCACCTACAACACCGTCATCGTCGTCACCAACGCCGGAGACCCCGACGACAGCCGATCTACCACCTGCTCCGACGTGGCTGCGGACCAGTGCACGTTGCGTCGCGCCCTGGTGGAAGCCGATGATCTGATGGACGCCGATCCCGGCGTGCGCCCTATTCAGATTCGCTTCGATATCCCCACAACCGATGGCGGGTACAATGGCGCGGGCGCCTGGATTATTGAGCTTTACGATACTTTGCAGCTTAACGCCCTCCCCACGCTGGGCAGCACCGACATCAGCAAGAGCGGACAGGTCGTCATCGACGGCTGGAGCCAGCCCGACCACGACGTCCTGCGGGCCGACATGCCGCGCATCGTCGTGCGTGGGGCCGACGGCTCCAAGGGCGGCCTGGTAGTCAACGGCGAGCGCAACGTCATCCGAGGTTTGGCCTTCCAGCGCTTCAAGGACATCCTCAAACTTAACCACGGCTACAACACCGTCGAGGACTGTTGGTTCGGTCTCACTGTGGATGGGATGGGGGTTTACATTCGCAATCTCGCCGAGCCAAAAGAGGGCAGCGGCGCCGCCGCCATCGCCCTCACCGTCAATGCGGACAACAATCTGTTCCAGGATAACGTCTTTCTCGGTCTGACCGGGGGCGCCATCAATATCCAAGGCAGCAACGACAACTATGTTCTGCGTAACTATGTCGGCGCCCGCGCCAATGGCACAATTGACGTGGCAAGCGTCGATCCGGCCAACATCTGCGATCCCACCGCCGCCAGCAACAACTGGTTCGGCGGCACGGGTATCAACTTGCGCGGAGACCGCAACCAGGCCATCAGCAACACCATTGTCGGGTTGTTGGTGCAGAGCAGCGCGCTCCAGACCCCGCCGGACGCCATCGTCATATCGAGCGAGCAATACCAGGACAACCTGATCCAGCATAATGTCATCGGTCGCGACGCCAACGACGTCGACGTCTGGACCTGTGGCCGCGGTATGGACCTCAAGGCCCGCTACGCCTACGTCCTCTCTAACACGATCATCGGCACAGGGATGGAGGGCATCTACCTGCCCAGCGGACTGATTCGCAACAACGCCAACATGATGCGCGGGAACGTCATCTCCGACACTGCCCTCGCCATCGAGTTTGGCGACCTGGTGCCCGACGAATTGCGCTTCTTCGAGCCAGCGCGGGTCATCACCTTTAGCGAATCGTACGTGGCCGGCGATGACGGCGATGACTGCCCCTACTGCTGGGTGGATGTCTATCGAGACGATGGCGACAAAGATGTCGAGGCGCTGGTTTACCTCGGCTCTGACGCAGCCGACGAGAATGGCAACTGGCGACTGGATCTGGCCGTGCCCATAGTCGAGGGGCAAGGTTTGCGCACCATCAGCACCATCCGCAACTATGGCGTCATCCAGTACTTTGAGGCCGGGACCAGCAGCAAGCTCTCCGGCCTATACAGGCCGCCTGTCGTTAGTACCTTTTCACCGGGCATAGGCGGCACGATCGTCTTTACCAATCCCTATAACCTGTCGGCCAGCATCCAAGTGCCGGGAGATGCGCTGGAGGGGACAACGACGTTCACGTACACGAACGTTCCAGAGCCAACGCAGAGCCAGGGCGACCTGGCGTTTGCCGGGCGAGCCTTCAACCTGGACGCCTCCGCTGACCTGGCGGCGGGTGGAGGGGTGACGGTGACCCTCGAATACGACCCTGAGGACCTGTTGGAGGCGGCCATCGCCGACGTCAAGGATCTGCGGCTTTTTTACTGGACCGGCTCCGACTGGGATGATGTCGCCAACACCTGCACACCAGCGTCGAGCTATGATTACGACACCATGGCCAAGACGGTGACGGTGCGCGTTTGCCATCTCAGTAGCTTTGGCCTGTTCAGCACGGAAACCGGATTCGACATCTACTTGCCCCTGGTGCTAAGGAATTCCGACTAGGGATCAACTATGGGACTGGCCCATAGGAAATGTCGTGGGCCAGTCCCAGCGTGGCAAAAGAAAGTGTTACGCATTACAAACAAGGAGAAATTCCGATGAATCGCAAATTCACATCTATCGTTGTTCTGTTAATCCTGGCGCTGGTCACCCTGGCCTGTGGCCTGGGCGGCAGCGAGCCAGAACCGACCGCTACGTCGGCTCCCGCGCCGACCAAGCCCCCTGCCGCGACCGAAGTGCCCGCCCCAACGGAAGCGCCTGCTCCCACCGAAGCGCCTGCCGAAAGCGCGGAGGAGTATGACACGGCCTTTCCTCTCCCGGACGACGTGTGGGAGTTTATGGGCGAGGGAGGAGAGAGCGGGATCAACTTCCAGACCAGCCTCAGCATCGAGGAGGCGATCGAGTTCTATCGGGAGGCGTTCGCCGACCTGGGCCTGGCCGAGTACGATGTCCTCACCTCGATCCAGGACGATGGCTTTAGCCTCGTCTTTACCGGCTGGTCGAGCGGGGAGGAGCTCGTGATCCAGGGCGTCGACTTTGGCGACAGCACCAACGTCAACATCCGCCTGGAGGAGATCGTGGAAGCGGAAGAGACCACGCCCCCCGAAACCGCGTCCGGCGAGGAATACCGGAGCGAGATGGGCGGGTTCGCCTTCCAGCCGATCCCGGACTATACGGTCGAGGAGGTCTTTGGTTTCGCCAGCATGGAAGCGCCCGACGCCGACCCAGACACCGGCCCGGCGCTCCTGTTGATCGGCGGCGAAAACGAGGAAGGCTCCACCACCGAGGATCTGTACGACAACTTTGTGGCCGACCTCGAAACGGGCATCGAGGTCTCGGAGCCTGACGGGATCACCGTCGCTGGCTTACCCGGCCTGGTGGTCGACGTGAGCGGCATGGAGGGGGACAAGGAAATGCGCGGTCGGGTCGTCTTTGTAGCGGTGCCTCCGGCGCAGAGCTTTAGCATGATCGGGATGGCGCCGAGCGACCGCTGGGACGATGAGTTCGAGCCGCTGTTCGAGGATGTGCTCGCCTCGGTCAGTTTCTTCGAGCCGGAGTTTGACCTGGACCTGGACGAGGGTGTCGAGGGCGAAGAGATCCGGCAGTGGGCTTCCTCCGCCAGCGCCAGCTCCGAGTACGACAACCCCAACTGGGCCGCCATCCAGGCGACCGGCGCGCCCGATACACCCGACTGTGGCGATTACACCACGGCCTGGGCCTCCGCCGAATCGGATACCGTCGAGTGGCTCGAGCTGAGCTACGATACCGCCGTCTATCCCACCGAGGTAAACATCGTTCAATCCTATAATCCCAACCAGGTGCTCTTTGTCGATCTGCTCGACACCGCGGGGGAACTCCACGGCGTCTACGTGGGGGAGCCTGAGGATATGTCGGACGAGTGCCCCTACACGCTCTCGATCCCGGTGGAGGGCGGCGATTACCTGGTCGTCGGCGTTCGGATCACGCTCGACCAATCGGTGCTCGCAAACTGGAACGAGATCGACGCCGTCGAGTTGGTGGGCATCGGCGAGTAGATACCAGTTGGTCGTTCTTGAGCAGAAGCCCGCTGCGCTATTGCAGTGGGCTTTTTAGTTCGGGGTGACAGCAAGCCATTTGTCGAGGGCGATCCGCGTGGCGTGAAAAGCGAGCCGGGGGAGTTCGTCGGGCGCGAAGAAGGCGACGCGATCCACGTCGTCGTCGGCCTTTGGCTCCCCTCCCACCAGCCGGGCGCGGTAGACGACGACGATGTCCGCCCCGCGCTCGTGCTCCCGTCCGGCGAGGACGTCGAGCAGACCGGTGATCTCGACCTCCAATCCGGTCTCTTCGCGGCACTCGCGCGCGGCGGCGTCCATCGGATCCTCGTCGAAATCGACAAAGCCAGCCGGAAAGCTCCACATCCCCTGGCGTGGATTCATGCGACGGCGGACGAGGAGCACCTTGCCCTCACGCTCGACGAGCACCCCGGCGGCGACTTTGTGATCGCGAAAGACGATCAACTCGCAAGCGGGACAGGCGCGCCGCACGCGCCCAAAGGCTTCTTGGTTTTCGAGCGCGTGACCGCAGCGGGGGCAATAGTTCAGTTCGAGGTTTTGCGACAAGCCAGACTCCTCTCTATCGACGGCGGGCGCGCCAGGCCCGAACGGTACCAAACGCCAGCACTAGCGCGGTCAGGCCCAGCGCGATCTCCAGCGCCCGCCACGGCAGAGTTGGAGAGGGTGCAACGAGTTCATATTCCTGCGCTCTCCACTCGTCTTCTTCCGCCGCCCCAAAATCTTCTGCATCGGCCATCGAGGGGGCGACCTCGCTCGACGTGGGTTCTGCGCCGCGCGGAGCTTTTGGTTCTAGAGTCGCCTCGACTGGGCTAGTGAGGGCTACAGGAGTCGCCTCCACCACTGTAGTCGGAACAGGGGGCGGAGCCAGGTCTGTCGCCTCGTCAACTGGACCGCCGCCGCCTGCCGCCGCCACAGTTGCCTCGGCGTCATCTGGCGTTTCCACAGCATATAGCCTCTCCTCAGCGGTGGCTGCAAGCGGCGCTGCGGGTGGGGCTTTTTCCGAGAGCGGAATGGCTGTGGGCGACTCGACGGCGTGCTCGGCCTCAACTTTGGCTTTTTCGACAACCGGCGAAGGTTCCATCGCCATCTGCGGAGCTTCTATCATCGCTGCTGGCTCTGGAGCAGTGGCCAGGTTGCCCATCCCAGAGAGAAGCAGCATGTCGCCAGCCAGGACGACGACGAAAAGGAGACTGACGACGGCGGTCGCCGCTGTCAACAGTGGAGCGGTCCAGGCGCGACGCGGGCGTAGCGATGGCGCGGGTCGTGGACGCTCGGTCACGGATTGCGGCAGGATGAAATTGCGCGGGATGGGAACTGGAGATAGATCGCGCACCAGCGACACGGTGCGGCGCAGCGCCTCTAGTTCGGCCTGTAGCGTCGGGTCGCTCGCCAGGCGCGCCTCCAGGCGCTCCCGTTCCCGGGAACTCTGTTGATCATCCAGGTATGCCGAGAGCAGTTCGTCGCGCCGCTCTCGTTCCCTTTCTCGCCGTGTGAACCGTTGCAACATTGTCATTCCTCTGAATCTACGTCTCCCGCTCCTTATTATCAAGACGATATTGAGTGGGTAAAAGTTCCTCCCGGGAGCGGAGGTAATCGCGCAGCTTGCCGCGCGCC
>DAOTUB010000282.1:0-11292 GCA_034437455.1 Anaerolineae bacterium | reverse complement strand
CAAATTCAGAGTATTAATTATCTGAACGTGCTGTCCTATATATAGGCAAATTTCGCCCGTACTGCCTAGATATGGGGGTGACAAAATAAGAAATGTATTTTGTGAAAGGGTATGTCAGACTCCCTGTCTATCTAAAGTCTTTCGGATGGAACAGCCAGAGCGTTATCTAAACTATGTGAGTAGGCGAGGCTGATCCACAGGGCGGCACTATCCACAGCTCGCTCCGTTCGAGGGGCTCAACATGCTTGATACGTTCCGCTAGGAGTTTGAGGAAACTATGTCTAAAAACCCACTCAATGTAGCCACAGAAGCCAAAGGGTTGTCGGCTGTGCTGAGACGGATCCGTAGCATTTTCAGCCGCTATGGTCTCACGCCTCAAAAAATGGACCGGTCATTAGATTTATTTGTGCGGACGTTAGAGCAGTTTGATTGCGGTGCCAGTGTTGCTCTCACGGCCGTGGTGCTTGCGCGCAACCCTCATTTGATTTTCAAGTATTTAAACGGGGATATTGAATTTGTGGTGCATGGCTACACTCACGTGGATTATTCGCAAGTCCCGCCAGAGAATCGATTACTGCATTTGCGCCGAGCCTACGAAATTTTTAAGGTGGCCGGCGTTCCCTTTTCTGGATTCCGGTCGCCTTATCTGCGCGATGCTCCAGGATTGAACGCGGCTATCGAAAAGGTCGGTTACGCTTATGTGTGTAATCAACCTATTATGTGGGATGTGCCAGATTTGGTGACCGATGCTCCGCACGCTTACCCAAGCTATCAATGTGCGCTTGATTTTTACCGGCCCTGGCCGGCCAGCAAACGGATGTCTTTGCCAAGATTATCTGGCAAACTGGTTCAGATGCCGGTCTCGCTGCCCGATGACGAGATGTTAATCGAGCGTTTTTATGATAAACCCGATCGCTGGGTAGAAAGCGTCTGGCGGAATATCCTTCACGAGACGCATCGGCGGCAAGAGATGTTTGTGGTGCAATTGCACCCAGAGCGCATCGCCCTGTGTCAGGCGGATCTTTCGGCCTTGCTGGAAGAAGCGCGCGCTTTGTCGCCGCCGGTATGGATCGCCCGCTTGGATGAAGTGGATCGCTGGTGGCGTGCTCGCACCGACGCGACGATGGATGTGAGCGAGCAGGACGATGCGACCTATCACCTGGCGGTTTCCGGCCCTCCAGGCACGATGATCCTGGCGCGAGGCGTGGAAATGATCGAGCCGACTAGTGCAACGGCCATCGGAGACGATGGCTACCGGCGAGTTCGTGGTATGAGTTGTACGGTTCGTGCTTCAACCCGCCCTTTCATTGGCGTCTCGCGGGCTTGTTCTGGGGAATTGATCAGCTTCCTGCGTCAGCAGGGTTACATTGTCCAAGCCAGTGAGCAGGCTGATCTCTATTCGATTTATCTCGACCGTTCCCAGTTCGCCCCGGAACAGGCGCGCTCGCTATTGGAAGAGATCGAACAGCAGGCCGGGTCATTGGTGCGTTTAGCCCGATGGCCCGATGGTTATCACAGTGTCTTGTGTATCACCGGCGATATAGATGCCTTGACCCTCTGGGATTATGGGCTGCGTTTACTTGGTAAATAAAAAAGGCGAAGAAACGATATGGGAGAACAAACCAAGCGTCATTGTATGGTCGTCCATGCTTACTATCCCTTGGGAGAGGTGCGTGTGCAGCGTGAGGCCGAGGCATTGATTGATTTAGGTTATCAAGTGGATGTCATCTGCCTGCGCCTTCCCGGAGAATCTGCCCAAGATCGCTATAACGGCGTCAATATTTTTCGGCTGCCGGTGCGTCGCCACAAAGGGAAAGGCGTCGGCGTGCAGTTTGTGGAGTATGTGCATTTTTTCATTCGGGTCTTTTTCAAGCTCACGAGCCTGCACATCAAGCATCGATATGACGTTGTGCAGGTGCATAACCCCCCCGATTTCTTAGTATTCGCGGCATTAATTCCCAAACTCAGCGGTACATCCATCATTTTAGATTTGCATGACCTGATGCCGGAATTCTTCGCCTGCCGATTTAACGGCAGCAGTGACCGATTACTCGTCCGGCTGATGATACGCCTGGTCAATTTGCAAGAACGATGGGCCTGTCGCTTCGCCGATCATGTGATCACGGTGACTGAGCATTGGCGGCAAACACTGATTCGTCGCAACGTGCCGGCGGATAAGACCTTTGTTCTTATGAACTTGGCGGACCCGCGCATTTTCAAGATACCTAGTCAACCCAAGCCACGCGCAGAAGGACGGTTCCACTTGATCTACCATGGGTCGATTCCTTATCGCTACGGCCTGGATTTGGTCCTGCGGGCCATTGCCCAAATCCGGGCCCAGGTGCCCGATATTCACTTTACGATCATTGGCGGTGGAGATTATATGGGGCGATTGCGTGCTTTGGCCAGCAAACTGGGTATTGAGGATCATGTCAGCTTCGAGGGGGTGTTGCTGGTGGACGAGCTACCTGAGCGCATTACCGTGGCTGATCTCGGCGTCGTCCCGTATCGGAATGATGTTTTTACCGATGAGCTATTGCCGACCAAGCTGCTAGAATATGCCGCGTTGGGCTTGCCCGTCATCGCCTCACGGACGATGGGCATATCGGCCTACTTCGATGATACGATGGTGCAATTCTTCACGCCGGGTGATGTGGATGATTTAGCTCACTGTATTTTGGCGCTCTATCAAGATCGAGCGCGATTGGCAGCCCTGGCGGAGAACATCGAGCGCTTCAACAAGCGTTACAATTGGACGACCCAGCGTGCTGAGTACGTCGATCTTGTTGAGCGTTTGGGGCAGCGAAAGCACCGAAGGACATAGGGAAATATGGAGATCATTCGAAAGCTAGATCATCATCTGTGGCGTGAGTTTGTAGACAGCCATCCGCAGGGCCAGATCTTTCACACCCCTGAGATGTTTCAAGTCTTTGCGCAGGCGAAAGGCCACACACCGACCTTCTGGGCAGCGGTCAATGGCGACCAGACGCCCCAGGCGCTGTTCATGCCGGTGCAGATTACGCTGATGGGCGGGCCGCTGCGTCGGTTCACCACGCGCTCTGTGGCCTATGGCAGTGTGTTGTGTGCGCCCAACACCGAGGGGGAAGCGACGCTGAGGTTGTTGTTGCGCTCCTATGCCGATGAGATAGGGCGTCGCATCCTCTTCACCGAGCTGCGCAATCCCTATGATTTAAGCCGTTGGCAGCCGGTGCTCGATGAATGTGGGTTTGCCTATGAAGAGCATCTGAACTTTTTTGTGGATCTCACTCGGTCTCCCGACCAGATCTGGGCGGACATTCGCTCGAACGCGCGGCGCAACGTCCGCCGCGCGCGTAAGCGCCAGGTGATTGTAGAGGAGATCAACGATCCCGCTCGGATGCCGGCGGTCTATGCCTTGTTGAAGCAGGTCTATGAACGTCTTCAAGTCCCGCTGGCGGATTTCTCGTTTTTTCAGGCGGCTTTTGAAGTCCTACACCCCCAGCAGATGATGAAGGTGCTCATCGCGAAAGCTGACGGCGTAGAACTGGGCGTTTTGATGTTGCTCATATACAAAGATACGATCCTCTACTGGTACACCGGCACGCTTCGGGAATACTCGGACTATCGCGCCGGGGATATGCTCGCGTGGCACGCGCTGGCGTGGGGCAGTGAGCATGGCTTCCACGTGATGGATTTCGGCGGCGCCGGCAAGCCGGGCGAGGACTACGGTGTGCGCGACTTCAAGGCCAAGTTCGGAGGCGACCTGGTGAATTATGGGCGCAACGTTTACGTGCATGCCCCGGCGGTTTTGGGCCTCAGCAAGCGACTCTACCAGGTGGCGCGGCACGTGCTTTATGGGAGAGAAGAACAGGGCGAGGAGTAAATCGTGGATCTCCAAATCTCACATCAACTGCAAGATCCAGAGTGGGACGCTTTTCTAGACCAACAATCCCGCACTCACTACATCCAATCCAGCATGTGGGCGCAAGTTATGGCTGCGTCGGGGTGGCGCTGCGTGCGTTGGACGGCTCGAGAGAATGGCGCCATCTTGGCCGGTTTCCAGATGCTTCTCCGATCCGTTCCCCTCCTAGGCTCGATTGGATATATTGCCCGTGGCCCTGTGATAAGCTCCGATGATCCGAGTGTCATTGATCTGGTATTGCACCATGTGCTCGATGTGGCCCGGTCGGAGCGGGTGTTGTTGCTCAAATTGCAACCGCCCTATGAAGATGACCGGTTGGTGGATATTTTGCCGGATATGGGGTGCCTGCCCAGTCATGCCCATGCCGATAACGTAGCCACCCTTCTGATCGATCTTTCCAAAGACGAAGCGACCCTACTGGGAGATATGAAAAAGAGCCTGCGGAAAGGGATTCGTAAAGCTACCCGGCGAGGCGCTACCGTCCACCAGGGAACGGACGGTGACGTGGCGCTCTTCTATCGCATCCTCCAGCAGACGAGCGAGCGGGGCGGCTTTGCCATCCACGACGAAGCGTATTATCGGACGGTGTGGGAGTGTTTTGCCTCGCAGGGCCATGCCGCGCTCTTTTTTGTGGCATGCGAGGACGAGCCGGTGGCGACGGTCTTTTTGATCGGATTTGGTGACTCAGTCTTTGCCCGGTTCGGCGGCTGGAATGGAAAGCATAGCCACTGTGAACCCAATTCCCTGTTGCGGTGGTCGGCCATTCAGTGGGCTAAGCAGCAGGGGTACCGCTGGTATGATTTCATGGGCATTGATGAGGGGGTAGCCCGCGCGATGATCCAAGAACACCCCCTGCCCGATTCAAGCGAGATCCCAGGATATACATTCTTCAAACTGGGATTTGGCGGAGAGATCGTGCTATCGCCGGGCACGTATGATTATGTTTCCCATCCTCTCTTGGCCCGAGGCTACCGGTGGCTTCATTCTAACCCCGATTTATATGATCGCGTGCTGAATATCGTGCGAGGTGTGGCGTAGGGAGAATGGATGATAATGGGACGTGATTATGGACATTAGGATGCTGAAACACCCAGCCGATTCTCCGGCCTGGGACGAGTTCTTAGCCGCCCAACCGACCGGCCATCATCTGCAATCTGGAGCGTGGGGGCGGCTCAAGGCCAAGTTTGGCTGGCAGGTGATTCGACTGGTGGCGCAAGAGGGCGACGAGATTCTGGGCGGCGCGCAGATTCTCACCCGTCGGTTGCCGGTGTGGGGGAAAATTGGTTACATCTCCAAAGGGCCGGTGGTGGCGCATGACCGCTCCGATGTGATGGCAGCGCTCTTCGATCAGATTGAGCAGGTGGCCCAGTCGGAACGTATGCTGGTGCTCAGCGTGCAACCGCCTGAGAACGCGCCGTTGTACATAGCCCCGCTGCGCGAGCGTCACTTCAAGCCGAGCAGTTTCTACGTCGTGCCCCCGGTCACGGTGCTGGTTGATTTGCAACCCGATGAGGACGACATCTTGATGCAGATGAAGCAGAAGACGCGCTACAACGTCCGTTTGGCCGCGCGCAAGGGCGTGGTGATCAAGGACGAAGGGGAAGCGGGCCTCGAAACGTTCTATCGGCTGACAGAGGTGACGGGCGAGCGCTCCGATGTCTACATCTACTACGATCTCGAATATTATCGGGAGGCCTGGCGACAATTTAGCCCCCAGGGGAGGATCAAGCTCTTCACGGCGTATTATCAGGATGAGCCGCTGGGCTGTTTGATCGCCATCGCCTTTGGAAAGTGGGCCGTGTACAAATGGGGCGCTTCATCTAACAAGCACCGCAAAGTGATGCCCAATAACCTGCTCCAGTGGGAGGCTATTCGGTGGAGCAAAGCGCAGGGCTGTCGCTACTACGATATGGGAGGCATCACGCCCATTGTCGCGGAGGCCATCGAACGGGGCGAAAATCTCCATGCCTTCGATCATCCCAGCGCCGGCGTCGCCCGTTTCAAACTGGGCTTTGGCGACTTCGTCACGTTCCCCGTCTCGTATGACAACAACTACGGCTTCCGTCCCAGATGGCTGATTCGACATGGGGTAGCTTTGGCCTGGAAATTCCCGTTGGCGCGGCGTTTAGCGCGCGGCGCTCGATCCTCCGGGTAAGTGCAAGGGAAAGAGAAGGTGGTTTTATGGAACCGAGGCAGAGAAAAATCAATAACCTAGCTATCTTTGGGGTGGTCGACGATCTGGAACTTATTGAAGATCGCATGCGCGACCGCCTAGGAATCACGCTTAGAAGCATAGACTTTGGCCATGCAGGGCACTTCTTCTTGCACACTTCTGGCTGTGATGTCGTGGAATCAGAAGAGGCTATTGCTTTAAAGCTTGGCTTTATCCGCACATCAGATCCCTCCTCTCTCTCCGCATCACAATTGCTGCATAGAGATTTTGTGCGCCCTTACCGTATTGACCATGCCGCTTTGCAAGGGAATGGGCTGCTTGCTTGTTTCAGCAAGCTGGCCCCTCGTTTCTTGGTCTATCAGACGATTATGGCCTTACCTCAGTTGTATTACACGCATCTGCGGGATGGTTTTCTGTGTTCCACCGATCTGCATTCGTTGTTGGCGCTGCTGGATCGTGTTGACCTGAACGAGGAAGTTATACCGCTGCATTTCCTGTTTCGTCTTGTTCCAGGCCCTGCGACATACTTTCGAGATGTCTGGCGGCTCTTTCCAGGCCAAATACTCCAGTGGCAGGATGGAGAGCGGCATGTGTGTCAGGCTCAAGATCTGCATTTTTCCGGCGACGGGCCGAGTTTTGACCGTCTCAATGCTTCCACGATAGAGGGTTTGTATGAGCGCTCGCGTCAAATTATGGGAGTCTATCTCGAGGACATTGAGGGGCGAGGGGGAAACTTCGCCACACTGTTGTCTGGTGGGGTCGATTCTTCCCTCGTTCAAATGTTAATTAATGAACATCTCCCTGCTACGGATCGTCCTGCTTCGTATAGCTTTGCGATGCAGGTGTCCTCCTTTGAATTTGAGATTGAATACGCCCGGCGGGCCAGTGAGCAGTTTGGAACGGTGCATACCTTTGTTGAGATTATGCCCCAGGACTATCCTGAGTGGTTGATCAAGAGTGTTGAGACCTTGGGACAGCCCAATCTCTATAATGAGAGTATCCCTTGTATTTTGGCCTTAGCTAGCTCTCTGGCGTCGAATGGGGCCAGCCCAGGCTATCTATTTGCGGGCCAAGGGGCTGATGCCCTGCACGGGCTATCGGAGGCGCGTAAAGTCGCTATCTTAGAGGTAGCGAAACGACTACCCGGCTCTCATCTCGCCTTGCAGTTGTTGTCGGCACTGTCGAAGGGATGGACCAAAAAAGTGTCCCACGGACTGCAAGAGATAGCGCACATGCTTGCTGAGATTCGCTCTCCCTCCGCATCTCCTTCAATCTATCGGCCTACTAATTTTGTGGCGACTAACTCTGCTGCCTTTGAAGGGACACGACGGTGCTTTGGGGACCGGGCGCTGGCTCAGGCCTTGGATACCAGGCTTGAGCTTGAGTCACAGTTCCTGAACGCGGCCTCGGTGATGGAAAAGATCCATATAATTGACATGTTGACGGCCGGTTATGATCCAGCAGTGGTTATGGCTCAGCTATGCGCTGCCTGCAACAAAGAGTTGATCCAGTTTTATATGGACCAGGAGATTATCCGTGCGACACTGGCTTTTGCTCCCCAGGTGCGTTTTATGCGTGGTCTGAATACCAAGCCACTTCAGAAGCAGATGCTGTCGCGCCAATCTTTCTCTGAATTGGCCAATAAGAAAAAAGGGGGCACCAGCTTTAAGCGCGATTTATACGCTTGGATGTCGCATGGACTTTTGCGAGATTTGGTGCGAGCGATAGAGCGACCAGGATTTATGGAACTGGCTGATTTCGAAGAATTGCTCGAACATCCTAATCCCTTGCTGTGGAATTTATTGACGTTTGATATCTTTATGAAACGCGTTGTAAGAAACACGCACTTGTGAGATAGGTGTGTCATCATAGTGAAAGAGGCAGGTGCAACAATGTCAATCCGCCAGATGATATCCAGACCTCTTTATTCCATCACGCGCCCCAGCATGATGAGATGTCTGGAGGAATTGCATCAACTCCAATGGTTGAGCAAAGATGAACTAATAGCGCGCCAGCATCAATGGTTGGCGCGAGTCTTAGACTATGCCTATACCTACGTCCCCTATTACCGCGATCTCTTCGCCGAGATCGATTTCCATCCCAATGACTTTGTCAATCGGCCGGAGTGTTTCACTGAACTGCCGTTGTTGACCAAAGACCTCGTGCGCCAGCACCATGCCCGTCTTGTCACGACGGAGCCAGCCCAACAAGGCAATCTCATCAAGGCCAAGACGGGCGGTACGACGGGCGAACCGATGTGGTTTGTGCTGGATCAGGTTTACGATGATTACCGGGTGGCTCACAACTTTTTCCAAATGCAATGGTCCGGGTGGCAACTCGGCCAACCGGAGGGGCGACTTTGGGGACATGTCTTAGCCGGAGATACCGGCGAAAAATCCGCTATGATCCGCCTCAAGGAATGGCTAGTGCGACGTTTTCAATCCAACGCCTTTCATCTGACGCCTGAGAGCATGGAAAAATTTGCCGCGCAACTCGAAAAGCACCCGGACGCGGTGGTGTGGAGTTATGTATCGACGATGTATCGCTTCGCCCAATTTGTGGAGCAACGCGGGCGTGCGATCAAGCTTCACGCCGTGTATACGGCGGCCGAGCCTTTGTACGATTACCATCGTGAGTTTATCGAGGGCGTGTTCGATTGTCCGGTGTTCAACAGCTATTCCAGCGTGGAGACGGGCGACATCGCCTGCGAGTGCGACCGGCACGACGGGCTGCACGTGATGGTGCGGAATTGTTATCTGGAGGTCTTGCGGGATGGTCGGCCCGTTCCTGATGGGGAGGAAGGCGAGTTTGTGATCACCAATCTGACCAATTTGGCTTTCCCCTTGATTCGTTACAAGATCGAGGATGTGGGCATCCGGCGCCGGGGAAGCTGCACGTGTGGCCGGGGCCTGCCGGTGCTGGAGGTGGTTGAGGGACGGATCATCGATTTTTTCAAGACGCGGGATCGAGGGCTGGTCTGGGGCGCGTTTATCGTCCCGATGATTCCGACGCTGGGCGAGATCAAACAATATCAGATTGTGCAAACCTCCTTAGATCGGATTGTCATTCGCATCGTCAGGGGGGGCGCCGTTGATGAGGCGCGGTTCCCCGAAATTCGCCAAGCGTGCAAGACGGCGTTAGGTGAGAATGTTCAGGTCGCGTTCGAATATGTGGCCAGCTTGCCGTCCACGCCCACGGGCAAACATCGCTACGTTGTTTCTGAGGTGGCATAAACGCTTTAGTTCAATAGGGGGAGATTATGTACTCGAATCTTTATCGCGCCGCGAGGTTGTTCTGGCCGGGAGGATTGAAAACTCGCAGGAAGATACAGCAATTAGAGGCGACCCAGTGGATGTCCCGCTCTGAGCTTGAGGCTTGGCAGTTCGAGAGACTCCAGCAGGTGGTCGCGTATGCCTACGAGCACGTCCCTTTTTACCGCGAGAAATACCAACAGGCGGGTGTGCATCCTGAGGACATCAAGCGTCTGGAGGATTTTCAAGCCTTGCCTTTCTTGACCAAAGAGGACGTCAAGCAACGGCGAGACGAACTCCTCTCGCCGGGTTTCCGAGGTAAATTGTATCCTCTTGAGACAGGCGGATCGACCGGACAGCCTACCCAGTTCCTGGTTGAAGATTCGTTCTGGCGTTGGAACGTGGCCCTGAGAACCAGAGGGCGTGGGTGGTACGGCTTCCAGCCTGGTGATAAGATGGCTTTGGTCTGGGGCGCCCCCGGCGACATGCCCGATCAGAGCTGGTTCAGGCAAATGCGGGCGCAGATCCAGCGCCATCGGGTGTTGAATGCGTTCAGTATGACCGAGGCCAAGATGCAATCCTTCGCCGAGATGCTGCTCCGCTGGCAACCTGCCATGATCAAAGCGTATGCCTCGGCCCTGTCGCTGTTCGCCGAATACCTGAAAACGCGCGGCATTACCGGTATTCGTCCTAAGTTGGTCGAGACCACGGCGGAAAAAGTGACCGAGCCACAGCGCCAACTGTTGGAAGAGGTCTTCCACTGCCCTGTGGTCGATTGCTACAGTTCCCGCGAGTTCGTGACGATTGCCTATGAGTGCGAGGATCGTGGCTTGCACGCTTGTGAATCGCGCCTTGTGGAGATCGTCGCCGACGATCAAGTGGTGCCCGCCGGTCAATTGGGCGAGATCGTCGTCACATCGCTGCATCAGTTTGCTATGCCGTTTATTCGATACAAAATCGGTGATCTGGGCGTGTACGAGCCAGATCCCTGTTCCTGTGGGCGCGGGATGCCGGTGCTGCGGGAGGTTGTAGGGCGCACCCATGACTTTTTGGTAGCGTCCGATGGGCAATTCGTGCACGGCGAGTTCTTCGCCTACACCTTCCGCGTCAAACCGGAGGTCGTACGGTACCAGGTGCACCAGACCGACCAACATCATCTCAATGTGAAAATTGTGTGCCGGGAGCCGGTCAGCGATGCGTGGCTCGACGGTATGCGGGCCGAAATTCAGCATCGTTTTGGCCCGTCTATGCAGATCTCGCTTCAAGTCGTCGATAAAATTGAGTTGACCCCAGCCGGTAAACATCGCTATATCATCTCGGAGATCAAGCCGGATTTTATCTGATCCGGCTAGTTCTCAATATTGGGGGAGATAGTGAAGCCAACAGAGTGGACCCTCTCGGTAGAGCGGAAGTGGCTCAAAAAGATATTGCGCCCCCCAGCACGCTTGACGCTCGAAGCGCTAAGCTGGCTGGAGGGTAAACTGTGGGCGAATGTGCAACTGCGCTATAGCCCGGTATTCATCGTAGCGCCGCCGCGCGCGGGGACGACGTTGTTGTATCAATTGATGACGGGATGTCTGGCTACCTCGTACTTCACGAATTTGGCTATGAGATTCAACATCCGAGGTGGGAAGACAGCCCCGATCTTCGGCGCTTATCTTTCCAAGCTGCTGGGTGTGACTCAGAATCACAACACAACCTTCAAAAGTTACTATGGGGCGACTAAGGGATGGGGCGGGGCACATGAAGGCCGCCTGTTTTGGAATCAGTGGTTCCCGCAGCACGTGCATGCCATTCCGCCGGGATATTTGTCCTCCGAGGCTCAGCGGGGTGTCTATCGCGGCCGCTTTTTCCGAAGAAGATGTCACCGTCGTGCAGACGATGGCGGACCAGCTAGCTGTCGCTATTGATAACACCCGGTTGCTCGAGGAAAGCCAAAAAGCGTTACAGGAGTTGCAGACCCTCTA
>DAOTUB010000281.1:0-4811 GCA_034437455.1 Anaerolineae bacterium | reverse complement strand
TCTGGAGGAAGCGCGTCACCTGATGGACGTGGTCGCCTGCTCGATCTGGTTGGTTGAGCCGTCCTCCGCCTCGCAGGAGGAGAACAGGGGACTGGTCTGCCTGCAAGCCACCGGCCCTCAAAGCGAGGTTGTGCGCGGCTGGCGACTGGCGCCCGGAGAGGGGATCGCCGGCTGGGCAGCCCGCACCGGAGAGAGCGCGATCGTGTCGGACGCGCTGGACGATGAGCGCCACTTTCGGGGCGTGGATCGACAAACCGGGTTGTCGCTGCGTTCCATCCTCTCTGTGCCCCTGCGGATACAAGATCGCGTGATCGGCGTGCTCCAGGTCGTAGACACAAAAGTGGACCGTTTCAGCGCGGCAGACTTGAGATTGATAGAACCGCTGGCGGCGTCCGCGGCCAGCGCCATCGAGAACGCGCGATTGTACAAGGAGGCCGCCCGGCTGTGGGCCTTTAACGAAAATATCGTACAGAGTATGGCGGAGGGGATCGTGATAGAGGACGCGGCGGGGCGCATCGCGTTCGCCAATCCCAAGGCCGCAGAGTTGTTGGGCTATGCTCCAGAAGAGTTGATGGGGCGGCATTGGAGTGCCTTTGTACCTCTCGATCTCTTGGCACAGACCGAAAGAGAGGCGGCCATGCGGCGCCAGGGCGTCACCGGTCAGTACGAGTCGGCCCTGCTGAACCGGGAGAACCGGCACATCCTCATCATTGTCAACGCCCGGCCACTGTTCGATGAGGATCAGTTCAACGGCGTTCTGGTCGTTTTCACCGACATCACCGAGCGCAAGCGAGCGGAGGAGGCGATCAAGCGCCAGCACGATTATTTCCGCGCCGTGGTCAATAGCTTGCACGACCAGGTGTTGGTCATTGACCATGACTACCGCATCACCGACGCGAACGACGTCTTTCTGAGCCAGGTGGGATGCGCGCGAGAAAACGTCATCGGGCAGCACTGTTACGAGATGGTCAGACGGCGGAGCGAGCCTTGTGCAGCTCCCGATGCTCCATGTCCCGCGCGGGAGCTATGGGAGACCGGACAACCAGGCCGAGCCATCCACGCTCGCACCGATCTGAATGGAACATCCCGTTGGCTTGAGGTCGCCGCCTCGCCTCTCTACGACGCGGAGGGCCGGAGCGCAAGAGCGATCGTGGCCTATCGGGACGTGACGACCGAACGGCGCCTGGAGGAAAGGTTGTCCGGCGTGCACGCCCTGGGGCAGGAACTGGTGCTCGCCAGAGACGAGCGACAGATCGCCCAGTTGGTGGTGGATACCGCCAGGCTTTTGTCTCAATCGCCGACGTGCGAGCTGTGGCTGGTGGACGAGCAAGACGGAACGTTGACCTGGGCGCCGATTCACGGCACGCGCTCTGCGATGCCAGATCCCCTGTCTCTCGACAGCGACGAAGGCATCATCCCGACCGTAGCCCGCAGTGGAGAACTCGTCTACGTCCCCGACGTGGAAAAGGAGCCGCGCTGCACGGATATGGATCTGAAAAGTCGCTCGCAATTGTGCGTACCCCTCAAAGTGAAAGAGAGGCTCCTCGGCGTCTTGAATATCGAGAGTGAGAAACGGGACGCCTTTGACGAGGGCGACCTGCGGCTCTTTTCCACGCTGGCCGACCAGGCGGCCAGCGCCATCGAGAACGCGCGGCTTTACGAGCATCTCAGACGGCGCAACGAGGAACTGCAAGCTCTCAACGCGATTGCCGCGACGCTAAACCAGGCGCCCGATCCCGCAGTGGCAGCGACCTCTACGGGACATGGCCTGGAGCAAGTCCTGAACGCGACCCTGGACCAGGTGTTGGAGGTGGTGGGGCTGGATGCGGGGTGGGTGCAGTTACTCGACGAGGATGGAGGCGCGCTATCGTTGGTCGCTCATCGTGGGTTCTCTCAGGGAATGGCGGAGGAAACGAGCGCGAGCCAGTTGGGTGAACGCATGAACCAGGTGATCCAATCGGGAGAAGCCATCGTACTGGACAAGGTTTCCGATGATCCCTGGCTCAATGTGGAAACCGGCAGGCGAGAGGCGCTGCACGCTTTCGCTGGCATCCCCATTCGATCGAGGGACATGGTGTTGGGGGTGTTGGGCGGCTTTAGCCGCAGCCCCCGCGAGATGAGTCCCCAGGAACTGCAATTGCTCACCAACATCTGTCAACAGGTCGGCGTCGCCATCGAGAACGCACGCTTGACCCAGGAAGCGTCTGAAGTACAAGTGCTGCAAGAGCTGAATCTTTTGCGGTCAGAATTGATCGCCAACGTCTCCCATGAGCTGCGGACTCCTTTGGGGTTGATCAAGATCCTCTGCACGTACCTGATGATGGAGGAGGTAGACGCGACGATTGACCGGGAAACTCGCTTGGAATCCCTGCGTGGTATCGATGAAGAGACCGAGAGGCTGGAGGTTATCGTTGACAATCTGCTGGACCTCTCGCAGGTGGAAAGTGGACGGATGCGCCTGGACAAACAAGCTACCGATCTGGGCCAACTGGCCCGAGAGGCGATCCGCGCCGTAGAGATGGATACTCAGTCTACACAACACCGCTTTGTCCACGATTTTCCCACGGAATCACTGGTAGCGGCCGTAGACGCCCAACGGATCGAGCAGGTACTGCGCAATCTCTTGTACAACGCCGTCAAGTATTCGCCTGATGGGGGGACGATCACGATCCGAGGCCGTGGAGATAGCAGGCAACTTCTGATCGGGGTCAGCGACGAGGGAATTGGTATCCCCTCCCCGGAACTGGAAAAGGTTTTCGAGCGATTTTATCGGGTGGATAACGAGATCACTCGCAGCACGAGAGGGGCCGGTCTGGGGTTGGCCGTCTGTCGGAGCATCATCGAGGCTCACGGTGGGCGCATCTGGGCCGAGAGCCCTCCTGGTGCGGGGAGCACTTTTTACTTCAGTCTGTACGTGGGCGGTGAGTCGGAGTAACCTGGAGGTAAGCATTCAGGGAGGGACAAAATTTTTGACCAATGAGACGAGATTTTCCCCAGCCGTTGGGCGAGGTCTCCGACTCCTGTTGGGCCAGGTCTCCGACTCCTGTTGGGCCAGGTCTCCGACCGACGCCCCCGCGTCCGCCTCGGTCAGGAGACTCTCGGCGAACAGAGCCTCGGCGAACAAATGTACATTAGTGACGAGTGAGAAGAACCGCCAAGAAGGAGGAGGGGAATGCGCAGAGACAAACGCCGCATCCTGGTGGTAGATGACGAGCAAAGGTACGTCTGGGCCATCCGATCCGTTCTAAAGACCAAAGGCTACGAGGTGTTGACTGCGCGAGACGGGCGGACGGCCATTGAGTTGGCCACCCTCGAGGAGCCAGATCTCATCGTCCTGGACATCAAAATGCCGGGGATGGATGGCTTTGAAGTTTGCCAGCAGATCCGCGAGTTCTCGGCAGCGCCGGTCATCATGCTCACCGCGCTGGCGGAGGATGTGGACAAAGTGAGAGGGTTAGACGTAGGGGCCGACGACTATGTGACCAAGCCGTTCAGCGCCGAGGAACTTTTGGCCCGAGTGCGGGCCGCCCTGCGGCGTGTCGAGCTGTCGGAACGGCAGGATCCCAAATCCACGTTCGAGGCCGGCGATCTGGTGGTCGATTTTGCCGGTCAGCGAGTCTTTGTCAATGGACGAGAGGTGACCCTCCCGCCTCTCGAATACCGTCTGCTGTGCGAACTGATCCAACACGCCGGGCGGGTGCTGGTACCGGACTATTTGCTGGACAGGGTATGGGGAGTTGGCTACGAGGGCGAGACGCACCTGGTGCGCAAGGCGATTTATCGCCTGCGCCAGAAAATCGAACCCACGCCGGGAGATCCCCAATACGTGCTGACCAAGGCGGGCAGCGGATACCTATTTATCAGTAGTCAGTAGTCAGTCATCAGTAGTTAGGAAGAAACGGAAAGCGCCGCGCACGCTCAGAGTGCGCGGCGTTTTCTTTCTGATACAGGTGTTGTCAGACCTCCGAGGTTTTACCAAACCTCGGAGGTCTAGGTTTCAGGGAGGGAGAAGCTGGAGCTAATCAGTTTCAAAATTGAAAGTTTTTGGGGACATTGGGAGGACTGGAGGGGACGCGGTGGAGACACAGAGAGAGTATACTTCTGGAGAATGCACCTTCAACGATGAGCGTCTGTTCACCATCTATCAAGATTTCGATTCGCGATGGGCATAGAGGAGCAAGAGGAGCGACACGTGGCGGCCAAACGTATCCTGGTGGTAGATGACGAACCTAAAATGGTCGAAGCGTGCGCCAGGGTTCTGAAACTGGGCGGTTTCGAGGTGCAGGGAGCCACCGGCGGGACCGAAGCGATCGCTCTGTACAAGCGTGAGAGCTTTGACCTGGCGATCGTGGATCTCAAGATGCCCGACGTGGACGGGCTGGAGGTGCTGGCGGCGTTCAGGGAGTACAACCCTGATGCAGCGATCATCATCTTTACCGCCTACGGGACGAAGGAGCACGCGATCGAGGCGCTGCGGCTGGGCGCGAGCGAATTCCTGGAAAAGCCGCTGGACGCTCAGGTGTTGACCGCCACGGTACGGCGCGTCCTGGAGCGAGGGAACGGCACAGCGGTGCGGGGCCACCTGCGTAGCTTTGGTCTGCCCAGCATCGTCCAGATCAACTGCGCCGAGGGCAACCAAGCCCGCCTGCGGCTCAAACGCCAGGGGCAGGCAGGAGATATTTTCTTCGCCGATGGCAACGTCGTACACGCGATATTAGGCTCACGAGCTGGGGAGGAGGTGGTTTATGAACTGTTGACCTGGGAGGACGGCGAGTTCGAGCTGGAGATGGACGTTACGCCGCCCGAACGAA
>DAOTUB010000280.1:0-25949 GCA_034437455.1 Anaerolineae bacterium | reverse complement strand
GGGCCAGTTGGTCCTCTGCCCGGAACGTCTGGACCCTTGATGTGCGCCGCGACGAGACCGGCGACACCGTCCAGTTTACCTGCGATTTCCTCTGGATGTGCCAGGGCTATTACGACCATGCACAGGGCTACACACCTGAATGGGATGGAATGGACAGTTTCGAGGGGGAGATCGTCCATCCCCAGACCTGGCCAGAAAACCTCGACCTGCGGCAACGCGCTGAACTTTGCTCGGAAAAACTGTGCTTTCGTAGATCGCCCCGAAGATGCAAAACCGTGTAGAAACAATACCGTTGTCTTTTCCATCGGATGCCCTTTATCCGCCGGATGTCTTTATATCCGCAGACTACTCCCACCGCCACACGTCCCGTGTTTTGTTCTGGAGGATAGCGATGCTTTGCTCGACGTACTCGCGGGCCTGCTCAATCAATCGGGCGCCCGCCGGACTTGGGCCTTGAACGTCGTGCAAACGTCCGGAGCCGTACCGCTCGCTGTACGCAGGGGGCAGCTCGTCCGGGAAAGTCTGGTCCGACATCAAGCCATAAGCCAGCGTCCAGGCGCGCGGCACCACGTCCACGGCGTACCCGCCGCCGCCGAGGGCCAGCCAGCACCCGATCTCGTCGGCCAGCGCCCTGAGCTCCTCGATCAAGGCGACGTATCCGTGGGTCGTCAATTCCAGCGAGGCCAGCGGATCGCGATAGTGGGTGTCCACACCCAGTTGAGTCACCAGCACGTCGGGGGCGAACTGGCGGACGAGCGGCGGCACCACCCGGCGAAAAGCCCGCAGGTAAAGTTCGTCGCCGGTATGGGGCAGAAAGGGCACGTTGATGCTGTAACCCCGTCCAGCACCCGTCCCGATCTCCTCGGGAAAGCCCGTGCCGGGATAAAAGAGGATGCCCGCCTGGTGCAGCGAGATGGTCAGCACCTGGTCCGTATCGTAGAAAGCGGCCTGCACCCCATCCCCGTGATGCACGTCAATGTCGACATAGGCCACCCGCAGCCCCCGACGCAGCAGCCAATGAACGGCAATCGCAGCGTCGTTAAAGATGCAAAAGCCAGAGGCGAGGGCAGGCCGCGCGTGGTGCATCCCCCCGGCAAAATGAAAGGCTATCCGCGCCTCTCCTTCAGCGACCAATCTCGCCGCCGTCAAAGCCGCTCCGATCCGGAGGCTGATGACGTCGTACATGCCGCGAAAGACGGGCGTCTCTCTGGGGTGAAAGTTGTAGTGCATGGCAAGCTCGAGCAATTCGCCCCGGCTCATGCTGGCGACGGTGTCGACGTATTCCGCGGTATGAAACAGGAGCAGTTCGTTTCGGTTGGCCGGGCCACTCGGCGGCAGCAGGCACGAGCCAGATGCGTCAAAAGCGCTGTACGCCGCCAACAATTCGTAGGTGCGCTTCAACCGTTCCGGTTTCAGCGGGTGCGCCGCGCCGAATCCTCCCGACCATAATTCCTCGGTGCAGATAAAAGCAGCTTCCATACGACTTCCCCTTTCACTAAGATGCACCTTGACTGGTGAAGGATTATAGCACGCAGCGCGTGGTTGGCAATCGCGACGGTTTGTGCTGTCGCTCGGATCGTGCTAAAATGCAAAGGTCCCCAAACGCTTCCCCGGGCGGCGGCAAAATGGATTATCTGGTCAATCGGCAATCTAATCGAAGGAGGAATATGGGTGAGCTAATCAACGCGAACGATCAGAGCATCAACAGATCGTATGACTGCGTCGTCATCGGCGCTGGCAATGGCGGCCTGGGCGCTGCCGCGCAATTGGCGGCCAAGGGCGCCAAAGTGCTTCTGCTGGAGCAGCACAACCTGCCGGGCGGTTTTGCCTCCAGTTTCGTCAGGGGGCGATTTGAGTTCGAGACCTCTCTCCACGAGTTCTGCAACGTGGGCAGCGTCACGGACAAGGGCAGCGTCCGGGAGTTTCTGGAAGACGAGCTGCTGGGAGTACACCTGGATTGGGTTCAGGTTCCCGAAGCCTTCCGTATGATCCTGACCGGCCCCGGAAAAGACCTGGACGTCACGATGCCCTATGGTGTAGAGGAATTCATCGACGCCATCGAGCGGTACGTCCCCGGATGCAGAGCATCGGTGACGAATTACATCGACCTGTGCAAAGAGGTCGTGGACGCCATCGCCTACCTCGCCGCATCGAAAGGGAATCCCGACCGCGACGTTTTGATGAAAGAGTACGCCAATTTTCTAAAAACGTGCCCGTACACGATGGACCAGGTCGCCAGGGCGCTCAAGGTCCCACCCAAGGCGCAACAGATCCTCCACGCGCTGTGGTGCTATCTGGGGCCGCCGACGAGCAGGACGAGCTTTACGATATTCGCGGCGATGTTTTACAAATTCCTCATCACCAACGCCTACATCCCCCGGCAGCGCTCTCACGAGTATACCTCCGCGCTCGACGCCCGAATCCGAGAGTTGGGCGGCGAGATCGAGTACAACACGCGCGTGGAGCGAATTCTGGTTCAAGGTGGGCAGATCACCGGCGTCGAGACCTCGCGGGGAGACCGGATCGAGACCAGACACGTCATCTCGAACGCCTCGCCCACGCTCGTCTACAACAATTTGATCTATCCTCAGTCAGAGGTTCCAGAGATCGCCTACCAAGAGTGCAACGCCAGGATCCACGGCGTGACCGGGTTTGTCGTCTATCTGGGCCTGGATGCGACGCTTGAGGAACTGGGACTGGGTGAGTACAGTTATTTTATTTTCGAGAGTATGGACACGGATGAGATGTACGATTCCCTCAAAACGCTCCCAACTCCCAAAATACAGGCCACAGCCTGCTTGAATAACGCCCTCCCCGATTGCTCGCCTCCAGGAACGTCCATCATGTCGATCACGACCCTCTATCGACCAGAGGCATGGAAGGATGTGAAACCCCACGGGTACGTAGCGACCAAGAATCGAATCGCCAACGAACTGATCGCCAACTTTGAAAAGGCGACGGGCGCGCCCATCCGGGAGCATATCGAAGAGCTCGAGGTCGCAACCCCGCAGACGTTCGCCCGGTATACAGGCTCGTACCAGGGCGTCATCTATGCCTACGAGCCGGAACCCTGGGATTCCCTGATTCCCCGAATGATGTGCATGAATGACGACAAGCACTTTGACGGCCTCGAGTTTTGCGGCGGGTTCGCTTTCAGATGTCACGGATACTCTAGCGCGCTCCTTTCGGGGCAGACCGCGGCACTTTTGACGGTGCGAGACATGATGGAAAAGGGGGAACTGGCATGAAAAATAGAGTCAGCGTCAGATGGCACTTGTGGGATTTATTGGCGTTCAGGAGGCTGGTTCCCAATCGCAAGAAACGGATCGCCAGAGCATCGAGCGAGCCGCTAACGCGCGATCCGATCAACGAACTGGCGCGGCAACTCCATCCCGACCGGCTGTGCCTGACGATTGCGGCGATCAAGGACGAGACCAAAACCACCCGGACGTTCAAGCTCGTCGCCGATCCAGATTCGGACACCAGGAGCCTGGCTTATTTCCGAGCGGGACAATACCTGAGCCTGTGCGGCCACGTGAACGGCACGGCCATCACCCGCCCCTATTCCATCTCCTCCGCCCCTTTCGAAGCGCTGGGAAAAGACGGGTTTTACGAGATCACGATCCGGCAAGTCGTGGACGGCTTTTTGACCGGGCACATCTGGGAGCACTGGCACGTTGGAACTCAGGTCGAGAGTTCTGGCCCGGCGGGGTTCTTTTACCACGAACCGCTCCGGGACAGACAGACGATCGTGGGACTGGCGGGAGGATCGGGCATCACGCCGTTCCGCTCGATGGCGAGAGAGATCGCCCACGGAAAATCGGACCTCAAATTGACGCTGATGTACGGAAGCAGCGACGAGGAGGACATTCCCTTTTACGACGAGTTCAAGGAATTGGAGCACAAAGCGCCGGACCAGCTCAAAGTCGTCCACGTTCTGAGCTGCGAGCCGATCTCACTGGAAGGCTGCGAGCAAGGCTTTATCACCGCTGCTCTGATCGAGAAACACGCAGACGTGGAGACCAGTTCCTTTTTCGTCTGCGGACCTCCATTGATGTACCAGTTTGTGGAAAAAGAGCTGGCGACGTTCAACCTACCGCCCAAACGGATCCGACGGGAGGTATTGGGCGAGGTCAAAGACGTCGCCCAGTTGCCAGGCTCTCCACCCGGCGTGACGGGCAAGACGTTCACACTCAGGGTCCACATCGGCGACGTCACGACGGAGATCCCGGCCCAGGCGGACGAAACTGTCCTCGTGGCGATGGAGAGGGCGAACCTGGCTCCGCCTTCAAGATGTCGCTCAGGGGAATGCGGGTTCTGTCGCTCGCGGCTCGTCCAGGGAGAGGTATACGTGAACCAGGAACAGGATGGGCGCAGGGCCGCGGACAGGCAGTTTAACTATTTCCACCCCTGCTCATCCTGGCCAATCACAGACCTGGAAATTCACGTACCCAGAAGTGTGGACTGATCATCTTTGCTCACAAGGGATCTGCAACCCATGCGCGTCAACTTAAAGTTAGCGACCGCCGGTTGAGTAGCCAAAGGCATATCGAAACCAAGGGAGCGGGCCTCGCCAACGCCGCTTGGCTTCGATACGGGCCTTCCGCTCCGCTCCAGGCCCTACTCAGCCGGCGCTCTGGCACCGATGCAAAAAAACTTTTTCGGCATCACACTGCCAAGACGCGGGTTGCAAACTCGCTGAGAGCAATACAAAGGAAAAAAGTGAAGGGAATCTCCCACTTTATCACCGGCGTGGCGCTGGCGACATGCTTCCCGGAGGTCGTTCGGGCCGGGGCGGAAGGGTCGCTCCTGCCTGTGTTGGGCGGCATCGGCGGCATTCTGCCCGACACGCTCGATTTCAAATTCGCGCGGTACTTTGAGCGGTACGACGAAGAGATCGACCCCGGCCCGGAGCCGGACGCCCGCGACATCGCCGAGCGGGTCGCGGGGGCGATGCGCCGGGCCTACGAGACCGGGAAGCCGCAGAACGTCATGCTCCACACCATCCGCCTGGGGGCCGATCTGTGGCGGCAGTACGCCATCCGCTTCGACCCGGAGCAGGGCGAGGTAGCGGTACGCGTCGGACCGGTCGTCAACACCGGGCAAGTCCCCCTCCCCCCCTGGCCTCCGGCCATCCCCCCCAATGGGGGGGACAGAGGGAGGGAGGAAGCGCGAGTCAAGGTCGGCGCGCCGATGGCCCCCACCTACGACGCCGAGAACAAGATCGACATCTTTAGCGGGCCATCCTTCAAATTCGAGCGCCAGGGCGACCGGCTACACGTCCACTTTTTGGACTGGCACCGGCGCTGGTCTCACAGTCTGCTGCTGGCGGGGGCGCTGGGGCTAACGGGAGGATTGATCTTGGGCAAGTGGGGCGGGCTGGTCATTGGGTTGGGCGTGGCCGCGCACATCCTGGAGGACCAGTTGGGCTTTATGGGCAGCAACCTCTTTTACCCTTTCAGCAAGCGGCGAACCAACGGCATGCAACTGCTCCATTCTGGCGACGCCCTCCCCAACTTTCTCACCGTCTGGACGTCGGTAGTGCTGATCCTGTTCAACCTGGATCGTTTCTCGGACCAGCCACGATTGCACCCGTGGTGGTTTCTGGGGCTGGCGGTGGCATTGCCGTTGATCGTGCTGAGCGGGCTGTACCAGTGGCGACGACAGCGCGGGGAGACGGCGACGAACGAGTCGCTCCGGCAACAGGACATCTTGTCGGAAGTGGAGAAAGTCGAGGTAGGATAAAATCAAGTTCAAGTACACCAAGTCATAAAGAGGAGCGGCGGGTATGACTGAAAACATTCTGGTCGTCGACGACAACATCCATCTGATCCAAGGCGTACAATTTTATCTCGAGCAAGAGGGCTATCAAGCCATCACTGCCAGCGACGGGCAAGAGGCGCTCCGCCTGTTCGATTCAGAGCGCCCCGATCTGCTGCTCCTGGACGTGATGATGCCCGTGTTGGACGGCTGGCAAGTATGCCGGTGCATCCGCGAAACGTCCGACGTGCCGATCATTATGCTCACGGCAAGAACGGAAAAGGAAGACATCGTCAAGGGGCTTGATCTGGGCGCCGACGATTATCTCATCAAGCCCTTCGACACGGGAGAATTGATGGCCCGCGTGCGCGCGGCCTTGCGCCGCAACAAAACCAGGGCGTCCGCGTCCGGCAACACCTACCGGGATGACTATTTATCCATAGACCTCGACGCCCGGCGCGTGACCGTCAACGGCGAGCCTGTCAAGCTGACGCCGACCGAGTACAAAGTGCTGGATCTGATGGTCAGGAATAAAGGGCGAACGGTCGGGTTCCGGCAAATATTCGAAGCCTTGTGGGACTTTGAGTACGTAGGCGAGACCGGCTACGTCCACACGTACATCGGGCACCTGCGCCGCAAGATCGAGCCGGACCCCAGGAATCCGCGCTATTTTCTGAGCGAGTTAGACGTCGGGTACCGCTTTGAACCGCAGACAAGCAAATAGTCAAGCAAAAGGAGGTTGCGCCTTGCGTCCACTAGACAACAGCAAGTACGTCTCCCTCATCGAGGAACACGGGACCGACCTCGAAAAGGCCCGTTTCAGACAGCTCATCTACAGCGTCCCGCCGGAACCAAGCGTCGTCCAGCCTCTCCTGGAACTCCAGAACGACGATGGCGGCTTTCCGTGCCAAATGACGCGGGGCCATCCCAGCTCCGTCAACGACACGCTCCGCGCCGTGTGGTGGCTGGCGGAATTGGGAATGATCGAATCGCCCGCGGCGAGCAGGGCCTTTGGTTATCTCTTTGCGACGCAAAAAGAGGACGGCGGCTGGGACGAGAATCCTGTCGCCACCATCGGGGCGCTGAACGCGCTCAAGCAATATGACCTCCTGGACATTTGATCGGTTCTGGCGGCTGGCGGGGGCCTGCCTGTTGGGCGGATGGATCGCGGCGGCAATCGCGAGCGGACTGCGCCCGGCGGCAGCGCTCCGAACATCGACGGCCAATCCGGGCGACGTGGTGATCAACGAGGTATTCTTCAACCCCTCCGTCTCGGGCGAGAACGCCCACGAGTGGCTCGAACTCTACAACGCGACCACCGATGCCATCACGTTGAGCCACTGGACGATCTCCGACGGATTGTCATCTGACACGATCCCCGACGTGACCATTCCCGCGCGTGGTTTTCTCGTCATCGCGGCCAGCGCGGTTTTCTCCGACGATTATCCCGGGTTCGCGGGGACGTGGGTGCACGTTGGAGGCGCCATCGGCCACGGCCTGAACAACGGGGGCGACAGCGTGACCCTGCGCGACGACGGCGACGTCGTGATCGATGGCGTGAGCTATGGCGACGACACGACCTACTGGAGTTGCAGCGGCTACCCGTGCGCCAGCATCGCCGAGGGCCACTCGCTGGAGCGCGAGCCAACGGGCGCCGACACGGACAGCCCCGCCGACTTGATCGAGCGTTCGCCGCCCACGCCCGGCTTCGGCGACGCGCCCCCGACGGACGTTGCCGATCTCTCCGTGAGCAAGACGGGGGCCGCCCGCGTGGAGGCCGGCGCTCTCATCACCTACCGCATCGCGCTCCGCAACACCGGCGCTATCACCGCCACCGGGGTGCGGCTCACCGACACGCTCCCCGCCGGTGTGGATCTGCTCACTCAGACGAGCGAATTCGCCTTCACTCAGACGGCCGGCACGCTCGTCTGGGACGTGGGCGACGTGCTCACCGGCGCGCTGCATCTCATCACCATCACCGGACATGTAACGGACACTGCTAACGGCACGCTCATCAACTGGATCACCGCTACGACGGTCACGAGCGAGACAGTGTTCGCCAACAACCACGCCACGTGGGAGACGGAGGTCGAGGCCGGGCCGACGATCTACCTGCCCCTGGCTTTTTGCAACTACACCCCCCCACCCTACGAGGTCATCATCGAGGCGGTGCTCTACGACGGCCTACAGGTCAACGACTCCGACGAGGCGGTGTTGCTGCTCAACGGCGGCGACCGAGGCATAGACCTGACCGGGTGGGAGTTGTGCAAGATGAGCGATGAAGAATGGAGATGCGCCGACCTGCCGCCAGTCGAGATCGCGCCCCATCAACGACTCTGGCTGGCGCGCAACGAAACGGGCTTTGTGGATTCTTTCGGGTTCGCCCCCGACCACGCGCTCTCAGGCTGGCCGATCTTTAACAACGACGGCAGCGAGGTTGTGCTGCTCGATGCCGAGGGCGCCGTGCGGGACGCGCTCGTCTACGAGGAAGGAGACGAGACGATCGCCGGGTGGGATGGTCCGGCGGTACAGCCCTACAACGGCTCCCACTTTGCCGTGGAAGGGCAGGTACTCTACCGCTACCCCGACGAGGAGACCGGCCTGCCTCCCGACGACACCGACACCGCGTCCGACTGGGCGCAGCACGCCGACGATCCCTGGAACGGGCGGCGCGTCCGCTATCCAGGCTGGGATCTGGAACGCTTCTTCCGGCCCGCACTGGGCGTGAGCGGCACGGTGACCGTCGGCGTCGCCCCGGACAACGCTCACCAGGTGGTCGTGGACGCCATCCGCTCGGCGGAAGAACGCATCGAGTTGGAGGTGTACACACTGGAACAGCACGGGATCGTGACAGAATTGGTGCAGCAGGCCCAGCGGGGCATCAGCGTCACCGTGCTGCTGGAGGGCGGCCCCGTCGGCGGCATAGAGGAGCAGGAGTTATGGGCATGCGAGCAGTTGCACGAGACCGGCCATGGCCTGTGCTACTTTATGGTCAATTCCGACACGCTCCGCATTCACGACCGCTACAACTATGCCCACGCCAAGTTCATGCTCGTGGATGGGAAGCAGCTGCTGGTCAGCTCGCAAAACCTGACGCCCCACGGTCTCCCTGGCGACGACAAGAACAATGGCACAGGCGGCTCGCGTGGGGTCGTGCTCGCGACGGACGCGCCGGAGATGGTAGCGCGGGCCGTAGAAATATTCGAGGCTGACTGCGATCCAGAAAACCACGTGGACGTCAGCCTGTGGGGGCCGGACAACGCGCTGGGATATGGCTTGCCGCCGCCGGACTTTGCGCCCGACCCAGGCGAGGATTGGGTGACCTACACCGTCCGGTTCACGCAGACGCTGGCGACGACGGGGGACGGGTTCGAGTTGGTGACCGCGCCAGAGAACGCACTCCACAGCAGCGACGCGCTGCTGGGACTGGTGGCGCGAGCCGGGCCAGGCGACGGGGTCTATGTCGAGCAATTGTACGAGCATCCGGACTGGGGGGACCCGGTCAGCGCGCCGAATCTGCGCTTGCGGGCCTACGTGGAGGCGGCGCGGCGCGGCGCTCGCGTGCGCATCCTGCTCAACGGCGGCACGCTCGACATCCGGCAGTTTTCCCTGACGAACAACATCGAGGCCGCCGCCTACGTCAACCGTATCGCCCAGGCCGAGGGATTCGACCTGAGCGCCCACCTGGGCGACCCCACCCAGTACGGCGTCCACAACAAGATGGTGCTGGTGGACCTGGGCGCCGAGGGCAAGTACGTCCACGTGGGCAGCATCAACGGCAGCGAGACCTCCAACAAGGTCAACCGCGAGATGGCGCTCCAGATACGCTCGACGGCCCTTTTCGATTACCTCTACGCCGTGTTCGAGTGCGACTGGAAGTACCCGCCGCCGCTGGACCGTCCGCTGATCAGCGAGGTGATGTATCGTCCCGACGATCCACTCACCGGCAACCGCGAGTGGGTCGAGATATACAATCCCACAGCCGAGGAGATCACCCTCTCCGGCTGGTACCTGGGCGACGTGGGGCCAGGCGGCGAGTACGGCAGCGGACTGTACCGCTTCCCGGCGGGAGCGGTGCTGCCGGCCGGGGGCGTGATCGTCGTCGCCCAGCAGGCCGCCGACGTGGACTTGACGCCGGATTACGAGTTACTGATCGATCCCCAACGCAACGATCCATCCGTGCCCGACATGATCCCGGCCGGCAAGTGGGATGGCTTTGGCTTTGCGCTGGGCAACGCCGGCGATGAGGCGCTGTTGCTGGACGCCGCCGGTGCTGTGGTTGACGTGGTGACCTACGGAGCGGGCAGCTTCCCCGGCGTGATCCCTCACCCAGGCGTCGCCAGCCAGGGCCGCTCGCTTGAACGGTATCCGCCTGAATGGGACAGCGACGATTGCAGCATGGACTTTTTCGACAGCTACCCGTCCACGCCGGGCGCGCTGCCGGAGTAACCGGGCATGCTCGAGATCAACCTATAGTCGGAAACCGCTCCAAAATCACCGCCAGGTGCAGAATCCCCTGGTAGAAATCCTCCAACAAGATATTCTCGTTGGGAGCGTGGTTGCGAGAATCCGAGTGCCCCACCCCAACCGAAACACACGGAATGTCGAACTGCTGGCACAATACGTACATCGGCCCCGTCCCGGCCATCGACGGATAGACGACCGGCTCCTGGCCGTACACCTCGCGGGACGTCTCGACCACGAGATCGACGAAGGGATGGTCGAGCGGCGTGCGGGCCGGGTGCTCCGGCTCCATCGTTGCTGCCTCGACGTCGCCAAAGCCCTCCCGCTCCAGGTGCTTGGTCAGGAGATCCGCGATCTCGCCGGGGTCCTGATCGGGAACCAGGCGGAAATCGAGCTTGACCTTCGCCTCGCGGGGAAGCACGGTCTTGGAGCCTTCTCCCGTGTAGCCGGACCAGAGACCGCAGATGTTGCAGGTCGGTTGGAAGAGGTGCTGTTCCAGCAAGGGCAGGCCGGTGAGATGGTTGTTGAACGCATCCAGGCCCAACTGTTGGAGATAGCCCTCCTCGTCGAAGGGCATTCGCTGCAACGCCGCCCGATCCGCCTCGGTCAGCGGGCGCACCCGGTCGTAAAAGCCGGGGATGAGCACCCGCCCCTCAGCATCCCGCAGGGAGCGCAGCGCGTGCAGCAGACGCCAGGCCGGGTTGGGGACGATGGTGGCCCACGACGAGTGTAGGTCGACGTTCGCCGCCCGCGCCGTCAGCTCGGCGTAGAGGATGCCCTTCGCCCCCAGGTAGATCTGCCGTCGCCCTTGCGGATCCGCATAGCCCGCCTCCCAGATGTACCCATCCGCCTGGACGAGATCGCGATTCGCCTGGGCAAACTCGTCCAGATGGATGCTGCCGATCTCCTCCTCCCCCTCAATGATGAATTTGACCTTCAGTTGTTCGGCGAGCCTGCCGCGCGCTCGCACATAGGCGTCCACGGCGGCCAGGCGGGCGACGATGTTGCCCTTGTTGTCTGCCACCCCCCGTGCATAGAGGGCACCGTCGCGGATCTCGGCGGCGAAAGGATCCGAGAGCCACTCCTCCAGCGGCTCTGGCGGCTGGACGTCGTAGTGATTGTAAAAGGCGAGCGTCTTTTCTCCCGCGCCGACCGCGCCGTACACCACTGGAAATCCCGACGTAGAAATCCGACGGGTCTCCGCGCCGATGCCCTGCAACAACTCTTCCACGAGATCAGCAGTCTCGACCATCCCCACGTTCTGGGCAGCGATGGAGGGCTGCTGGCAGAGGCGAACGAGCCAATCCACATAAACCTGTTTCCGCTCTTCAATGACCTGTTGTATGTCTTGCATAACGCTTTACACTCCCTCTACTGCAACGGATGAAAGCGGATAAACGGATACCAACACTTTGGTCACTGCATGTTCTGGCAGACTTTCCGGCATCGAGCACACTCATCCGCTTATCCGCTCACCTACCTGCTACCGCTTGTCTGGAAATTATACCCATAATCGCCCCAAATGACAATCTCCTTCACTCCGTTCGATTTTACTATACTGACAAAATATAATATAATATCGGCCATCGCCCAATCAAACGACAATCGAACATAAGGAGAATGTTATGCAAGCCAATCTGGTACTCTACAACGGCGACGTACACACGATGGACGCCGCCGTGCCCCGCGCCCAGGCGATAGCCATCGCCGGCAACCGAGTGCTGGCAGTGGGCAGCGACGCCGAAATGCGCGCGCTGCTGGCGCCCAAAGGCGAGGCGGTAGACCTGCAAGGACGGACCGTCGTGCCGGGTTTTACCGATTCACACCTGCACTTTATGTCTTACGGCCTCAGCCTGAAGCAAATTGATCTGGCCGAGGTCTCCTCGTTAAAGGAGGCGCTGGCGCGCGTGGAGGCCCGCGCAGCCGAAACCCCTGCCGGTCAGTGGCTCACGGGGCGCGGATGGGATCAATCCCTGTGGAAAGGAGAGGCATTCCCCACCCGTGAGGACCTGGATGCCGTCGCACCGGAGCATCCCGCCTTTTTGCGGCGCAAGTGCGGCCACGCGGGCTGGGCCAACTCGCGCGCGCTGGAACTGGCGGGCATCACCGCCGAGACGCCCGACCCGCCTGGCGGCGCGATTGAGCACGATCCAGCCACCGGCCAACCCACCGGCATCCTCAAAGAGACGGCGATGGACCTGGTGTTCCGCCTGTTCGACGACCCCTCGGTAGAAGAGGCCGCGGACGCGATCAAGGTGGGCATCGCGAACGCGCACAAGCTGGGGTTGGTCGGCGTCCACACGATGGAAGGCGCGCCCGCCCTCCGCGGCTTCCAGCAGGTGCGGGCAGAGGGAGAACTCGAGCTGCGCGTGCTGATGCAGATCCCCGAAGACAACCTGGACGCGGCGATCCAGGTGGGGTTGCGCTCTGGCATCGGAGACGAGTGGCTCCGCATCGGCGGCGTCAAGCTCTTTGCCGACGGCGCGCTGGGCGCGCACACTGCCTACATGCTCGAACCCTACGACGACGATCCAGGTAACTGCGGCATCGCCGTCGCCACCGCCGAACACCTGAAAAAAGTGATCGGCAAAGCCGCCCGAGCGGGCCTGGCGAGCTACACGCACGCCATCGGCGACCGGGCCAACCGGGAAGTACTGGATGCGATCGAAGCGACCCGCGAGGCCGGCGAAGGGCTCCATCTGCGGCACCGCATCGAGCACACCCAGATCCTCCATCCGGACGACATACCGCGCCTGGCCAAGCTGGGCGTCATCGCCTCGATGCAGCCCATCCACGCCATGCAGGACATGCTCCTGGCCGAGAAACTCTGGGGCGCGCGTTGTGCCGGGGCCTATGCCTGGCGCAGCCTGCTCGATAGCGGCGCTGTCCTGGCCTTTGGCTCCGACTCGCCGGTGGAGGATCTGAACGTGATGAAGGGCATCCACGCCGCCGTCACCCGCCGCCGCCCCAATGGCTCTCCCGGCCCCGACGGTTGGCGCCCCGAACAACGGATCGGCGTGGACGAGGCGGTCTATGCGTACACCGCCGGCGCTGCGTACGCCGTTGGCGAGGAAACGATCAGAGGCACGCTCTCGCCGGGCAAGCTGGCCGATCTGGTTGTGCTTTCTCAGGACATCTTTACCATTGACCCCATGGCCATCCCGGAGATAGAGGTGTTGGCCACGATGATTGGCGGCGAGTTCGTTTATAAAAATAAGGAGAAATTTCAATGAAAATCCTGGTACTAGGCAGCGGGCTGATGGGACCGGCGGCGGCGTTCAACGCCCTGTCGGACCCCGACGTGTCGCAAGTGACGCTCTGCGACGTGAATCAACAACAACTGGACGCAGCAGAGACGAAACTGAAGAAACTGGAAGGTGGCGAGAAACTGACCACCGTCACGCTCGACCTGAACGATCAGGCGGCGACCAGCAAACTGATGGCCGATTTCGACGCCATCGTCGCCGCGTTGCCCAAAGAGGCGATCCCTCTGGGGATGCGGGCGGCCATCGCAGCCAAGACGCCTCTGGTGGACTTGAGCTGGCCGCCAGAGGAAGAGGTGGAAGAGATCAAAAAGCTGGCCAAGGACGCGGGCGTGCTGATCGTCCCCGGTTGCGGCGTAGAGCCGGGCCTGACCGAGATCGTGGCCCGTCACCTGGCGGAAAAGCTCGACCGGATCGACGAACTGCACATCAAGTGCGGCGGCATTCCCGAGGAACCCGCTCCGCCGCTGGGCTACAAGATCGTCTTTGGCGGGAAGCGAATGCCGCTGCGAGAGAGCGACGCCCGCATCGTCGAAAACGGCGAGATCGTACCCGTGCCTCGCTACTCGGACGCGCACGCGGTATTCTTCCCCGGTGTGGGCGAGTGCGAGGCCTGGCACGAGGGCTTTATGCCCTGGCTGATGGAGTTGGAGGTTTTGCAGGGTTTGAAGCTGGGCACGCAAATGACGTGTCGCTGGCCGGGATACGCCGCCAAAGTGACCGTGCTTAAAGAGATGGGGATGTTGAGCGAGGAGCCTATCGAGGTGGACGGCGCCCAGATCGCACCCAAGAAATTCCTCGACACGCTGCTCTACCCTCACGTCAAGCTGGAAGAGGGAGAGAAGGACATCACGCTCTTCCGCGTGGAGGCACTGGGCGAGAAGAAGGGACGACCGCGCAAGTACAAGGTCGAGATGGTCGACCGCTACGACGAGGAACTGGGTTTCACCTCGATGGCCCGCACCACGGCCTACACCGGCGCCATCGTCGCCCGCATGATCGCGCGGGGCGACATCGAGGTGAGCGGCTTTTTGATGCCAGAACAGGTCATCACCGGCCCGCTGTTCGATACGCTGCTTGAGGAATTGACTGCCGTCGACATTCGGTTCGAAATGACGATCAAAAAGACCAAGACGTTGAGCTGACAAACTCACAGGGAAAAGCAGTTGTAACGCGACTGTAACCCCATCACCTGGCCGTCTTGTGTTATACTGGGTACAACGCGCTCGATCGATGAGTGCGTTGCACTTGTCGCCATGCCAGTCTCTTTGCAAGGAGCCATACAATGACAGAAACCCCCTTCAACGTTGGAACATTGATCGAAAGCCGCTATCGCATTCTCACCGTAATTGGTTCGGGGGGAATGGGCACACTCTACCGCGTCTCTGATGAAGCAAGGAGCAATGAAATCCTGGCGCTCAAAACCGTGAGGTTGAAAACCCAGACGACAGAAAGAGCCGAGAGCGCAGAACGCTTCCAGCGCGAGTTTCAACTGCTGACCCAGTTGCGCCACCCCAATCTCGTCTCGGTTTACAATTTTGGCATCACGACGAACAGTGAATTGTACTTTACGATGGAGTGGATCGAGGGCGAGGACCTGGAACCCAAGCAGCACCCACTGGAACCCGCAGCCACCATTCCTGTGATGATCCAGGTCTGCCGGGCGCTGGCCTATTTGCACGCCCGCGGCGTGATTCACGGCGACCTGAAACCGCAAAACATTCTGATGACTGGCGATGCAGGTGACGGAGAACCCCATGTCAAGATCGTGGACTTTGGCCTGGCACACGAGATCCGCTCGTCTGAGGATCGAGCGCGGTACTATACGCCAGGCTATACCGCTCCGGAGGCGAGGCACCCCCACCCCATCGACCATCGAACAGACCTCTACAGCCTGGGGGCGATGTGGTTCGCCTTGTTGGTGGGCGAGCCGCCGATGTTTATGCCCGGAGCAGGCAGGGAGCGTTTGATCCGGTTCGCCTTGGACGAAGCACTAGAGGGACAAGGGCAGATTCCCAAGGCAGTGGCGGCGGTGATTGCCCGGTTGATGGCGACATCGCCCGACAATCGCTACGCCAGCGCGAACGAAGTGATCGAAGCGGTAAACGAGATCACCGGGAACGCATACCAATTAGAGACCCAGGAGACGGCCAGCAGCTACGCGCTTCGCACGCACTTTGTGAACCGCGAGGAAGAGATCGAGGCGCTCCAAACGCTGTGGGAGCAAGCCAAATCCGACGAGGGAAAACTCGTACTGATCGGTGGAGAGGGTGGAGTAGGCAAAACGCGACTCGTGGCAGAGTTGGAAGTTCAGGCGGAACTGGAAGGAGCGCGCGTGGTTTGGGGGCAGTGCGTCGAGAGCGGCGGCAGCGCCTACCACCCCTGGCGCGAGGTGCTGCGGGTGCTGGTGCGCTACGTCGAGGACGCAGACAAAACCACGATGCAGCGCATAGGGCCGGTGTTAACGGCGCTGCTTCTGGAGCTATGGAATCGAGACTATATGCAAGAGCTCGAGCCGCCAGCAGACCTGGAACCCCAGGCGGCCCGACAACGTTTGAACGATGCCATCATCCAGGTGCTACACACGGCAGCAAAGTTGCGACCCACGGTGGTCGTGATCGAGAACGCCCACTGGGCCGACGAAGCGTCGCTGGAGATGTTGCGATTCCTGGCGCGGATTCCCGGACAGACCGGCCTGCTGACGTGCGTCACCTATCGCGACGACGAAGTGGATGCAGACCACCTGCTGGAGCAACTGGCGGGAGAATGGGTACAGCGCGTTCGAGTCCGCCGACTTTCGCCAGAGGTGACGACAGAGTTGGTGCGCTCAATGTTGGGGTTGGAACAGCTACCGGCGTTGTTGACCGAGCGGGTGCAACAGACGACGGGAGGAAATGCCTTCTTTGTACAAGAGTTGATCCGCTCGCTGGCGACCGAGGGAGAGGTGCTGCGGCGAACCGTGGGAGGCTGGCAAGTGGATGGGAAGGCGCTACAGGAGGCACAGTTGCCCGAATCCATCCGCCAGGTGGTGTGGCGGCGAATGGGCCAGTTGTCGGCGGGTGGGCGACAGGCATTGAGCTGGGCAGCGGTGATGGGAACTGTGGCCTGGGAGAAGGGGATCGCTGAAGTGGGCCAGGTAGCCTGGCAGCGGGTGCGGGTGGCCCTGCGCGAAGGGTTGGAACAGGGATTAGTGGTGGTGCGGGACGAGACTTCTCTCACCGGAGAACGGGAATACATCTTTCTCAACCCAACGGTGTGGGAGGTGAGCTACGAAGGCATACCACGGGAGGAACGACAGGAGAATCACTCGCGCGCGGCGGCTTGGCTGATGGCCCGCAGCGGCGATGAAATAGAAGAACACCTGGGCTTGATCGCCAATCACCTGGAGCGCGCGGGGCAGACGAAGCAAGCGGCGGACTATCTGCGCCGGGCGGGCGAGCAGGCAGCGGCTCAGTTCGCCAACGCCGAAGCGGTGGCTTATTTCAGCCACGCCCTCGAGTTGACGGCTGAGGATAATCAAGAGGAAAGATACGCCCTTCTGTTGGAGAGAGAAAAGGTGTACGACGTGCAAGGGGCGCGTGAAGCCCAGGATCGGGATCTAGCAGCGCTCGAAGAGATCGCCCAAACTTTGGCCGACAACGAACAGCCAGCAGCCGAGCGACAGGCCGAGGTATCCTTGCGCCGGGCCAACTATGCCGAAGTGACCGGCGATTATCCGGCGGCCATCGCCGCAGCGCAGAAGGCCATCGAGCTGGCCCAGGATACCCAGGATACCAACCGCGAGGCCGCGGGCTATCTGCGGTGGGGCTGGACTCTGTGGCGGCAGGGAGATTACGACGCGGCCCGGCTTCAGCTCGATCAAGCCCTGAACCTGTCCAGGGCAGCCGGGGTGCACAAGACAGAAGCGGATAGCCTCTCCAGTCTCGGCTTTGTCTGCGCCGCTCAAGGCGCTTACGATCAGGCCAGGGCCTATTACGAGCAAGCCCTGCCTATTTATCGCCAGGTCGGCGACCGACGCGGCGAGAGCTATGTGCTCAACGTGTTCGGCGTCACGTTCGCCGAACAGGCCGACTATGACCGGGGCAGAACGCGCTTTGAGCAAGCCTTGAGCATCTACCGCGAGATAGGCGACCGCTGGGGTGAGGGAGTGGTGCTCGAAAATCTCGGCTGGGTGCTCCTCGATCAAGGGCACTACGACGAGGCCAGAATCCACCTGGAACAAGCTCTGCGTATCTGTCGTGAGATCGACAACCTGTGGGACGAAGGCGAGACGCTTAACCTGCTCGGCAGCGTCTTTTTAGCGCTCGGTGATTATAGCGAGGCTCAAGCTGATTTCGAGCAGGCGTTGCACACCTTCCGCGAGATTGGCAACCGGGAGGGTGAATGCTGGTCACTCTCCAGACTGTGCCTGCTTTTCCACGGCACCGGCGACGACGAGACAGCCCGAACATACTGCCAGCAAGCGCTGTCTAACGCACAAGAGATCGCCAGTCCTTACCAGGGAAACGCCCTGACGAACCTGGGTCACGTGCTGATGAACCAGGGCCATCTAGCGGAGGCCACCGAACGATACCAACAAGCGTTGACCCTGCGCCGCGAGTGGGGCCAGCAGAATCTGGCGATGGACTCTGCGGCCGGTTTGGCCCGCGCCTATCTGGCCCAGGGAGATTTGCCTCAGGCACAAGCCCAGGTCGAGGAGATTTTGAGCTATCTGGAGGATCATACCCTGGACGGCGCGAAGGAACCTTTCCGGGTTTACCTGACCTGCTACCGCGTCCTGCACGCCAATCAAGACCCCCGCGCTCCAGACATCCTGCATACAGCCCATCGCCTGCTACAAGAGCGGGCCGCAAACATCGGCGACGAGGAGACGCGCCGCTCGTTCCTGGAGAACGTGACCGCCCATCAGGAGATTGTGCGCGAATTCGTAGAGAGCGAACGGCAAGGAGCGGCAGCAACCATTCAGCCATTGATATAGGAGCGCCGGTTGAGTAGCTTCGCAGCGCCAGCGGAGAAGCGTATCGAAACCAAGCGGTTCTTTTCGGAGCGATTTTGGTTTCCGAGAGCCGCTTGGCTTCGATCCACCCTTTCGCTGCGCTCCAGGGCACTCAGCCGGCGCTACCCTCTGAACGCTTACGAGCGGCAAAATGACAATTGATCAAACGGCCCAAGAAAGCATCACCAACAAATGGTCCAGGCTGTACGCCAGTCTCTACTACTTTCTGGGAGGGGCGATGATGGAGCGCTTTGGCAAAGCGGGCGAAAACGCGCTGCGACGGGCCATCCACGACTATGGCGCTTACCGGGCCAACTGGGTGCGCGCCGACCACGAGGCGCGCGGGCTGGCGATCAACCTCGCCAACATGATGAACTTTGGCGACATGCCCAACACCGACAGCCTGGATTCGGATGACCGGGTCTGTACCCCCGCCTACTTCCGCATCATCGTGACCGAGTGCACACTCTATGACACCTGGCGGAATCTGGATGGGCTACACATCGGTCGAGTCTACTGCGCCGAGGTTCACCATCCGCTGTACTGCGGATACGCCGACGGCGTGACGCTGGACTTGCCCGACTATTTGACCAAAGGAGATGAGGTCTGCACCTTCATCCTCACCCAACCCGACGCGCCCGAACCGGCGGCCCAGCCGGTGGCGGACGCCTACCCAGAGGCAAAGATAGCCCGGCTGTACGGCGTGCTCTACCAATTCCTGGCCAGGGCGATGCTCGATACCTTTGGGGCTGAGGGGGAGGATGCCCTGAGGCGCGCCCTGCGAGATTACGCCCGCCACGAAGCCGAGTCGCTGAACGAGGATCAATTGGCCCGTGGGTGGGAGATTCACGAGTCAACGTTGAGGCCCAGGGAAGGATATTCCACCATCGCGGGTCAAGCCGTGTACGACGCCTGGCGAGAGGTGGAAGGGGATGAAATGCTCATTGGCTTGATCTACTTTGAAGAGGTGCATGGAGCATGACACCAATAGCAGGAGAAGGAGGAGCAGGCTGGCGGCAACGCACCGCCGCCTTTACCGAGGAGATGCCCAGGCTATGGGGCGACTGGGGCGTCTCGACAGAATACGGACGGCTGCGGGCAGTGCTGCTGCACCGCCCAGAACCAGAGATTGACGCCGTGCCCGATCCCAACGCCGCGCTCTGGGTGGAACCGATGGAGAACACCGAAAAGCGGCGGGGCGATGCACCGACTGACGGGCTTTCTCAAGCGGGATGATCCGTAGCAAAACTCGAATCAGACCTCCGAGGTTTTGCAAAACCTCGGAGGTCTCTTTTTTAGCTCACTCAAAGTCAGGCGTCATCAGGCCAAATCCCTGAAAACGATAGACCCGAACATCATCTTGCAACTCAAACTCGGCCTCGCCCGCGGCGATCTGCTCGCAACTATTCAGCATGCGCGCCAGCATCTCCTTCGGCACGTACGCCTCGTTGTGAGACGGACAGAGGCAGCTCACCTGATCCAGCAGCCCCACCAGATATCTCAACGATTCCAAATAGGTGTCGAAATCCGAGTCCGCAAAGTGGACGTAATTCATCCCCGTGTAGAAAACGTCGCCGGTGAACAACAAGCCATCCCGGTTATCGAGCAGGCAGATGTCGCCGGGACTGTGGCCGGGCGTGTGATGCACCGTCAGCGTCCGCCCGCCCAGATCGATGACGTCCAGGTGGTGTAGCCGCCGCGTCACCCTTGAGGGGCGGATCTGGTATGTCGCGGGATCAAAGCCAGGCGGCAGCTCCAGATACCACTCCGGCCTCATATAGTTCGACTCGGCGCACTGTTCGCGCGACTTGCCCCGCTCGATGCGGGCTACCTCGACGTCGTGATCAAAGGCCCATATCTCGTCAAAGCGATGGTTGTCGCCAATGTGATCATAGTGCGAGTGGCTGTTGACCACCACTACAGGTAAATCTGTGAGCCGGGCGATCTCTGCCTTGAGATTCGCGATGCCCATCCCGGTGTCGAACAGGACGGCTTTCTCGTCGCCCAGGATGAGATACGAGAGCGCTTCCTCGTAATGGCCCGACTCCAACATCGCAAAGGTACTGTCGTTCACCTGATAGATCTCGAACCACGGCGAGACGCTCTCCACCCGCGTCAACTTTTGATTTCCCGGCCGAGGCAACACCTCAGGCCAAGCACTGTTTCCCATATTTAATTTAACCTCCTGTAGAAATTGTAGGCGTTCAGAGGGGAGGCCAGAAACCGGTTTCATCACTCGCGCTCCCACACCACCTCGCCTCCCACGATGGTCACATCCACCTGGATCTCTTTGATCTCTTCGCTGGGCACGGCAAAGTAATCGCGATCCAACACCGCCATATCGGCCAGCTTGCCCACCTCGATGGTCCCCTTGAGCGATTCCTCGCGGGTGAGCCAGGCGCCCGACGCGGTATAGGCCCGCAGCGCCTCCTCGCGGCCGATCGCCTCGTGGGGCGCGATGTAGTGGTTGAGATTATTCTTACGCGTCACCAGCGCATAGAGCGCCACGAACGGGTTGGGCGACACGGTCGCGGGCACGTCGGAACTGGCCGTCACGACGATGCCGCGATCCAGGTACTTGCGGGCCGGGATGTAATTCTCGACCCGCTTCTCGCCCACGTCCCGGAAGATGAGATCGCCCTCCCAGTAGATAAAGGTCGGCTGGATCACGGCGGCGATGTGGTGCTCGGCCATCTGATCCAGCGCCCTGGGGCTGGGAAAGTAGGCGTGGATGATGCTGTGGCGCGCATCCGGGCGCGGAATCTCCCGCGCCACCCGGGCGAGGGCGTCGACACCCATATCCATCGCCCGATCTCCGCAGGTATGGATCGCCACGTCCCATTCCAATTCCTGGGCGACGCGCAGGTAGCGCAGCAGCGCGTCCGGCTCCAGGCGAGGGGAAACGACCAGTTCCGTGTCGCCCTCGTAGGGTTCGTACATGTAGGCGGTGCGCGGGCTGGTGCCGCCGTCGAGCATCATCTTGAGGCTGCCGATGCGTAGCCACTCGTCGCCAAGCCCAGTGTACACGCCCAGGGCGCGGGGCCGATAGTCGAGGATCGCCTCCTCCGCCTCGTCGCGGAAGCCGTACCAGTTCGGCATCAGGCTCGCCCGCACCGACAGCTCGCCGTCCCGGTAGAGGGACTGGTAGGCCCGGATCTCTTGCGCATACAGCCCCGGATCGATGATGCTGGTGATGCCATAGCGGTGCATCGCCACACACGCCAGCCGCAGCGATTCCCTCATCTCCTCGTGCGTCGGCTGGGGGACGAGCGAGTCGATCAGCGCCTTCGCGTTCGCCCTCAAGAGGCCATTCGGCTTGCCGTCGGCGTCGCGCTCGATCTTGCCGCCGTCGGGATCGGGCGTGTGCCGGTCGATGCCTGCCAGCCGCAGCGCGTAGCTGTTGACCAGGTAGGTGTTGAAAAACCGCTTCAGCAACACGGGATGCTCCGCCGTGGCCGGATCGATGTCGTGACGGGTGGGCAGTTCGCCGCCGGGAAAATTCCCCTCGTTCCATCCCTGGCCGATGACCCACTCTCCGGGAGGCGTGTCTGCGGCCCGCTCGCGGGCCAGATCCAGCATCTCTTTGGGAGATTGGCACTCGTCCAGCCGGATCGCCGACAATTTGGCCCCCTCCGACATCAGGTGAATGTGACTGTCAAAGATGCCGGGGATCACCGTGCGACCGGCCAGGTTCAGACGCCGGGTATCCGGCCCGGCCAGGGCGGACATCTCGTCGTCCCGGCCCACAGCCACGATGCGGCCATCCCTGACGGCCACCGCCTGCGCGATGGTGTTCTCATCGTCCAGGGTGCATATCTTGCCGCCGAGCAAGATCAAATCTGGGTACAAAGCTCTGATTGACATACTTGCCTCCATCAGGATCGGTTCCAGACCACTTTGCCGCCGACGATGGTCGTGTCCACCTGGATCTCTTTGATCTCTTCTTCGGGCACGGAAAAATAGTCGCGGTCCAACACCGCCATATCGGCCAGCTTGCCCACCTCGATGGTCCCCTTGAGTTTTTCCTCGCGGGTGAGCCAGGTGCCAGCGATCGTGTAGGTGCGCAGCGCCTCCTCGCGGCCGATCGCCTCGTGGGGCGCGACCTCTTGCCCGATATTGTTCTTGCGCGTGACCAGCGCGTAGAGGGCGACGAAGGGATTCGCCGAGACCGTGCTGGTGACGTCGGAACTGGAGGTGACGACGACGCCGCGATCGAGGTACTTGCGCGCCGGTTTGTAATTCTGCGCCCGCCGCTCGCCCACGTCGCGGAAGAGCAGGTCGCCCTCCCAGTAGATAAAGGTCGGCTGGAGCACGGCGGCGACGTTGTACTCGGCCATCTGGTCGAGCGCCCTGGGGGTGGGAAAGTAGGCGTGGATGATGTTGTGACGGGCGTCGGCGTTCGGCACGTCGCGGGCCACCTTCGCAAAGGTATCGACCGCCATATCCTGGGCGTGATCGCCGCAGCAGTGAATGCCCACGTCCCAGCCCAACTCCTGGGCGGCGCGGAAGTAGCGGTACAGGTCATCCAACCCCAGGCGATTGTAGTTAATGACTTCGCTCTCGCCCTCGAAAGGCTCGTACATGTAGGCCGTGTGCGGGGTGGTGCCGCCGTCAATCGCCATCTTGAGGCCGCCCATGCGCAGCCACTCGTCGCCAAGCCCAGTGTAGATGCCCAACTCCCCGGCGCGATGATCGAGATCCTCTTCCTTTTCGTCGTCGTGGAAACCGTGCCAGCTCGGCATGAGGTTGACCCGCACGGACAGCTCGCCATCCTGATAAAAGGATTGATAGGCGCGAATCTCGCGCGGGTAGAGGCCCGGCTCGACGACGCTGGTGATGCCGAAACGGTGCATCTCGGCGCAGGCCAGGCGCAGATGCTCTTTCATCTCCGCCAGGCCCGGCCTGGGAACCAGCGGGCGCACGAGCATCTTGGCAGCGGCGCGCAGGAGACCGTCCGGCTCGCCGTCGGCGTCGCGGTGGATTTGACCGCTCTCGGGGTCGGGCGTGCTCCGGGTGACGCCCGCCATGCGCAGCGCGACGCTGTTGACGACGTCGGTGTTGAAAAAGCGCATCAGGATCACGGGATGCTCGTCGGTGGCGGGGTCGATGTCGTGACGGGTCGGCAGTTTTCCGTCGGCAAAGTTGCCCTCGTTCCAGCCCTGGCCGACGATCCACTCGCCCGGCGGGGTCTCTTTCGCTCGCTCGCGGACCAACTCCATCATCTCCTCCTGAGACCGGCACTCGTCCAGGCGGATCGTCGACAGCTTGGCGCCCACCTCCATCAGGTGGTTGTGGCTGTCGAAAATGCCGGGGATGACGGTGCGCCCGTCGAGGGCGACGCGCTCGGTGTTGGGGCCAGCCAAACCCTCGATCTCGGCGTCTCCACCGACGGCGATGACGCGACCGTCCTTGACGGCCACGGCCTGGGCGACGGTGCTCTCGTCGTCCAGGGTGCAGATCCGGCCATTGAGCAGGATCAGATCTGGGGATAAATCTTTTATTTTCATTGTTTCCTCGCTGGTTTGTAGTTTTACATTTGGGTGCGTTTCAAATGAGTTGAGAGATGTTCGTAGTACGCGCTTCAGCGCGCTGTTGCGGCGATAAATCGCCTACTACGAACCAAACCCCAACTGAAATGAAACACACCCTTTACATTTTGCTGTATCTGGCGTTCCGAGCGACCGCTGCCGTCACACGACGCTGTGACTCCACTCGGAATGACGGGTGTTCCATTCACGTCTTTGAAAACTCGTGCACGATCTCGCGGTGTGCGGCCACGTTCTCCAAAAACGAGCACCGCATCTCCCCGTCGGTGATTTTGGCAGCCCGTTCTTGCAGCAGACGATGGGCCATATCCAAGACAGTCTGGGCGCGGGAGTCGAGGGTAGCGCGCAGGATACGGTAGCAGGTTAAATAGATCCGTAAAGGCTCATCCGTACCATCCAGCGTTTTTGTTTCCAGGTATCTCAAAATTTCCTCCGCCTGAGCCTGGGCCTGAGGTAGATCGCCCTGAGCCAAAAAGACGCGAGCCAGCCCAGCCAGGGATTCCATCGCCAAGCTTTGTTGGCCCAACTCGCGTCGCAAGGCCAATGCTTGCCGGTAAACGTCGGCTGCCTCGGCCAGGTCGCCCAGGCCCGCCAGGGCATGTCCCAGATTGGTCAAGGCATAGCCCTGATAGTTCCGCTCGCCAATATCATTCGCGATTGATAGCGCCTGCTGACTGCATTCACGGGCGGCTTTATCATCTCCCAGGCAAGAGGAGAGCAGACCCAGATTAGATAACGCCTGGCACTCGCCCCGCCTGTAGGCTGTCTCGCGGCAGGCAGACAGAGATTGCTCAAGGTAGGCCCTGGCCTCAGCATAGTCGCCCAGGCCCAGGGAGACCAGACCGAGGTAGCCGAGCACATAACCCTCGGCGGTCCGATTGCCGATCGCCCGGTCTATGTGCAAGGCCTGCTCCAAGTAGGTCTTGGCTGCGGCGTGATCACCCTGGCCCATCGAGACTTCACCAAGGTTGCTGAGCGCCAGGCCCTCGCCGTGTCGATGGCCAATCTCCCGATAGATAGACAGACCTTGCTCCCAATACATCGTGGCACCGGGACGATCCCCTTGATAATAGGAGGCAATGCCGAGGTTATGCAGGCTGTCCGCTTCTATCTGGCGCACCCCGGCCACCCGGGCCAAGTTCAGGGCTTGCTCAAGCTGGGACTGTGCTGCTTCGTACTCCCCCTGGTGCCAGAGAGCGCGCCCCAACCTCAGATAGCCCGCCGCTTCGCTGCTTGCACTCTGGGCTGCCCGGGCCAAATCGATAGCTGTTCGAGCTGCCGCAATGGCGGCCGGGTAGTCACCGGTTACAGTGGCATGGCGGGCCTGGCGCTGGGCCACCTCAGCCTGTTTCAGGGCGTCGGCCAGGGCTGCGCCCAGCGTCCCCAGGATTGCCAGATCCTGACGCTGAGCATCCCGGTCTCCCTGTAGATCGTACACCTTTTCTCGAGCGAGCAGGAGGGCGTAACGCTCGGCCTGTGCATCCTCCGGCGTCAGGTCGAGGGCGCGGCTGAGGTAAGCCACGGCCTCCGCGTTGGCAAACTGGGCCGCCGCCTGTTCCCCGGCCCGGCGTAGGTAGACGACTGCCTGTTCCATCTGCCCCGCCCTCTCCAGGTGATCGGCGATCAGGCCCAGGTGCTCTCGCACTTCTTCGTCGCTGCGGGCCATCAGCCACGCCGCCACGCGCGCGTGATACTCGCGACGTTCCTCCCGCGGCACACTCTCGTAGCAGACCTCCCACACCGTTGGGTTGAGGAACAGGTACTCTCGCTCCCCCGCCAAGGAGGTCTCGCCCCGCGCCGCCACCAACCCCTGCTCCAACCCCTCACGCAGAGCCATCCGTACCCGCTGCCAGACCACCTGTCCGACCGCCGCCGCTCCTCCCTCCCAAAAGAACATCCCTGTCACCGCCGCCCAGCCCA
>DAOTUB010000279.1:0-10609 GCA_034437455.1 Anaerolineae bacterium | reverse complement strand
TACACCGTCTGACGAAACTGCTCGAGTCGGAACACACTTTTTTGGATATTCATAGTGTCCCAATTTTGCCGCAAATTTGTTAAAGATCAAGCTGGAAACCGATGCAGGGTTTATCCAAAGTCCAAATAGGGGTGACCACGCAAAATCCCAGAGAGCGGGAATGCTATTTGACGCATAGAGGCGAACGTGACGAATAAATCCGCTCTCTTTATCCAGGATTCAATTGGCCGCACATCTCTCTTCTACGCTGCCGAAAGAGGGGACCTCGAGGAAGTCCGTCGGATAATTTTGAGCCTCCACGGCGGATAGCCAGGGATGAAGGAGCGGGGGACTCTGCCGAAGGCGGGGCATAGTCAGGGGTTCATCTGGGACAGTCAGTATGCAGATGCTCGATTTCGAGGCACAAGGCCGCTCAACAATGGGTGGAGCCGGCCCTGCCCCGAGTGGCGCTCAATCCGAAAACTCTGACTCACATCGTGGTTTTCGGGGTAGCGACGTTCTTTGCTGACGTTTACGGGGGGTTTCCCTAAAAAGTTGCCAGTTTCGAGGTGAATGATGATCGAGCCAAAACGAACAAAAAATCCATCCGAGTTGACCTGGGTAGCAACACTGCCGTTCGCACGCGACCCGGTATTCATCCGCCAAATGTCGCTGGTGTTTGTGCTGCCGCTGGTTGTGCTAGGGCTCTTATTGGTGGTCATATCGTGGCCGTTGGACATAGAGAGCTTGAGCCTGATTTTCAAGATCGTGCTGGTGACCGGGGGCGTGATGCTGGCCTTGTACGTCTTGGTCATCTTTGGGGTGCTGCGTGGTCGCCAGGAACTTCGCTACACCCTGGACGAGAAAGGCATCCGCGAGGAGACAGCCGGCCCATTGAAATATATGAATATCGTCAAATTTCTGCTAGTGCTTTCCGGCAAGCCAACCTATGCCGGCATTGGGCTGATGGCGCAAGGGCCGAAATCCGTGCAAATGACCTGGAAGCAAGTCCAAGAATTTGTACCGGATCCGCAAGCCAAGACGATCAGCTTGCGCAAAGGTCGTTCAGATTGGATAGTTCTTCATTGTACGAAAGAGAATTATGAACAAGTATGGGCCTGGGTACAGGCGCACGCGGAGAGAGCATGAGGAGATGCAAAGTATAGCCGCGAGAGTTGTTTTGCTCGCTATTGTCATCTTGACGATCACAATCGCTGCCTGTACCTCTGTTGAGAAGGTTGAACCTGTTGAAAACGTCGAGATTGATGAGAGCAATAACGGCGAACAGATTGAGCTTGCGCTGAGTGAAATACTGGCCGTCAGATTGGAGAGCAATCCAAGCACTGGATATGTGTGGGAGATCGACGAGCTTGATGAGCATGTACTCCAGCAGATAACAGAGATGCCGTTCGACCAATTGCCGTGCAGGATGAGCTAAATGGATGTTTTCATCTCGCTCTCTTATTCTCGCTCATCCTCCAAGTCCTCCAACCCAACAGCCATCAGATATCCCCTGGCGCGTTCCGTTTTGGGATACTGGTTGACCAGCTTCCAGAATTGAGAGCTGTGGTTCGGTTCCTGTAAATGAGCCAGCTCGTGCAGGATGACATAGTCTTTCACAAAAGAGGGCATCGTGGCTACTCGATGGGAGATGCGGATGGCGCCATTGGCCGGGGTGCAACTTCCGGCGCGCTTGTTCTGGTTGGTCACCCACTTGATGGATGTCCATTTGAGCTTGGCGCCGAAATATCGCTTGTTTAGCCTTCTGGCCCAGCGTTCCAAATCGGCGTCGTCCAAAGCCTCTTTTTGTCTCTGTTTTTCCGCCCGATCCAGGAGTCGTTGCACGATCGGTTCCAACTCGGCGTCAGTGAGACGAGCAGGAGCGCGAACCACAAGCACGCCATCGACCACACGGGCGCCCACTGTTTTGACTCGTTTGTCGCTGCGAATCACCTTTACGTTCATAGTTCTTTATTCGTCGGCGACTTGACGTAGTTGCTCTGCCAGATTGCGTAGGTAATCCCCAAACGGTGTCTGGCTAACGGCAATATCAATCGGCACGTTCATTACAACCGGCACACTCACCTCGATGGGGATAGTACGGCTAAAAGGGACGGTCACTTCTGTGTTGATGGGAATACGGATGGGAATGTCCATTTTCACCGGCACGATTTTATCGATGGGGATGGTCAACGTTTTCGAGATGGAGAATTCAACCGGGATCTCCGTTTCTACAGCGACGTTGCGGTCTATGGGGACGTCCACGTCGAAACTGACCGGAATCTGGGCGCGAATAGGCACCGGTATGGAAGCCTCTCCATAGATGGGAATTTGTACCGGCACCGAGAATTCCTCATCGATGGAGATCACCTGGTCAATGGGAACGGTGATGTTATCTCGAAACGGAACCGTGGCGTCAATCGGGAACACTTGATCGATATCAAGATTCACGGGAACGGTGATCGTCTGCTGAAAGGGTATCTGGTTATCAACCGGAATGGTGTGCTCTACCGTAAGGTCAACCGGCACAAGGATGTTTTCATTGATGGCAATATGAGTTGAGATGGGGATGGTTTGGCTGATCAGCACGGTGTGTTGAAAGTGAGTGTTCGCCGCTTCGGTCAGGTCATCAGCCGCCCGAACAAGGGCTGTGTTGATCGCTGACCTGGCTTGAAGCAGGCTAAAGATCAGGGCAAACACCACCAAGGTGATAATCGCCAACCAGACGATCACGACCGTTTGAAAGACGCTGCGTCGGGGTTTCGATAATAGAGACATTGTCGTTACCTTTGATTTGCTCCTCGATGGACTTGGGCTCCGCCGTTCTGGCTGCCACTGCAAGGGCTTCTTTGTACAAAGCAGTATAGCATCGTCGGATAAGTAGGGCAAACCGATGGTTGTGCCCGCTGCATCAGTTCCTGTCTACTAATCCCCGCCCCACCCCTCCACTCATCGCCAGTCCCCTTCTGCTTGCAGATCACCGCTCGCACCGCCCGCCCCCCTTGCGATGCGGAAACGGGTACGCGGCGCAACGGCACGTCTCCTGCTTGACGATGATCTCACGGATTGGAACAATCCGCAATTTCCTGTTCGGGGCGCTGTTCCTCTTGTGGGCGTTCTCCTCGCTGACCTGGCGATAGGATTCAAGTCCTCCTTCTGGCACGATCCAGCAGGAGCCGACGCGGAACGCCCGCAGGAGATCGGGATGGCTGGCCAGGATCGCGTGTACGTAGCTTGTGCTTTTTTGCAGCCTCCGGGCCGCGTCCCTCGGTGACAAGAATCGCTCGCCGCATCCGGGGCAACTGTTAGGCGGTTTGGGTTCCCTCCCATCCTCGCCCACAGGCAGATGCACACCGGTCGGCTGCCGGTTGAACTCCTGCACCCCCTCCGCTGGAACGACCCACACCCACCCCGTAGGGGCGTTGACCCCTACCGTGTGGCGGCATGTGCCACACCGTCGTGGGCGCAGTCCCGTAGAGGCCTCGCCAGTCTTTGACGCCAGGGGACCTTGGAGGACAGCAGGTGAACTGTTCTCAAGACGCCAAACAAATTGAGACTCCTGGAAAAATCGGCGGGATCCCAAGAAAAATACACCGATGAATCTCTTGCCTCTCAGGCCCAGTTCGGTTATAATCTGCCTACATACGAGTCAAGCAAATCCTGGAAAAACCTGAGCCGAGCCAATCGAAATGAATGAGGAAGAGCGCATCGTCGCTGAACTGGAGTTGTTGGGCATTCGTTACCTTTCGCGCCACACGTCCGACCGGGCCGAGCGCGTCCGGCCCCCAGACGCTTTGCTGGCGCACCCTGAGTATGTCAAGGACGTGCCCGCCCGTTTGACGAGTTCGTACCCCTTCCACCGGGGGCTCGCGAGCGAAGATGCCCCGTTGAGCAATTTGGCCAGTGGTGGGTGTTTTGTTATGTGAGGTACGAAAGAGGGTGTCCATTACGCGACGTTTACGCTCCGACAGCTCAAGGGAGGCCCAAGCTGCCATCCGGTCCCCCAGCAGGCTATCCCGACGGCAACGTCTGGCCCTCATCATAGGGATTGGGCTGCTCCTGGCTGCTCTCTTGAACCAGTTGGGTATCGTCGAGACCCTGGAGCTAGCGGCCTACGACCTTCGCTTTCGAATACGCGGCGAACGTCCTGCCGATACGCCGGTCGTCATCGTCGCCATCAACGACGAGAGTTTCACCGTTCTCGACCAGAATATCCGCACCTGGCCTCGCGCGGAGTACGCCCGCCTGATAGACGCCATCGCCGCCGAGGGTCCGGCCGTCATCGGTGTGGACGTAGCCTGGACCCACGCCGGAACCGATACTGGTGGAGACGAGGCGCTGGCGTCAAGTCTGAAACGAGCCAGTCCGATTATCCTGGCTGGCCTCATAGAGCATCAAGAGGGCGCGGGGTATGAGTACGACCGGTATGCTGCTCCAGTTGAGGTTCTTTCTGAGGCAGCCGACGGCGTTGGCTTGGTCAACGTGGCACTGGACGCCGATGGCGTCGTCCGGCGAGTTGTTCTCCATCAGCTCCACAACGACATATGGCTTCCGGCCTTTAGCTACGCTGTCGCCCAGGCCTACGGGGAGTTGCCTGCATCCACCGGCGATGGCAGAGCGTCCGATCTGCTCATCAACTTCCGAGGTGGACCCAATACCTTTCCTACCGTGCCGATGTACCAGGTGCTCAATGGCGAAGTGTCTGCCGAGGTCTTTGCCGACCAGATCGTCCTCATTGGCTTCACCACGATCCTGGAACAGGACCTTCACATCACGCCCTTCGACCAGGCTGGTCTGACCCCTGGCGTCGAAGTCCACGCCAACGCCGTCGCCACGTTGTTGAACAATGACCCCATCCGGCGAGTACCGGCCTGGCTTGCCGCGAGCCTCGGCCTGGCGGCTGTTGCCCTGACCGGACTGGCCTTCTGGCGGTTCAAGCCCGTCCAGGCGACGGTGGCGGTGGGAGGATCCGTTTTTCTTTACATCGCGGCGGCGCTTCTCCTCTTTGCCCATGCCGATCTCTGGCTGCCGGTCGCCTCGCCGGTGGGCCTGACCGTCATGACGGTCGCGGGAGGACTGGTGGAGCGCGTGCTGATCGAGGAACAAGAGAAACGCCGCATCCGAGATCGCTTCCAAAGCTTTATGGCCCCGGAACGCTTGGCCGTGATCCTGGACCACTGGGAGGAATTGGTGTCGGAGGATCGTCCCGAGGTTGTGGCCACGGTGCTCTTTTCCGACATTCGGCGCTTTACCTCGGCCACAGAGACGTTGACACGCCAGGGCCGGGGTGGCAAGATGCTCCAATTTCTCAACCATTACACCGATGCTATGGTCGAGGCCATCTTTGCCGAACAGGGAGTGCTCGACAAGATGATGGGCGACGGGCTGCTGGTACTCTTTGGCGTACCGGAGCCGTCGCCCGATCACGCGCTGCTGGCTGTGCGGGCGGCGTTGCGCATGGAGGCCCTGATTCCAGAGTTGAACGCGATCTGGCCACTGCGCGACCAGCGCCCCTTGCGCATCGGCATCGGCATCCACAGTGGGCCGCTGATGGACGGCGTCGTGGGCCGGGGCCGCCGAGTAGAATACACCGTCATCGGCGACGCGGTCAACACCGCCTCGCGAGTGGAGGGTTACACCAAAAACGTGCTGGCTCGTCGGATCGAGCAGGAGGGCGACGACGGCCAACCTGGCGCGATCATTCTAATCACCCAAGACGTATACGAGCAAGTCCGAGACTATGTGCAGGTGGACCCGGACGTTTCCCCTCTCCAGGCCAAAGGGAAAGCAGAACCCATTCGCATTTACCGCGTGGTAGGATTATCGGAGCTGGAGGTATGATATGAAGAAAAGGCTCTGGATCATCGGAGGTCTGGTACTGATGCTAGCAGTCGCCATTGCCCTCTTCCTGCTCTTCACCAGAGGGCAAGAGAACACGGCGACGATCGCTGAGGCGATTAAGAAGGTAGATGCCCATCCGCGTCCAAGGGACGACTGGCAACCGGCCATCGTGGATATGGCGATTTATGGCGGTGGGCAGGTGCGCACGGGGGCGGAGTCTTCGGCTCGGCTGGAACTGCTGGAGGGCATCGTGCGCCTCTCGGCCGATAGCATCTTTACTGTCAAGGAAAGCGTCAGCCGTCAGGGGATGCTATTGACGACGCTTTTCTTGCAGGAAGGACGGCTGTGGGTCCACCTGACGACTGACCAACCCCACGAATTCACCGTGGAGACAGGCAACGCGGTGGCGGCGGTGCGCGACACCCACTTCAGCGTCAAGGTAGCTGCTGGAGAGACGCTCGTTTCGGTGGCGAGGGGTGAGGTCGAGCTGACGGCCCAGGAACAAAGCGTGACGGTGGCGGTGGAAGAGCAGGCGATGGTCAAACCGGACCAGCCTCCATCTCCACCGCAACCACTGAGCACTGAGGAGCGGCGGATATGGGCCACCGAGGGTGAAATGCCTGAGCTAGCGCCGCCTATTGGCATAGATACAGGAATGGGAGGTAATCTCTCCATTCGAGGGGTGGTGAGGGATAGTTCGGGAAATCTCGTTCCCGACGTCTACGTAACGCTTACAGTTTATAGGGAAAGAATCGGTGAGGAAATGGGATCGGCCTGGAGTGGAGAGTTACTTACAGACGAGACAGGAGAGTATGCCTTTAATAATCTCCTCAGAGTGAAGGGAGGCCATTATCAAGTTGGGTTTCATGATTGCCAGGAATGTGAAAGAGTGTACGAAAATAGTGGTTACTATATTATAGATGAAAGAAGTGGTGACGTACATTTGCTCTGGGAAGGTTATAGTCGCTCACACTTTGCTTATTATCACGACGAGAGTGGTGATGTATATTCGCTCGACGTAACCGTGCATCCTGTTACTGGTAGTGCTATTTCTGGAACCATCCGGTACGAGGATGCCGATGGAGCTACAAAGAATTTTTTCGCCAGTCCACCTGGTCCGGAGCATCGTATTGAGCTAAACAGGGGAACCAGTCCTGCTAATCACGAATATACTATCAGTAACAGTTTCACAAGCGATGGTGGTAAAGGACATTTGGATGGTCTTGCCGGGGGAACATATTACTTGATACTCCAGTACAAAAGGTCTGATGGCGTATGGGTTGATCATGTAAGTCCTTCTTTCGAGATACTCCCTGGGGAGACCAAGCAGTATAACTACACGATTCCCCTGGACCAATGAGGACGCGCGGATTATAATCGCGCTGAGGTGGAACGATGAACGAATACATCGGCAAGACGTTGGGGACCTACCAGATTCTGGAGCAAATTGGCCAGGGTGGGATGGCCACGATTTTCAAGGCCTACCAACCCTCTATGGACCGGTACGTGGCTATCAAGGTCTTGGCCAGCCACTTTACCAAAGACGCGACCTTTGTGGCGCGCTTTACCCAGGAGGCGCGCACGCTGGCTGGCCTGGAACACCCTCACATCCTGCCAGTCCACGACTATGGTGAACAAGAGGGAACCACCTACCTCGTGATGCGCTACATCGACGCCGGCACGCTGAAGGACTTGATCGTCCAACGCGGTCCCCTGGAATTGAGTGAAACGGCCCGCATTTTGGGCCAGGTGGGTCGCGCGCTGGGGTATGCCCACAGTCAGGGGATCGTCCATCGGGATATCAAGCCCACCAACGTGCTGGTTGATGAGCAGGGTAACGCCTTTCTGACCGACTTTGGCATCGCCAAGCTGATGGCTGGCACCGCCCAATTCACCGCCACTGGCGCCATCGTGGGCACACCGGCCTATATGGCGCCCGAGCAGGGGATAGGTAAGCCGTTGGACCACCGCTGCGACATCTACGCGCTGGGCGTCATGCTCTACGAGATGACCACCGGCCAGGTGCCCTACGAGGCCGAGACGCCACTGGCTGTCCTGCTCCAACACGTCAACGCCCCCCTGCCCCCGCCGCGCCAGATCGATCCGGATCTCCCCGAACCGGTGGAACGCGTGATCCTGAAAGCGCTGGCCAAAGCGCCCGACGACCGCTTCCAGACAACCGAGGAGATGGTGGAGACATTACAAAGGGCAGTGGCCGGTATCCCGGTAGACATTGCCCCGCCGCTCCCTGCCGGTGGACCGACGACTGTCCTGCCGCAGCCCGCCGACGAGCCGGCCCTCGAAGCCCCAGTCGTCCCTCCAGCCCGCAAACCGATTCCCTGGCTGCCCATCGCCGGTGGTGTGGCGGTGCTGGTCGCGCTGCTCATCGCCGCGCTGCTGGTTCTGCCCAGGCTGGGTGGGAGCAAGGTGGAGGCGACGCCTGTCCCGGAAATGATCCCGACGGAATTGCCAGAAACGGTCGTCGTTCAGGCGACGGAGCCGCCTGCCGCTGCCCCCACACTGCCGCCCACAACGATTGTCACGCCAACAACTCAACAGCCAGCGGCGACCCACACGGTGGGATGGACTCATTACACCAACGGGAACTTTGTCCGCGCCCTGGCGCGCCAGGATGATTATCTGTGGGCCGGCGGCGCCGGGGGGCTGGTGCATTGGAACTTGAACGATGGCAGCTACGTCAAGCTCGGCATCGCCGATGGACTGGCGTCCAGCCGGGTCAACGATCTGCTGGTGGACAGGGACGGGAATCTGTGGGTCGCCACCGAGGCCGGCCTCAATCGCTTCGATGGCCAGACCTGGATCACCTTCGACACAGCCGATGGGCTGGACAGCGACAATGTCCAGACTCTCTTCCTGGACGACGATAGCATGCTCTGGGCCGGCACGGCTTATGGTGAGCGCGGTTTGAACTACTACGACGGGATCGCCTGGGGGCCACCCTCCATTCCACCTATCCCCGTCGAGTTCCCCAAGCCACGGGCCTTTGCGTTGGACGGAGAGGGGGGGCTGTTCGTGGGGTTGCTCGAAAAGGGCCTGGCCTACTTTGATGGGGATGAGTGGCAGGTGTTCACCCGCGAAGATGGTCTGCCCAGTGATTACGTCGACGACCTGTTGCTGCTTGACGACGAGGAACTGCTGGTCAGCTTTGATCGAAACGTCGTGCGGTTCGACCTGGAGACCGGCGAGTGGGAGACCATTCCCCAGTTGTCCGACGTGGGTCTCTACGACATTCGCATGCACCAGGCGCAAGACGGTAGCCTGTGGTTCGCCGGCGATGGAGGCGTTATACGCTATGACCCGGGGGCGGGCGACTGGCAGCAGTTCGAGTCGGGGCTGCGCGCGGTTCCCGAGGAGCGGGTGACCCGTATCGTCGAGGACGAGCGGGGGCTGTGGATGGGCACCGATGGCGGCGGCGTGGCCCTCTACGATGGAGCCGGTTGGCAGCCCTGGGTCACCGACGCGCCATTGGGAGGGAACGACGCCTGGGCCATCCAACGAGATGGGAGCGGGACGCTCTGGTTTGTCCACGGCGACGGCAATGGTCTGAGCCGTTACGATCCGACCAACGACACCTGGCAGACCTTTGGCGATGACGAGGGGGCATTGGACTGGCCCTCCGTTCCCGGCGTGGACGGCGAGGGGAATTTGTGGATTGGCGGATATGGCGAAATCATACAATACGACGGACAGGCCTGGCGCAGCTTTGAGCCGGACCAACTGACCGACGAGACGGTTTTCGGCATTGTCTTTGGTCCTGACGACGTCCAATGGCTCTGGACCTATACCGGCCTGATACGTCACGATCCGGCGACGGACGAGTGGACCGTCTTTACCGCCGACGACCACCCCGCGCTTGAGGGCGTGAGCACAGTCTACGTTACCCGCGATGGCGTCGTCTGGGTCGGCAGCGACTACGGCCTGGCCCGTTACGACGGGAGCGACTGGAGCGTTTCTGGCGCCGCGGGCGATGCATCGCCGGTGGGGGCCGAGGAGGCCGACGTTGGTAAAATTACCCAGGCGCCCGACGGCAGCCTGTGGGTCGTCGCCGTTGGCGACCTCTACCACCTGGATGATGGCCAGTGGAGCCGGTTCAGTTGGCCCGACGGCTGGATCGGGACGATGGCCATCGGGCCCGACGGGACGGTCTGGGTCGGCAGCGAGGGCCTGGGTCGCTTCGACCCATCCGGCGGCGGCTGGCAGCCCCCCGCGCCAGACGACGGGTTGATCGAGCGCCGGGTGAGAGCCATCCACGTCACGCCCGATGGTGTGGTCTGGATCGGTACGGAAGGCGGAGTTAGCCGCTACGTGCCGGGAGAGTAGTCGCGTTGCCCATCTCATGTATCGTGCAGTGGGAAGCGCGTTTGTGGACAGTGGCAAGTTGTCTACGACCTACCCTCTGATTTGCTACCGGACACTTTTCTCGGGACACGGACGAACACGGATGACACGTTCTGCCGCTATGCCGATGATTGAAATCACCGGCTAATGCCCCAAAGCGCGTTAAAACGTGCTGAAAAGCGCCATTCCAACCTGTTTCCAACAGGTTTCGAGTATCAGCGGGGCGTTTCAACGCTCCGCTCCGCACGGCGGCGGCGAGGCCATCAAGTTGGTTCTCCCCCAACAATTATATGCGCCCCTGGCAAACGGTCCGCGGTCCGCTCCTCTTCACAGGCCAGCTCACTGTTCAACTGGAAACGGTTCACCTTTGATCTTTATGGTACGAAATATTGACTTCTGCGCCAGGATAAGTTATACTGATAGCCGGAGC
>DAOTUB010000278.1:0-7092 GCA_034437455.1 Anaerolineae bacterium | reverse complement strand
GCCTGCCATCCTGGAGCGTGAAGAGGACGCAGTCCTCGAACACTGACATCTCGACCAGCACTGGCGTGCTTGGCGGCATCGCCGGACAGGGATTGAGAAGCTGGTTACATATCGTGTCTGGCTCACGCTGCACACACAAACGGCATCGCCTGGTACCACTCCTTGCCTCCAGCTATCTTGCGTTGGTAAAGCTCCTTGTATGGGTTATCTCCTCTATCGAACCAAACCAGAGGAGCAGCGATCTGGAAATAAACTCGCTTCAGATCCCGGGTGGACCGCGTGGTGACGGTTCGCGATGGGCGCGCCAGCACCGAGATTCGCCGCCGCTGGGATCGAAGGAATGGTAATGTTCACGAAGAAGAGTGGGTCATTCTCGATCCGGTAGGTCGTTTGCAACTACCCCGCGCCTACGTCAACCACCTTGAGATGAGAGAACTGGTCAGGCTGCACCTGGAACCCGATCACATTTCCGTATGGCCGAACGGGGATGACGAAGGACGAACGACGGATGGCGAGCGGCAATCGCCGGTCTCCCATCTGTGGTCGGCAGTCGGCGATCAACTTTCAGATACCGGCGTCTCGGTTACGGCGAAAAATCGTATCTTCTCAATAACTTGGGGTGAATCTGTTCGTAGTGCGCACTTCAGTGCGCTTTTAGGGGCGCTGAAGCGCCTACTACGAACAAGCCCCCGGTTTATTGAGAAGATACGAAAAATCTGACGCGCACGTTTGCGCTGGCGGGGGAAGAAGTGCACGCGCTTCGGGATGTGACCCTGGAAATCTCCGCTGGCTCTTTGAGCGCGCTCAAGGGGCCTTCGGGATCGGGCAAGACGACGCTTTTGACCCTGGTCGCGGGTTTGGACGAGCCTACCGTAGGCAGCGTGCGTTTCGGCGAGCGGTCGCTGGGCGAGATGTCCTCTCAGGAAAAGATCGAACTTTGTCGGCGGCAGATCGGTTTTGTCTTTCAGATTTTTGGCTTGCTGCCTTTTTTGTCTGTTGAGGAAAACGTCCAGGTTCCGCTGCGGCTCCTGCGCACCCCCCGCCAGGAGCGCGAGGTTCTGGTGGGCGAGGTATTGGAGATGGTCGGCCTCTCCGCTCGCGCCAGGCACCGCACCTACGAGCTTTCGGGCGGCGAGCAACAGCGCGTCGCCATCGCGCGGGCGCTGGTCAAGCGCCCCACGCTCATCCTGGCCGACGAACCCACAGGCCAATTGGACTCGCTGACCGGTGCGCGTATCATCGCGCTTCTAAAAGAGATCGTAGCTCAGACCAGCGTCACGGTGGTGGTTGCCAGCCACGATCCCAACGTCCACGAGGCTGCCGACCGGCTCTTTGAATTGAAGGATGGACGATTGGTTGGGGTTGTGGATCAAACAGGTTAATCAAGCCGCTCGTCGCGCTGCTTTGTTATTGCCTGCTCGGAGTACATTTGCCTTCGCAGTCTCACTTCTCGCCCCGTCGCTTTGCCTTAAATTTCGAATGCGTGTACAATAGCCTGGTTCAACGCTGGATTATACGGGGCAGACCCGCATAAGCAAGCTGCTTTTTAACCCAAGACACACCCGGCACCACCTGGGAGAGGTGAACGCAGAACTGATTCGGCGGGGCATTGAAGGGGTAGGCTGGAAGTAGCCTCATTGAGGGAGAAAATAATGGACGAGCAAATGAGCGATCGAGAAACCATTCTCGCGCAATACGCCGATGGCCCCAGGCGATTGGAGGCTGCGATCGCCGGGTTGTCTGAGGATCAGCTTGACACTGCCCAGAGCGACGATACCTGGACAATTCGGCAGATCGTGCACCACCTCGCTGACGGGGACGATATATGGAAGGTGTTCATCAAGCGGGCTATCGGCAACACCGGAGGCGAGTTTGATCTGGCGTGGTATTGGGAGATGCCGCAAGACGAGTGGGTGGAACGTTGGCGCTATGCGAGCCGCGCGATAGAACCATCGCTGGCGTTATTCCGCTCCAACCGCGCGCACATTGTGCAGTTGTTGGAATGTGTGCCAGACGCCTGGGAGCGAAGCATTCCCATCTGCTGGCCGAATGGGGAGAAGCAAGACGTCAGCGTCGGCTGGGTCGCCGTCAGGCGGAGATGCAGGCGCGGCACGTGACGGGACATCTGGAGGACATTCACAAGATTTTGACGGGGGGAAATGGATGAAGGTGAAGCTGAAAATCTTTCTACCGCTGCTGCCCGAGGTGATAGGCAGCAAAGATTTGGAGGTAGAGTTGGCCGGAGAGACGATCAACGATCTAATCGAACATTTGGTCGCCCAATACGGCCGGAAGGCCAAAAAGGCGCTGTACGACAGCACGGGCAAACTGGACCCGGTGATTCAGGTGTTGCTCAATGGAAAGGAATGGGTGACCCACGACCGGCTCGACACAGCCCTGCAAGATGGCGATGAAGTGATGTTCATGATTATGATGGCCGGGGGATAGCGACGACGGAGCGAATGATGGAACAGTTACAGGTTTCGACCAGAGGACGCCAGGCATTTCACGACATCACGAGCGAGGTGCAGGCCGTTGTCAGCCGTGCGGGAGTGCAGGAGGGCATCTGCTTCATGTTCTGCCCGCACACCACCGCTGGCCTGACGCTGAACGAGAACTGGGATCCCAGCGTGCAGCACGATATGGGCGTGGGGCTTGATGAGATCTCTCCTCCACGGTCCGAGTACCGGCACGGCGAGGGGAACTCTCCGGCCCATCTCAAGTCCTCGCTCGTGGGCGCCGCGCAGTTCGTGCCGATTGCTGAGGGGCGGTTGGTGTTGGGCAGGTGGCAGGGTATTTACCTGGCCGAGTTCGACGGTCCGCGTCAGCGCCAGGTCGTCGTCAAAGTAATGGCAGGGTGAGATGCAGATCGACTTGAACCGGCTGGAGCGCATCCTGCCCACGGTGCGCAAGCCCGGTCGCTACGTCGGCGGCGAGTACAACAGCGTCGTCAAAGATTGGGAAGCCATATCCACACGAGTTTGTTTGGCTTTTCCCGACATCTACGACCTGGGCATGTCGAACCTGGGGCTGGCGATCCTCTACGACACGCTCAACGCGCTGCCGGACGTGCTGGCCGAGCGAGCCTATCTGCCGTGGGTGGACATGATCGCGGCACTGCGGGATGCCGACATCCCACTCTACAGCCTGGAAAGCAAGCGCCCTTTGACCGATTTCGACATCATCGGCGTCAGCCTGCCCTACGAGCAAGTCTACACCAACATGCTGGAGATGCTCGACCTGACAGGGATACCGCTGCGCGCCGAGGAGCGCGACGAGCGCCACCCGCTCATCATCGCCGGTGGCCACGCCACCTTCAACCCGGAGCCGGTAGCCGCGTTCGTGGACGGATTCGTCATCGGCGACGGGGAGGAGACGATCGTCGAGGTGGTGCGGGCCTACCAGGAGACTCGCGGCGACTCGCGGCGGACCCAATTGCGGGCGCTAGCGAACATCCCCGGCGTCTATGTGCCGCGCTTTTACGACGTGTGCTACAACGCCGACGGCACGCTCGCTTCCATCCGGCCCACTGTCCCAGAAGCTCGACTCCCCGTCCTCAAGCGAGTGGTCTCTACCTTGCCCCCACCACCGACGCGGCTCATCGTCCCCTCGGTGGACGTATCTCACAACCGGGCGGCCATCGAGATCCAGCGTGGCTGCACGCGCGGCTGCCGTTTTTGCCAGGCGGGGATGGTGATGCGACCGGTTCGGGAGCGACCGGTGGAGGAGGTGCTGGAGGCGATTGAGGCCATTTTACCCCAGACCGGTTTCGAGGAGATCGGATTGTTATCGCTCTCGTCGTCCGACTATTTCGATATCGAGAGGCTGGTCGGGTCGATCGTCGAGCAGTTCGGCGACGAGCATCTCTCGATATCGCTGCCGGCGCTGCGGGCCGATAGTTTCTCGGTCGCGCTGGCGGAGGCGATCGCGCGGGGGCGGCACACGGGCTTCACCTTCGCGCCAGAGGCGGCCACCGAGCGGTTGCGCGCCGCGATCAACAAGACAATCTCCACCGACCAGATGCTCGACGTGGCCCGGGAGGTGTTCGAGCGCGGCTGGCGCACGATCAAGTTATACTTTATGATCGGGTTGCCGGGAGAACGAATGGAGGATGTGCAGGCCATCATCGATCTGACGCAGACGGTGCGCCGCATCGGGCGGAAGATGCACGGACGGCGGGCGCAGGTCAACGTCAGCGTGAACACGTTCGTGCCCAAGCCGCACACCCCGTTCCAGTGGGTGAGGCTGGAGCCGGGCCGCTCTATCCGCGAGAAGCAGGCGCTGCTACGCCGCGAGTTGCGCAGTCGAGGGCTAAAACTCGACTATAACGATCCCGAGATAACGCTACTGGAAGCCGTGCTTTCGCGGGGCGACCGCCGGTTGGGTCCGGTGGTGCAGCAAGCCTGGGAGCTGGGAGCGCGCTTCGATGCCTGGGGTGATCAGCGGGACCTGGGAGCCTGGACACGGGCCTTTGCCAAGAGCGGAAGCGACCCTGATTTCTACGCCTATCGCGAGCGTTCGCCGGAAGAACGCTTTCCCTGGGATATCGTCAGCGTCGGGATGCGCAAGAAATTTTTATTGGAAGAGTACCGGCATAGCCAGCGTGGAGAGGTATTGGGCGATTGCCGGGAACAGTGTTATGGTTGCGGCGTACTCGCGGCCTTTGATGGCGATTGGTCGGATGAATGGCGCTGTCCTCAACCTATGTCACGCAACACATAATATATCACACAGGAGAATTGAACAATGGCAGATCTACGAATCGCAAAGCTAGCTGATGTGTTGGTCAATTACTCGGTTGCGGTACAGCCAGGCGATAAGGTACTGGTGCAGGGCGATGTTCCTGCCAGTCCGCTGCTCAAGGCGGTCTATGCCAAAGTGCTACAGGCCGGGGGGCATCCGTTGATGCTGGCTACCCTTTCCGACACGGAAGAGTTGTTTTTTCGCTATGCTTCAGATGAGCAGTTGCAACACGTGGCAGAGCCGGTCAAGTTGATCGTAAAGACTTATGATGTACACATCGGAATCAGGGGCGCAGAGAATACCAAGGCGCTGAGCAGCGTGGACCCATCCAAGATGGTCATGCGCAACCGAGCGCAGACAGAGTTGATGAAGATCTCGATGCAACGTTCTGCCTCCGGCGAACTACGTTGGGTCGGCACATTGTTCCCGACCAATGCCCACGCCCAGGATGCCGAGATGAGCCTGAGCGAGTACGAGGACTTTGTCTACACCGCCTGCATGCCGGATACGGATGACCCGGTGGGGTATTGGCATCGCTTCTCGGCCTGGCAGCAAAAGATCGTAGACTGGCTCAAGGGCAAGGAACGGGTGCACGTCATCGGCCCAGAGACCGATCTCCACCTGAATATCGCCGGGCGCGTTTTTATCAACAGCGACGGCAAGAACAACATGCCCAGCGGCGAGGTCTTTACCGGGCCGGTGGAGGACAGCGTCGAGGGGCACGTTTACTTCTCGTACCCGGCCATCCACCAGGGGCGGGAGGTGACGGGCGTGCGGCTGTGGTTCGAAAGCGGCAAGGTGGTGAAGGCGAGCGCCCAGAAGAACGAAGAGTTCCTGCTCAAGACGCTCGACACGGACGCAGGCTCGCGGTACGTCGGCGAGTTTGCCATCGGCACCAACGAGGGCATCACCCGTTTCACGCGCCAGATTTTATTCGATGAAAAGATCGGCGGCAGTTTTCACATGGCGTTGGGCGCGGGCTATCCCGAGACGGGCAGCAAGAACGAATCGGCCATTCACTGGGACATGATCTGCGACCTGCGCGACGGCGGCGAGATTTGGGTAGATGACGAGTTGCTGTACAAGGACGGCAGGTTTGTGATCGACTTTTGAATCGTGATGAGACTGCGTGTTACGTTTTCCAAGAGTGGACCGCTGGCCTACACGTCGCACCTGGATTTGATGCGCGCGTGGGAACGAAGCCTGCGCCGCGCCGGTGTACCGTTGGCCTACTCCGGCGGCTTTAACCCTCGCCCTAAATTACAATTGGCGGGCGCATTGCCTCTTGGGCACAGCGGCGAGGCGGAATTGCTGGACGTCTGGCTGGAGGAACCGTTGCCCGTGAGAGAATTTGCCAAGTCATTGAAGCCGGTGCTGCTCGAGGGTCTGGAGATTGGGCAAGTGCGCCAGGTGGAGATGAAGGAACCGGCGATGCAGACGCGGATTCTGGCGGTGGAGTACCGGGTGACGGTTGAGTGGGATAAATCGGCGGCGGAAGTTGAAACACGCATCGAGCAAGCGTTGGCGGCGACGGAATTACCGCACGAGCGCCGCGGTCGGCGGTATAACCTGCGTCCGTTGATCGAGCGGCTGTGGTTGGAGGGAGCCGCCGGAGGCAAAGTGGTACTGGAGATGCAGTTGGCGAGCCGCGAGGGGGCCACTGGCCGCCCCGAAGCGGTGCTGGAGGTGTTGGGAATGGGGGGATCATTCGCCCGTTACCACCGCCGACGATTGATCTGGACTTCTGCGAGTGACTGATGCGACCGTGTGAAGGAGTATGTAAACGGCCCCGTGTTCGTGTGCGAGCACGGGGCTGTGTGCAGTGATGAGAAATACGGTCGCTCATAGGAAATTAGGCGAAAAGCACTTATTCGCCAGACCTGGGCATTCGCCGCCGTGAGCAAAAACTTTGACCAGGAAGCGGGGACTTTTTCGTACATCATTGGAGACGTCGTCACCCACGTTGAAGAGACGCCGACCGACCTGATGACCTTTGAAATACCGACCATCAAGCACGCCATCTTCCCCGTTCGCCCCAAGAACAGGTTTGGATGGGGAATGGCTATCGCGAACGTGAAGCGATATGCTTACACGGTCTGGCTGCCCAATTCTGAATATGAGCCAGCAGGCATCATTGACGATTTCGAGTATCACGACGAAAGAAGCGCGAGAAAGAGAAATCCCGAGATCGACCTGTACGTCGCCATAAGGAAAAAATGAAGTAACCGTTCAGCCATTGACATAGGAGCGCCGGTTGAGTAGCTTCGCAGCGCCAGCGGAGAAGCGTATCGAAACCAAGCGGGTCTTGTCGGGACAATTTGGCTTCCGGGAGCCGCTTGGCTTCGATAC
>DAOTUB010000277.1:0-10580 GCA_034437455.1 Anaerolineae bacterium | reverse complement strand
GACATTTACGTCGTCTTTGTAGAGCGGGCGCTGCAACTGCTCAACGACCAGGGACGGATGGGCTACATCTTGCCGCACAAATTCTTCCAGGCCAAGTACGGCCAACCGCTGCGTCAGTTGCTGGCCGAGAGGAACCACCTGACCGAGATCGTCCACTTTGGCGACCAACAGGTCTTTGCGGGCGCGTCCACCTACACCTGTCTGCTGTTTCTGAACAAAAAGGGCAACCCACAATTTCATTACACCAAGGCACACGACCTGGACGGTTGGCGGGCCAACGGTAAAGCGGTGGAGGGTGAGGTCAAAGCGAGCAAGGCGACAGAGCAGGAATGGAACTTTGTCGTGGGGCCGGGCGCGCCGCTGTTTGAACGGTTGAGCGAGATGCCGGTCAAGCTAGGGGATGTGGCGACGCGGATGTACCAAGGATCAATCACCAGTGCTGATACAGTATTTCTTTTCAAAGAATACAGAAACGAGACAGAAGGCATTGCTGACGTCCATTCGAAAGAACTGAGTGCGTGGGTTAAGATTGAGGGAGATATTCTTAAACCAGTCATTCGAAGTGGAAACATAAACCGCTACACGGCTACTCCCACGGCCTTTGTGCTTTTCCCTTACGAGGTCAAAGAATGCACTGCACGGTTGTACACACCGGAAGAAATGCAACAGCAATATCCCCTAGCTTGGACATATCTCAAGCAGAACAGGCGTCTGCTCGAAAATCGTGAGAGGGGCAAGTTCAAAGATCAACAATGGTATCGCTTTGGACGCTCCCAGAACCTGGGTATGTGGGAACAACAAAAGCTAATGGTCCCATATATGATAACGGATCTTGCTGCCTACTATGACCATAGCGATGATTTTTACTTTATCAACGTCACAACGGGTGGGTATGGTATCACAGTTGACGAAGCAACAATCACCTATCTGTACTTGTGCGGATTGCTAAACTCCCGATTACTGGATTTTTACCTAAAACGGGTGTCCACAAGTTTCCGTGGTGGTTATCTGGCTGCAAACAAACAGTTCATTGAACAGCTTCCCATCCGCACCATCAACTTTGACGACCCGGCCGACGTCGCCCGCCACGACACCATGGTCGGGCTAGTAGAGCGCATGCTGGCGCTGCACAAAAAGCTGGCCGCCGCCAGCATCCCCGCCGACAAACAGTTGTACCAGCGCCAAATCGAAGCCACCGACCGCCAGATCGACGCGCTGGTGTACGCGCTGTACGGGTTGACAGAGGAAGAAATCGAGATCGTGGAGGGCGCCTGACTTTTTTCACAGCCGCCCCAAATGAATCAAGCATCATTCTCCCCCGGCCGGCGCCGCAGGTGCACCAGCGAGAGTGGCGACAAAATCGGCGCCAGCGGCTTTGGCAAAGGCCAAGTACGTCGCATCGGCCGGCCCCAGCCCCTGTCCGGAGAACGCTTCCGCCCGTTCGCGAACAGCACCTGGAGGTGCTCACTCCAACGGTGGCGTCAGACCGATCCGCGACGCACATTCTCTCCCGGCGGGGGGATCTAGAGGGGGGCATCCGCGGTTATCCCACAGTTGCTTGGAGATTGCTTCGTCGCAAAAAAAACGCTCCTACCAATAAGCTTACACGGTCGGTGTCATTATGTCTAGCGTGGCGCAATAGTTTTCTGCTTACTGAACAGCGCCGCGGCGCTATGGAATACTCGCAATGACAGATCGGGAATCGCCGCGACTGACGTCGTGGGATTGTCGCTGGGGAGCCCCACCCCGTTGTTATGGTCGGTGAGGTGATCACTCACCCCACCGACAATTCAGAACTGTGCGTGCCCGCTTTCCAGGCACACGGCTCCTCAGCACAAGGGTCACTGTCATTGACACCTCTTGCTGTGTAACTGGGCCAGTCACCACGGCGCGTAGCTTGATAGATGCGCTTTTGGAGGCGGTAGACCTCTCTCCCGATTTGTTTCCAGAGGAGCGTCTGCCAGTTTTCAGTATGTTTCGGGTCTTTTACGCCCGCCATATCTGCAATAAACTTGACCTCTTCTTGTACCTCTATCTTTCCTTGTACCGGGCTCACGTCAGCCTATCCTTGACGTTACTCGAGGCCTTTGCTTCTTGAGCCATCCTGCCTATCTGTCGCTTGCGGTTGGCACCTGCTCAGCTTCCTCTGAGCGCTTCAGATAGGTTACTCCGTTCCGTGTGTCCATTTTGTGCGGCTTTAGGGTGGTACTATACGCCGGGTTTCTTTCGGGTGGATATCACGTATGCTCTGGGTACGTGGCCTGAAACCTTTGCCTTTTGGGCCGGCCCTTGCCTGTCGCTTGACAGTCTTTACCAGCGTTGGTCGGTCACTCTTGACGACGCCTCTTCCATACCTTCACTTTCGTTACCCATGGCCGCCTGCTCAACGGTGTGGTCCCGTCTGGTTCGGAATTGACCGCCTTTCCTCCCCGCTTCTGACGTTTGATGGCTCATCGCCCGCCAAGGGGTGGTGCTTTCTCTCCTCCACCTGGAGGATAGGAGTTGATGTTTTGCATCGCACCTATGAACACACAGTTTTAAAGGTCTTTCGACCTTTATCGCTCATCTCCCACACTTATTCGTGATTTCGAGCGAACGGATCGCACCAGAGGCCAGAGTCCCAGAGGTAGGGCCGGGAGCCACCACCACCCGAAAACCCCTATCGACATATGTGACGATCGGGAAGTTCCAGCCACGGAACGCACAACGCGCGACCCACGGATTGACACGGAACGCCCCGCCCCGCAACACGCGGAGTCCCTCCGCTTCGGGATCCTCCCGCCCGTCGACCGCATCATAAGGATAATCACGTTTAAGGCTAGACGTCCACTCCCACACATTACCCGCCATATCCAGGCAACCGTAGGGACTGGCCCCCTGCGGGTACGCCCCAACTGACATGGTCTCCTCCTGGCCGTCCTCCTCCGAGTTGCAGCGTTGCGGGTCCCACCGGTTCCCCCAGGGCCAGAGGCGCCCATCAGCCCCGCGCGCCCCTTTCTCCCACTCGGTCTCGCTGGGCAAGCGATAGGGCTTGTCGGTGGCCTCGGCCAACCAGCGGCAATAGGCCACGGCGTCGTGCCAGGAGACGTAAACGACCGGATGATCTTCCTTAGCGCTGGGGGGCTTGCCACCTTTCCAGTGATCTAGCTTAGGATGACCGGTCGCCTGTACGAAAGCCAGGTACTGCGCGTTGGTCACCGGAGTCTTGGCCAGGCAATAGTCCGGCAGATACAGTGTGTGCTGGGGCTGCTCATCCCCATAGGCATGTTTATCCTGCTTGGGATCGCTGCCCATCAGGAACTCACCGGCGGGAATCAAGATCACCTCCGGCTCAAAGGGGTGGCGGGTGGCGGAAACATCGGGCAGGGCCTTAGCTGCCGGCCTGACCTCCACCGGCGCTTCCTGCATTGGCGCCACGCCGCCCCAATCCACGTCCGGCCGCATCTGCCGGCCCAACTCCACCAGCTCACCCATCCGCCCCTGACGCTTCGAGTAGGCGATCAACTCGCGTGCCTTGGAGGCCAACCCTTCCCCGCGTAGGCTGTCATAGTTGACGCTCAGGTAGAAACACAACGTGCGAAACTCTTCTCCGTCAAAGGCGCCGCTGAGGATCCGGTGCAGCTTGATCAGCGCCGGCCGCAGCAGCTCCCCCGCCTCAATCTCCAGGACGCTTGTCGGTTCGACCCGCTCCCTGCGCCGCACCTGGGGGGCCGGCGTCGTTTCCCCCTCCCGAACGTCAAACAGCACGCCGTCCGGTGCGCGCATATGCAGCACCGGCGTGCCCCACTCTAGCGTGTTGGTCACCGCCAGGCTGACCGCCTTGCGCGCTTCGGACACCGCCGTGTCCACCGCCAATCCGTCGGCCAGCGCCTCGTAAAAGGTGCTGGCAAACTCGATCGCCGACCGGTCGGTGATCTCGTATTGCATCGCCAGCACCGCCGGGAGGCCCCGCCGCACCAGGATCGCGGCCGTGCTGGAAAAGATATCCCGGCTGCTGCCCCGCGCCCCTTCGCAGGCGTTCAACAGCGCCAACCGCAGGGACCGGTGGTCGGCCAGCAAGCGCGCTAAGTGGGTCGCCGTCAGGCGTTTGGCTTCCCCCCAGCGGTCGGCCAGGGCGATAAAGCCCTCGTCGGCCTGGCGGTCAAACCCGCCATGGCCGATAAAGTGAAAGATGTTCCAGGGGCCGTGGCGCATCGCCCGCTGCAGGTTGCGCCAGGTTTGCCCTTCCAGCCAGGTCAACGCCACCAGGCCCGCCGCTTTCAAGCCCGCCAGCGCCTCCTCAACGCGTTGCTTTTCCCGCGCCACGTCCAGCGGATCCAGGTTCTCCGGGCTGGCCACCATACCCAGGACGCGCAACGGCGGCGTCACGCTCAGCGGCCGGCTAGGTTGGGACAACTCGAGGTAACGCACCAGCGGCGTGCTGGTGGACAGACACACGTACTCGGCACGACGCGCATCGTACAGGAACTCCCAAGGCAGCGCGGCCAGTTCCGGGGACAGGATGCGCAGTTTGACGCGCAGCCCGGTGCCATCTTGGGCCGCTTTGTGCTGGCTCACGTCGTAGCGGCCGCGCACCTCGCCGGTCAACAGGGCATCAAACAAGGCCTTGCCGAAATCGCGCACCGCTTGTTGTTCGGGTGTCAGCACGCGCCGCCGGCGGCCCCCAGAGCGCAGCAGCGCGATCTGCAGGTTCTTGAGCCGATTTTCCAGCTCCCGCGCCTCGCCGGCCGGGGAGCGCACGACGGCAATGGGGTATTCACGTCCGCTGCCGGGGGCGATTTCTAGTTCAAAGTCAAGATAGTTCATCGAGGGATACCTATCGATAAAAAAGTTGTTTTGCTTTTGGCGAGGGTAGTATAGCGCATTTTGTTGCGGAGGGCAAACAGACGTTGGGCGACCGGGGCCGCGCCTTGACCCTCAAGGCACGTCGCACCAAAAGCAGGTGCAGTGCACCGCCACACACTCGGTGCGTTGCACCTGCACACGCTATCCCGCTCAATCGGTTGCGCCGGAAGATCATCCCTTGTATACTGGGAGATGAACCTACTTCTGAGATGGCTCCTATCTCGACCTGGACGAGGTTGTCACTCATCACAAGCACATCGGGCCAGAAGATCGATGTGCTCCAGCCGACCAGCCAAGCCTGAGCCAGGTTTTGGCCGAGATAGAAGGCTGGTTAGGAAAATAGTGGTTCCTTTGCAGCGAGGGGTTGCGCGACGGCGCCTGAGGGGTATAATTGGGATAAGGGTCCTTTGAGGCAGCCCAAAAGTTGATCGCCACGAGCGCAAAACAACCGTATACACACTCTGAAAGGAAAACAAAATGACCCCACCCGAGCAGGTCCTGGAACTGATCGAACGCTTTGAGCGCAACCTGACCAAGTACAAGCGGCCCGCGTACAAGGAAACCCAGGTGTGCGTCGAGTTCATCAACCCCTTCCTGGAAGCTCTGGGGTGGGATGTGCGCAACGTGCAAGGGTGAGGTGAGCATGAGGATATGCCCGACAATCAAGATAGAGTCACCGCTGATGTGAGAGTGGTTGGCCTGCAGCGGGCGGTTGCGCGATGGCGGTTGCGGGATATAATGTGGATGGATGGAGGGAGTGCCCCCGTGTGCAAACGTCGCCCACTGACACTGGTTCGTGGTGAGGAAAGCAGGGCGGTGGATGGCGTCTATTTGTGCAAGTAGCAACGTTGGGACATGATTAGGACAAATCATACACATTTTACCCGTCACACTCTCAAAGTATAGACGGCAAACTGGAGAAAGCTAACATGTCAGGCAAATGGTGGGACCGACCTAAAAGCCGCAATGTAGGTCTTTTTATTGACCTCAGTCTGTACTCTGAAGCCCTGAAAATAACTGCCGAACGGGGGAGCATCACCGCTTCGCTTCTCAGACAAGAGTTAAGCCAACGCACGAGAGGTTTATTGTTTGTTGCAAAACAGAGCAAACGGGTAGCCAAAGACCTAGTGCGAGAACTGTACGCGTTTAAGTGGTTGCAACGAGTAAATGGCTCTGGGCAGTCAATTGAGAATGCCTCATACAAACTAACACCAAGCGGGGAAGAAATTTTAAGATTGTCTGATTATAAAGTTCGCCGCCGCCTGGCAGTTGCGATGCATGAGCAATTTATTATCCCTGGTTGGTTCATGTCCCGACTTTGGAAGATCAACCCAGCAGGCCAAGGTGAAGTTATTTTACCTTCCCCTCCACGTGACTGGCGGCCAAAAGCACGCCCTTGGGAAGAAAAGGATTGGACTAACGATCTGGCAATTCAAGTACTCAAAGCATCAGTTATAGCGCAAACGGTCTGCCCCGGATCGTTTCCTATTGATGACGATATCATGGTACAAGCAGTCATCAAAGCTTGGAAACACTTGGGGACATGGAAACAGAAAAAAAGGGCGAATGCTTCGGGTAAAATCCGAACCTTTTCCCCTCGCAGACGACTAGCCCTGGCAATGCGCAACGCTGCCGTGGACATTCTGTTTGGCATTGTTCCCCCCGGGCATGAAGAACAGGATATTTGGACCAAAGGCAATAAACCACCTTTGTTCCCCCGCGCGTTTCGTGTGTGGTGCCCACGTCTGGCAGATTTGGAGTTGATCTTTTACACCGATAGACATCCCGATGTTGTTGGTCGCTTGATCTTTCCGACAGCAGTTTTTCGCCAAGAGGCTTCACAGCCTCCCTTCGAGAAGCTGAGAGATATTCAAAACCCGGATGAAGATTTCTTGTGGCTTTATCAACCTGAATGGGAAAATCAAGGGGAATTATTTCTGAAAACGCTTATACAAACCCACCGCCTTATATCGCGCCGTGTGGGTACGATGTACATTTCTTTGCTCGATGTCCGTGATGAAGTGTGCCGCCAGTTGCGATTGAGTGCGGCGCTTTTTGACAAGTTCTTGACCCGTGCGTTTCGTGAGTCACTGCGCCCTGGAGCAGATCGATCAATTTCCATCGAGAGCGATATTCGAGAAGATCAACGTAGTGGCTCTGGACTCATACGACGTCCTGTCTGGATAGCTGGAGTTCCGTATTCACTCATTGCTATCGGTAAGACAAATCCTTAATCTGAAATGACAAGGAGATGTGTTATGACCAATGAAGCCATAGATTTGTTTCGTAAGCCACGAAGGTTACCAAGTACCAAAGAGAATCCTTTTGAACGATTTGGGTTTTCCCGAAATCCTTTCCCCAGCAAGCCGAGCGTGGTAATTGGTAGTGATGATCTGCCATATCTACCAGACTTGCACGCTCAACAAGAACAGCGGTTTGAAGAGTTGATGATTCCACATCCCGATCGCTCAAAGTCTTGTGTTATCGCTTTTCTGATGGATTATGCGACCCGACGTGGACGCGGCATTGGTAAAACTGTCTTTCTTAATCATCAACGCAAGCGCATCATGGGCGACCTGGGGAAAAGACTGACCAGTGATAGCTATGTGTTATTCGCAATACATACTCGTCCACTGCCTGGCGGGAGCCGCAAATTCTGGCAACTCGCTGAACTTGTTGCAAAAGCGATGAACGAGCAAGGTGTTATAGCCAAAGCAATGTGGCGACTCAGGGCATTCTCAAGTATAATACCAAATGAAATACTCGAACAGGCAGCCGATAATCCTGAAGAGACGATTGGTAACGACGCTTGGCTGAGGAAACAAGGGGTAGATGTAGATTTTCAACTGGCAAACTATCTTATGACAGAACTTGTAAAGGGAGGAGTCCGGCATGAAATTGCCAAAGCACTAGCTTATTTTGGACATGATCCCTTTGCCTGGCAAGGATCCTTTCTTGCTCATCAAACGGACTATCGCTGGCGGAACGAGGGCGCCAAATTAGTCTTTGATGACTTGGTACGCTTGTTCACCTTGGCAGGCTTTTCCAAAGGTTTGTTACTGCTAGACGAAATGGAGAAGATTATAACTGATCAAAATGTCCGGGAGCGTCGAACTTTTGTGGATTTGATACGATATTATTTCATTGACGGTTCGTGCGAGAACACACGCCACGATTTTTACAGTCTATTTCTGACTATACACCCCTATGCGCAAGAGTTGCTGGTCCCTCACTGGGAAGCAGCTGGGCTGGGTCGTTTTGCGGCCCTGAGTCGAGAGTTTGCGCAAGAGTACACTGTGTATTTTCATCCATTGAACCAGGAGTCGGCTGAACCTCTGGTTCAGGTCTATTTGGATGCAGTTCGGTCAGACCAAGATCATCGTCGGGGTTCGTTAACTCCCTTAGACAAAAAAGCTGTCGAAGAAGCATTGGTATGTTCAGGTGGTGTTCCAGGAAAAATGCTCCAGCTACTCTATCACGTGATGGAAAGATCGATTAAAGAGCAATGGTCAACTATTGGGGCGGAAAAGATTCGTCACGTTTTTCAAGCCCTTCCACCTGAAGAACCAGAAGACGACGAAACTGACACAACACCACTCCCCAAGGCTCAACCTGATTTGAAAGGCAGAGGGTAACTGATGACAATACGCACTCTTCTTTTCACTCGTGCAGATGTCGAGCGTCAATTTTTATTGATAAACAATCCGCCAGAAACGTATAAACAAAACCACACAGAGGTGATTGGCATTTGCCCCATTGTGGAATTTTTTGAACTGTGCGAATTGATCAAGAAAGGTAAAATCAGAGCAAACTTGACCTCATTTCGGGAAAATATGCAAGCTTTTCAAGATAGATTGGTCAAGCCCGGCAAAGTCATAATTATTGATCTTGATCAGAATCGCCTAGTCAATTCTCTTTTTGAATGGAATGATGACCACATTGTAACTGGACTTTGGTCTCCTGCAGCTAATCGCAAGATATCTCCAACTCATTCAGTTCGGCGGTTACTACTACGCCCTTCCGATCAAAACTGGTGGGACGGTGACATTTATGCTGCAGCGGAGGCTATCTATAGGAGCATAGAGGAACTATAGCAAACAAACATTATGTCTGATATTATTCTTGACACTAAAATTTTAGCAGATTTTCTGGCTCAGTTTTTTGGTACTGCGCAACGTGGCCATGCTTATTTTTCCGAACAAGATACAATCACCAGAGAACTGGCTCGTAAAATCAATCAAATTGTCCGTTGGCACAACGAGAATTTAATCATTGTGGATGAAGAAAAATATCCAGGGAAAATTGTCGCTTCCACTTTTGCCTTTGTCGAGATAGCACGCAAGTGGTCAGACATTTCAAGCGATCGATTCACAATCGAGCAAATGGCAAGCTTTATTGAGCAACCTCCAGAGTGGTTTGTAATCGAATCAGTTGATGAAAACTTAATTCTAGCATTCTCCGATGTACCGGCTGATGTCTCGATGAAACATGGCAAGGTGCGATCACTTGAATGGGCCGACGCGGTTCACATTGCCACAGCATTGGGTCGGGGGGATAACAGCCTGTTAGCCGTAGCAGACAGGGAAATGCAACAGGTTGATGTATTGCAAACTCGTCTGATATGATCTTGTAAAGACCCGCTTATCGTTGGCCCAATCCACTAACTGCGCCGCTATTAGTGGAGCGCATGCTGGCGCTGCACAAAAAGCTGGCCGCCGCCAACATCCCCGCCGACAAACAATTGTACCAACGCCAGATCGCGGCCACCGACCGCCAGATCGACGCGCTGGTGTACGCGCTGTACGGGTTGACAGAAGAAGAGATCGAGATTGTGGAGGGCGCCTGACTTTTTTTCACAGCCGCCCCAGATTAAACGTCATCCACAAGTTCCACGCCTATTTCAGCGGCGTCCACCAGTGATCGCGGCCAATATTGTGTGGTTTGGCGAAAAGAGCGGATCATTCCGCGACGCGCGGCGACAGCGCGTTGTCTATCAAGAACTTTATGCGGGGATCAAAAGAGGCAACTGGCGTTCACGCACCTTATTCAGCTTTGGCTCTACTGAAAGAACCGAGAATTTTGCCACAGAGACACAGAGAGCACAGAGAATTTAATCCTGACCTTGAATTATTGATCAAGTGTCATTCCATTGAAAATTTCAATGGATACCTTGATTTTTCTCCGAGTCCTCTGTGCCTCTGTGGCAGATCATGCTTTTTTCAGAAGAGCCAGCTTTGCTTCTTTGACGCCAACCTTGGAATTGTCTCAAGAGTCTCAAGAGTCTCAAGAATATGCTACAGACAGTAGGGGTGTGCCTTGAGACAGTTAACTCTTGATACTCTTGAGACAGTTAGAAAAGCGCGGACGAACCAAGACGATCAAGGACAGCCCACCGGCACCTTGTAGCCCGTCAAGGTGCGCTGCACCTGCTTTTGGTGCAACGCACCTATCCCCGGCACACCGCGATATGGACGCCGGTCATGCCCGCGGCAAGCGGGTCGTGCTCGTGGATTAACCCCTTGTCTCTTGATTTTCCTTCGTGTCCTCTGTCTCCGTAGTGAAATAACCTCTCAATGATCCAGTTCGCCATCCCAAAATATAACCCATCGCCTCCAACTTGACCATGCCATCATCGGCTGATGGCTAAAAGTCCTTGCGCCCGGATTGGCCGAAACGATGGATGCCCCTGGTCAACTGACCAGGGCACAAGCTCTACCGTTGTCCAGTCCCACGTC
>DAOTUB010000276.1:0-7440 GCA_034437455.1 Anaerolineae bacterium | reverse complement strand
AAGGCTGCCCCTAAATCTCGACGTTTTCGAGGCAAAAATGGGGCATGAAGCCTCAATGTAGGCCAAAAAACTGCGCCTGAAGGGACGTTTCCTGCCAAAAACAAACCCTCTCCGACAGCCTGCTAGGATTGCTAGTTGAGCATAATCGGATTGCCCTGAACTTTGACCAACGCGCTGGATTGAATCTGGACCGCTGTATTCGATTTGAGTTCCGCCATCGCATCGCCGGCCATGGAAGCCTGCGCGCCCTTGAGATTGAGCTGTCCGGTAGCTTTCAGATCCAGGTTGGCCGTAGCCTCCAGCTTGGCGTTCGCCTGGGTCTTGACGTTCAAGTTCTTGCACTCCATAGACAGGTCGCCGGTGCTTTTCAGGGTCATATTCCCTTGGGCTTCGATCGTCGTATCCCCCTTGGCCACGATGGTCAGGTCCTTTTCGACGTTGATCGTCATCGTGTTCTCCTTCGAGTTGATGACGATCTGATTTTTCCCCGTCATGTCCTGGATGATGATCTGTTCTTCGCCCTCTGTGTCGTCCAAGACGATCACGTGGCCACTACGCGAGCGGATTACCCTTTGATCGACCTTCTTCTTGTCGCTGGACAGGACGGAATCTTTGGTGCCTACTGGGGGCTTGTCGGTGTTGTTCCACAACGTGCCCACGATGTAGGGATAATTGACGTCACCGTGCTCAAAAGCGACCAATACTTCGTCGTCAATCTCTGGTAGGAAGAAAAAGCCCCGCTCTTGGCCGCCCATCGGGGTAGCGATGCGGGCCCAATTGCTGGACAGGTCGGCGTTCTTGTATTTTGGCAGCCAGGGGAACATGACCTGCACTCGGCCCAAGTTCTCCGGGTCCTCCAGGCTGGTGACCTTGGCGGCCACTACCCCGTCAATACGGTCCTGACCATGTCCATTATCCCCGTTTAGCAGGTGGCTGAGCGTGTTGGGGGCGCGCCCGGTGACGCCAAACGTCACCTCGTATGCCCCTCTGGCATAGACGTGCCGGGCCTCGGTCACATAGTAATCGCCGCTGAATCGCTTGCCCACTCCCTCAATCGTGACGACTCGACCGGCGATCAACCGGGGATCGCCCTCGCGACACGTGCCGTCGGCCTGGATGAACTCGCTTTCGGCTTCGGCAAAGCGGGCGGCGGCCATCGCCTTGGCCTGATCCACGGTCAGGATCGGATGGTCCACCACGACCTCCTCAGCCACGCCGCCGAGCGCCTCCTTAGCCAGGGCGCTGCCCTTCTTGTTCAGCCCGACGACAGGTATCGTCTTGCTCGTATCACTGCTGCCTGTTCCCTCGATCGACTGCTTTGTCGCCGGGTCCCATCCCTTGACCATCGCCTGATCCACTTGGTGCATCAGCGTCAAGCGAGGCTCAAAACTTCTCAGGTTGTGGCCCCACCTCAGAGTGGCGGGCTTGTCGCTCTGTGCACCCCGATGGGCGTCTGCTTTTTGAAAGTAGAGCTTTTTGTCCTCGACGTACACCTGGTATCCCAAAAGCCGCGCCCGCGACCACAGAAATTCCAGGTCGGTCTGGTTGTATTGCAGTACGTAAGGGTATTTGACACGCCTGAAGCCGCTGGTATCGACTACTTTGCCCGTGATCTGGTCCGTTTCCTGCACGATGGTGTTAATGATCTGTTCTTCGTTGATCCCCTGCCCGGTGGGATTCGCGTCTCCATAGGTGCGCGTCTTTTTGCCCCGAGTCAGGCGGTGCGAGCGGTCATAGCCGCGCACTCGCAGGGTCGGACGGCCCGCCGTCGAGAAAACAGGCTCGATGGCCGTGACCTCTCCGATGGTGAGGGTAGCCTTGACTGTCATGGGTTCATCCTGGATATCGTCGGTTTCCAACTCAATCTTGACCTCGGCCCCGGCCTTGAACGTGTCAGAATCGGCGTATTTCAGTTTCTCGGTATCTTTGTCCACCTCGTCGGCCAATGTGATGCTGAACATGGCCGGCAGGTACAGGTTCGTGTCAACCACGACCTCCATCAGATCGAGCTCTAGATCCGTTTGCTTTTGGCCGTTAATCGTGAGCGTCACATCGGTTGGCATATTCGTCTCCGCTTATGCTACGGCAATGGAGGAATCACCAGGACCTGTCCCGGTTGCAAACTTCTGGGATCGCGCAGGCTGTTCGCCTCGGCCAGGTGGCGCCAGTGAGCCACCGCCCCGTACTCTTGATAGGCGATCAAGTCGAGCCGATCGCCTTGCTGCACGATGCGCGTCTTTCTGGCCTCGGTGCGCGTGGTCGGGTTTGTGGGTCCAGAAAAATCGTCGCTATCGTCCTGCTGGATGAAATTAACGGTCGCCTCGGCCCGCACCGGCGTGCCATCCGGGTCGAACAGCTTGTAGGTGATCTCCACTTTTTCGACGACGGCCAGAAAGAGGGTGAGCGCGCCCCATTGAAATTCCACCTGGGGTGGTTCATACCGATCCTCGACGGGGCCATACAACTTGACGAGCTTGAGTAGTTCGTTCGTGTACATTCGCACGTCTCGGTACAGCATGTTTTCGCTGGTGTCAAACACGAGCGCCAGCGAGAACTCGGCCGGCTTTCCGCCGCCAAACTTTAGATCGGGCGCGTTTCTTTCCTGGATGGTATCCTTCTTTCCTCCCCACTCCACTTCCTTGGTGATCTTGATCGTCTCTGGATTGAACTGAAATTCGAGCTCGACGTATTCCTCATCCATCGGCGACGCGCCCACGGTCACAATTTTGGCCTTTTGCTGGGTCCACGATACCGGACTCGGGGGATCGGGCGCCGTAAACATCTGCATTGGATTGATCATTCCCGTAATTGCCATACGACTGCTCCTCTCTCTCGTCTGAGCGTCACGCTAATCCCGTCGGAACGCCGAACGGCCCGGCATGCGTTCCCGCTCGATGGCCAATAACCGTTTGACGAGCGGATAGACCCGCCGGCTCAGTTCGGCCAGGTCGAGTTCCTCCGGCTCGTCAACTTCCTCCTCTCCTTCTGCCCTTTGTACGACAATGTCCTGCGGGACGAACGCTCCGACGGCGGGAGCGGGCTGCCGTTGGATCGTTTCGGCCAGTGGTAACTGTAGCTGAGGCCGCTCGATCTGCACCGGTTCCGGTTGAGGGGGCAATGGACGCGCTGGCGGCCGGGACGGTTCCCTGGGCTGAGCCACGCTACCCGGTCTGGCCTGGGTCGTCGGGGTCGGTCGCGCCTGCAACGGGCGCGCAGGGGATCTGGGGGGCGCCGGTTGTGGTGGGGAGGCCAACGGCAGCCGATCCTCATCCTGCGCCTTCCACGCCTCCAGGAGCGCCAACGGGTGCAGCTTGGACGATGACGGCGCCATCATCTGAGACGGCATCTGAACGCCGGTTTGGGCGCTGGCCTGGCGCTTGGCTTGATAGGTTGGATCGAGTCCTGATACAGCGAGCGAGCGACTTGGCCCAATGTAGACGTCGGGGCCTCGGGCGTAGAGCGCTGGCGTGGCGGTCTGCGAGCGGATGTAGCGCAAGGCCCAACTGGACGTTTCTGGCATCGCCGGGCGAGGCGCTGCCTGCCCTGCTTCGGGCTTGGCCTGTGCCAGTATCAAGGGTCGTCTGGATCCGGCAAGCGGTCGGGGCCTGCTCAACGACAGCCGCGCCCGCGAGGTCGCTCGCGCCAGAATATCTCTGCCCAGGGGCGTCGCCGTTTCGCTGATTTCGGGCGTGGGCGCCTCAGGCATAGGCGGCTGCACGGGTCGAGTAATGTCCTGCTCCACTCGGCGCGGCTCCGGTGCTGGCTCCGCTGCCTCCCGCTGGATCGGAGGAGACGGGGACGGCTCGACTGCGCGGCGCGGTTCGGACCGGCGCTCTGGTGGCTCCGGTGGCGCTGCTTTCCGCTCCACTGGCGGCGGCTCCACCCGCAGCACCATCTCCGGCGCTGCCTCCCGCTCGACCGGGGACGGTTCGGCGACCCGCTCTGGTTCTTCCGGTCGGCGCTCCGGCGGTTCCGGCAACGCGACCTCCCGCTCGACTGGAGGGGACTCGGCCCGCGGCGCTACTTCCGGCGCTGCCTCCCGCCGGATCGGAGGGGATGGAGGCGGCTCGGCGCCCCGGCCCGGTTCCTCCGGGCGGCGTTCGACCTGCTCTGGCGGTGCTACCTCCCGCTCGACTGGGGGTGGCTCTGCCCGAGGCGTCATCTCCGGCGCCGCCTCCCGCTGGATAGGAGGAGATGGGGGAGGCTCGGGCCGGCGCTCGACCTGTTTCGGCGGCGCTGCTTTCCGTTCGACTGAAGGTGGTTGAGGTGGCTCCGTTCGCAACACCATCTCTGGCTCTACCTCCCGCTCGGCCTGCTCCGACGGCACCGTCTCCCGCTCGGCTGGAGGCGACTCTGCCTGGGACGCTGCCTCCCGCTGGACCGAGGGCGGCTTGACCGCACGGCGTGGTTCGGGTCGGCGCTCGGGCTGCTCTGACGGTGCTCGAACGTCTGGCAAGGCCTTGCCAGGCGGAGCGACCTCCTCGACCCGGGTGTAGAGGCGAGACCTGGCAGGAGGAGTCCTGCGCGGCGGCTGGCGAGTCACCCGTGGTGGGGCCGCTGGTCGCGACGCTCGCGGAGTTGATGGGGTGGAGGACATTGGCGGGATCCTTTGACCCAAAGAGAAGGTGCTAGGCCCCTTTATCCCCGGTCCGGTGATCCGCCCCTCGACTCCCGCGCCTGACGATACAGGCCCCACCGGCAGGACCATCTCGACATCTTCCCCCCAGTGGGACGTTGTTGGCGCAGTCCCCGCAGGCCGGCGCCGGACGCCGACCAGTCGGAGCGCCTGGGAGCGATCGGCGACCGTGCGGGTGAAACGCTCGACGAGAGCGGGTCGCAGCGCGCCGACGTCCGGTTTCCAAATCACTGTCCGATCCGCGACGCGCTGGACGCGACTTAACAACGACCGGGTGTTCCTCAACGTCAGCGTGGATGGGCGACGTATGCCCTGTGTGGAGACGGGTATGGGGTGGACGGTCCCCAGCAGTCGGCGCCGCACCCAGGGAGACAGTGCCTGGCGCGTCCGTCGCGTCAGCGAGGTCACCGCCTGGCGTATATAGCCGGATTGCTCTGCCGCAGCCCGGTGACGGTCCAACTGGTCATTCGCCATGGTCGTTCTCGGTCGCCATTCACTCTAATAAGCACTCCGCCATCTTACCAGACATCGGAGCGAGCGCTGATTGAGTAGCATCGAAGCGCAGCTTCGTGTGTATCGAAATCAAGCGAGCGGGGCTGTATGCACAATCCGTTTGGTCTCGATACGTCGCTTTGCTCCTACTCGACCGGCGCTGGAATCACCATCTGAACGCTTACCATTCCACAGAGAGATCACAAACCTCCCGGACCCGCTACCAAGCTCATTGGGGTAAGCACGTCATAACTCAGCGACAGGCCCTGGTGGGCTATTTCGAGCGTTTCGATCACGGTTTCACCGCTGGATGCATTGAGCGATGACATCTCCCATTTGACGGGAAACGCATCCACGACGTCCCAATGCTTGACCTTGCCAAACCCCTGCCCGGCCACCGTCATGAACGTGCCCGACTCGAGGCCGGTAGCGCCCGCGATCGCCGTGGCGAGGTTGTGTCCCGGCGCCCCCTGGACGATGGAAAAATTGATCCGCTTCACCTGAAAGTTGTATCGCCCCTGCATCATCCAGTCCCAAAGCCCCCGCGACAAACTGAGACCGCGTTCCAGCTTGATGTTGCTGAACGAGACGCGGCCGGGCAATACGCGCACGTGATTGTTTACCCCGCCCTCCACAACCTTTTCCTGGTCGCGTTTCACCTCCAACCCGCTGCACTTGGTGAACAGCGCGACAAAGACGCCCGACAGCTCCACGAAAAACAGATAAGCCGGGGCCGGATCAAAACGCATCCCCGACGCCGACTCCAACGATCGGATGCCGACAGCCATCGCGGCCGTCGTCGCCGCGCCAGCAGCGCCCGCGACGACGCCCCCGGCTGCCTGAGAAACTGCTCCGGAGATGCCTGCCATGGTCAATGACGGGACATTTTCATCTATCAAGCCCATTCCGGCCTCCTTCTAGGTCACCACACGTGATGCCAGCCCCGGCGCTCGTCCTCCAGCCGCAGCTCTTGCTTGAGCAGCGCCACCAACTCCTCGGCCAGAGCTTGCAGGTCGATATCCTCGATATCTATCGATTCGTCGTCCTCGTCGTCCTCGCTTCCAAAAACATACGAAGCGCTGGGATCGTCGTACGATGCTGCCATCGATTTCCCTTCTCATCGCTAAACGTGGCTGGCTATACCCCTTGACCGGCCTCGTTCATGCGGCGGTTAATCCCGGCGATCTCTTGCACCCAGCGTCGTCGCTGCCGGTGCTCCAGGCTCAAGATGTCGTCCAGCGGCCAGTGAAAATGGTAGGCGACGTAGGCTACCTCCTCGTGCAATCGGTCGAGGGGGTAGCCTATGATTCCCCCCCCAGGCTGGCCAAATCCACCTCGATTGTGTTGTCGCAGTGAGGACAGGTCACCGGCCGCGTGGTCTTGCCGGTCTCGTTGATCTGGCGGTAGAACTCCTGGAGGTAGGCCAGATCGGCGGCAAAGAGATTCTCGACCACGCTGGTGTTCACCTGGGGCAGCGACCCCAACTGGGTGATCACCCGCGTGAGCAATACGATCACCAGGTAAGCCTCGTTCGCCTGCACCCGCATATCGTTCAGCGGCGTGATCTCGTCCATGGCGGTAGCCATGCGCATCCTGCCCTGCTTATGCACGTTCCCTTCCCGGTCGACGTACCCCACCGGTAGGGTGAATTTAAACTCGGTCTGCAATTTCATATTCTCGTTCTCTCAGCGGGGGAAACCCGGCGTAGGCTTATATGCTTACAAACCGGCGCCCGGTTGACCGCTTCCCATTATGGTTCCTCGTACGTGATTGTTTCAGCCGCTATCGTGAGTGCCAGTCTGGCCTTTTTCGTTAATGTGGCGTCCACCATCAACTTGGTAAAGCTGGAGAGTTTTGTGAGCCAGGCGTTTTCAAGATACCACTGCAATACGAGCGTTTTTTGACTGAACATCTGGATGGTGGCATTTCTACGCGCGGCAATGATGCGTCCATTGGAAGCCAGCATGAGCCAGTTATAGAGCGCCATATAGTCGCCAAATCCCTGCGAGAGCGAGATCTCTCCAAAGCTCGTGGTCCCAGGGATGAAGAGGGTCGTCGAGGCCCCAGACTCGTACGTGATGTCGTGCGTGATTTTGGTGACCGCGATGTCTCCTCCCTGAAGTGAACCAAAGGCGCCCAACCACAGCCCTTCGACTTCGAGCATAAAGTCGCAGTCCTTCATGATTGGACTTTGGATAAAAGTTTTTAGCCTACCACCACATATACGTTCTTCGCTTGGCGAACCGGTATATATAGGGGTTTGGCCTGTCTGTTCAGGATTCAAGTCCTAGACAAGCCTTTCTTTACCCGCA
>DAOTUB010000275.1:0-4142 GCA_034437455.1 Anaerolineae bacterium | reverse complement strand
TCAGGGCTGAAGCGCAAGATAATTTCATCTGATTCGTGCAAGTCACGATAAAATCATACCATAGCACATTTCCCAGTAAAGTCATACCCTGGTGCACTTTCCAGTAAATTCGTACCACCTTCGGAACCTGTTATCGGTCACACTGTTTGGATGGCAATTGGCCGGATTGAATGAGCAATCATGAGCGCAAAAAAAGAGATTCGGAAGAGTCTCTTGGAGGAGGGGAGAGAGAACCTCACCTGACCTGCCCCTCGAGATCGAGAAGGACCCGTTTGAGATCGGTCTCGTTGAGAACCTGTTTGTGCTCCGTAGTGCCCAGGAGGAGAGCACTGCGGCAAACATTGTTGATCTTGCGGGCCACGCCCTTGGTGTGATCGTAGACGCCACTGACGAAACTGTCGCTAAAGATTTGGTTCTGACAACCAGCGACGCGGAGGCGGTGCTTGACGTAACCGGCGGTCTCCTCGAGGTCGAAGGAGCGGAGATGATAACGGACAGCGATGCGTTGGTGGAGAGCCTCGTAGGGAGCGAAGCGCAGCTTTTGGGCCAGGTTGGGTTGGCCGAGCAGGACGAGGGTGAGCAAGGAGGCGGAGTCCATCTCGTCGTTGAGCAAGAAGCGGAGTTGGTCGAAGAGGTCGTGAGGGAGCAGGTGAGCCTCGTCGACGATGAGGAGAGTAAAGCGACCCTTGCGGGCGAGGTCAGAGAGAGTAGCGCGGAGTTGGGGGAGGAGACGGGCGAAGCTGAAGGCAGGCTCGGTCTGAAGGGCAAGCAGGATCTGATGATAGAGAGTCGTGGCGGACAAGTGAGGATTGGAGAGGTAAACGACGGCGTAGAGGTTGTGGTCGAGAGAGTGGACAAAGGCGCGGAGAGCGGTGGATTTGCCAGTACCAACGTCGCCAGTGACGAGAGCGGGGAGACGCTCCTGGAGGGCGAACGAGAGGCGGCCCTGGGCCTCGCGGTGACCGCGAGAGGGGTAAAGGTCTTGGCTGGCGATGGATCTGGTGAAAGGGGTGCGTTCGAAGCCATAGAAATCATTGAGAGCGGTCATCGTTTTCGTTCTCCTTGGGGTTAGAAGATTCGAGTTGAGTGAAATGAATAATACCGAGTTGTTCCTGAAGCAGACGTTCCCGTTCGGTGCGCAGAAGGGCGAGATAATCGAGGCCAGTGTCCGGCGGTGGGTGTGCCGGGACGGGGTCGGGTTCGACGTCGGGATGGATGGTAGTGACGATCTCCTCCGGCTCGGCGAGTTGGAGGAAAGTATCGTTGAACCAAACCTCCAGATGGACGAGGTCGAAAGGATCGCGGTGTCGTGGGGTGGCCCACGCCACCACACGGTAGCGCAGTTCGACCCGCTGACCGCGCAGGTAAGCGGGCACAGTGTAGCGATTGCCCTTGAAGGAAATGGTGGCCGTTTTGTAGACCTTGTGTTCAGCGCGGTGGAGGAAAGCCTGGCGCAGTTCCTCCGGGTCGGTGGGGCGGGTGGCGGGGGCGGGGTCTTGACGGAAACGTTCGAGCGGAGCCTGACCAGTCTCGGAGTGGAGTTTGCGGTGGTAGACCACTTCGATCCAGGCCAGGAGGGATTCGTTGAGTTGGGGGAGGGTGACGACGGAAGAGTGAGCAAGTTCGGGCAAAAAGTCAGACTGAACGAATTGGAAGAAACGCTCAATCTTGCCCCGGCCTTCGGGGTAGTAAGGAGTGCCGAGGATGCGCTGGATGCCGAGAGTGGCGCAGATGGTATCCAGGTGCTTGGAAACATAAATCTTGGCTCGGTCCACGTAGATGGCTTGGGGGCGGCCGTGGCGCAAGATGGCGCGTTTGAGGCAGTTCTCCATCCGAGGGAGCTGTTCGTTCCAGTAAAACTGGGCGTGAGGGATCAAGCGGGAATGATCGTCGATGAAGGCAAAGAAGAATGTTTGGCGTTGCCGGTCGGGGTTGGCCGGATCGGAGAGATAGGGACCATCCATAGCGTCCCCCTGCCACAAGTCGCCACAGTGAGTGCGCTCGAAACGGCGATAGGGTTGGGGACGTTGCTCGGCGAGGAGTTGGGCGGCGGTGGTGCCGCGACGGGACAGTTGGCGGCGCAGGAGCCTGCCCTGAGCGAAGCCGAAGGGTGCGCGGGGCGATGCGTTCTTCGGGGATCGGGTTGGTCTGGTCGAGAGAGAGGATTTTGATGATAGAACGAGCGGAGCGGAAGGGTTGCTCTCGCTTGAGGGCTTCAGCCCGGTCGAGGGTGTCCGACGAGATAGCGCGGGTCTGGCCTTTGTCTCGCCGGGGTTGGGGTTTGAGGCCCTCGAATCCGCGCTCCTGGCAGATCCGTTCCCAGCGGGCGAGAGTGCTGGCGCTGACGGAGCGACGGGAGGAGTGAGGGATGTCGTAGTGAGCGACGGTGATCTTTTGGCGCAGCTTGCCTTTGCCGCCCGGTGGGTACTCGCCGCGGATGAGGGGCAAGATGAGGGTGTAACGAAAGAGAGCGATCTCGGTACGTCGGTCTTCAGACACAGTTCTGCCTCCTGGACAAGTTGACCCCAGTATAGCAGAGAGCGAGGGCCTACATAATGCCGTCGGATGATTCTCATCCGCACTATGTTGGTAGGAGCAAAGTGGACGCGGCTGGCAGGGAACGGCGGGTCGGCCGGGCTGTTTGAGGGAAGTATTGGAAGCTCAGAAGGGCCGGGTTGGGGTCGTGGATAGGATGGGAGACCAGAAAATACGCGGCGGAACGACCTGGTTTTGCAGCCAGTGGAGCAGAAAGGGGAGAAATTGATCCACCGCCAAGTGCAGACAGGGTCGTTTGGCCTTGACCAGAGCGTATAGATGCTCGGCCAGAAACCAGAAACGGTGAGCGCGTTCCAGGCGGCGACGTTTGATGGGGTCGCGGATGCGGCCGAGATGGGGAGGAGGTGCGGTATCTGGTAACTCGACCAGGGGGTCGAGTCTCAGGAGTTGGCGGGACAAGAGATCGAGCAAGAGGTCGCCCGCGCCGTAGGCGAAGGATGTGCCCCATTCCCGAACAGTCGAGCGAGCCGGATTCGGACCAGGGAGCTGTTTCAGCAAGCGGCTCACGCCCAATCCAGCGATGAGATAGAGGGAGACAACGTGTTGCAGCAAATGGATCACGTAATGCCGATAAGGATGCAAAAAGTCCGGCAGCAGGCTGTGCGTGCGACCGCAGACCTTGCACCGCACTCGCTGGATCCGGATGGGGTAATCGACGTCACCCGTGCGCGCCCCTCGCTCGTAGGTACCCCAGCGGATCAGGCAACCGCTGGCGCAGCAGTCGGGATTTGGACAGGCTTCTGGAATGGCGAAACTGCGACCAGGGAAGGGAACAACTTCAGCGTATTGCTTCACAGAACCGAGAAAATGTTGTACAATAACCACGAGTTGGGGACATCTCCCTCTTCGTGGTTCGGACTGCCAAATCTCGATACACGACGGGAGGTGTCTTCCTTTCTGGCTTGGATGAGTGCTTCCAGCATAAGGCGCATCATCGGTTGGCAATGTGTCATTATCCCCGTTTACGCCCCTTCCGTCAAGTTCGGTTGTGGTTGTGGCTCTCTTCTATCTCGTTCCTGCTGTTCATTCAATATGACCGTTCACCCCGGAACCGCGACTGGCTTTGGAGACCCAACCATTCTATTTGGCCGGGATCGGCCCTATTTCAATCATAGAAAATGGCCTATAACATCATGTACCTGGTCGCCGTCATCGACTGGTTCAGTCGCTACGTGTTGGCCTGGCAACTGTCCAACACACTGGACGGTCTCTTTTGCCGGGAGGCGTTGCGGCAGGCCATAGAGCAAGGCAGGCCCGAAATCTTCAACACCGATCAGGGCGCCCAGTTCACCGCAGTGGAGTTCACCAACATCCTGGAGAAGGCCGACATCCGAATCAGCATGGACGGTCGCGGCCGAGCCCTGGACAACGTCTTTGTCGAACGCCTGTGGCGCTCGGTCAAGTACGAGAACATCTACCTTATGGACTATGGTTCCGTTCCGGAGTTGGATACGGGCTTGCATTCCTACTTCCATTTCTACAATCACGAGCGCCTACACCAAAGCCTGGACTACCGCACGCCGGCGGAGGTGCACTTTGCGTGAGTGGCTTTTGGACAGCGTAGACCTTTTCATCGCTGCCGCGCC
>DAOTUB010000274.1:0-34880 GCA_034437455.1 Anaerolineae bacterium | reverse complement strand
AAATGGACGCCGGATGGCGGTATGTAACACTCCAAGTAGTATGTTTGCGGCTACCTGGATTGCTTTTCTCTTTTCCATAGTGCTCTTTTACCAGCCAAGTGTGCCAAAACTAGAATCGAACAGTGTCCTTTTTCTATTTCGATCCGCCTTACGATCCAATTAGCAAGACCTCCAGTTTTACGGGGTATACGGCTAATAGTTTCGGTGATTCCGATCAACGGAATTTAGCCGCTGTATTTGCGCAGTTGACGGATAAAGGATGTTCGTGTATGCTCAGCAATTCTTATACCCCGTTTATCCTTGAGCTGTATCAGCAATTTAGGATCGAGGTGGTTTATGCCAGACGCGCCGTCAATTCGGACGCTAGCGGCAGGGGAGCGATCAAAGAGGTCATTGTTTTGAACTACTGATTGAGAGTGAATTGGAGCGATGAAGATCAAGATACTCTCGGTGGGCGGCACGATTGACAAGGTCTATTTCGACCAGTTGAGCGAATACCAGGTTGGCTTCCCCAACGTCAGGGACATTCTGAAAATTCTGCCCATCGCGTTCGAGTACGAAATCGAGTCGTTGTTGCGCAAAGACAGCCTGGATATGGACGACGCGGACCGGCGTTTGATCAAAGAGCGCGTGGAGGCGGAGGAAAGCCGGAGGGTGATCATCACGCACGGGACGGATACGATGGTGGAGACGGGGAAGGCGTTGAGCGAGGTCAAGGGAAAGTGCATCGTATTGACCGGAGCGATGGAGCCAGCGCAGTTCAAGTCGAGCGATGCAATGTTCAACGTCGGCGTGGCAGTGGGGGCGGTGATGTCTTTGCCGGACGGGGTATACATTGCGATGAACGGACGGATATTCGATCCGCTCAGGTGCCGGAAGAATCGGGAGTTGGGGATTTTTGAGGAACATGAGGTAGATTAGTCACGTGTGGCGCGGTGGGCCAACGCCGCGCATTGGAGAAAGCCATGGCAACGTATGATGATTTGACGGAAAAATTCGTAAACTGGGCTCAAACCCAATCTGACATCCGCGCGGCGATCGTTGTGGGGTCCCAGGCGCGGCAGGATCACCCGGCCGATGAATGGGCGGACCTAGACATCATCATCTACACCACCACCCCCGAACGCTACTTTGAGCGCACAGACTGGATGGCAGACATCGGCGACGTCTGGGTCAAAATGCGCAACTTCACAGCGAATGGCGAGCCGGAATGGCTCACGACGTTCGAGGGTGGGCTTGACGTTGACTTTGTCTTTAACTCCCACCAGCCGATGAACCGGGGTACCCGCGCCTTGTTGCTGCTGCACAAATTCCCGTGGTTGATCCGTTTCTTTCCCAGGGGAATGGCCGACAGGGTGGAGCACGAGGTTCCTCTCGGCGCCCAGCTATTCGACCGTGGGGTGCGGGTGCTTTTGGATCGAGATGGCCTGATCGCCCGAATGCGCCGCGCGCTCGGCCAGCCGCCCTCTCCCAAGCCGCCGACGGAGACCGAGTTCCAGGAACTCGTCTCCCGCTTCTGGTGCATCGTCGGGAGGAAAGCGAAAAAGATCGGTCGAGGCGAGCTGTACGTCGCCCAGTCGTGGTCACTGAATCTCCTGATGCTCCCCATGATCGAGTGGCACGCCCGCGCGACCCAGGGATGGAACTATGACGTCTGGCACGGCGGGCGTTTCCTCGAAGAATGGGCCCACCCACGCGTACTGGAAGGGTTTGGGGAAACGTTCGCCCGGTACGACAGAGACGAGATGTGTCGCTCGCTATTGGCGACCATGGATCTGTTCCGCTGGCTGGCTACCGAGACCGCCGGGCATCTCGGCTATCCATACCCAACGGCCGTTGACGAACACATCACAGAGTTGGTAGAGGGTTTCAGGAAAACAAAGCCTACCGAACAGGATCCAAAATGAATAGAGGGATTTGTAGAAGCAGAGAGCTTTGGGGCTCGGGGTACTATTGCGCCGAGAGCGTTCTGCTCGCTCTGGCGGAAGAGCAAGGGATTCAATCCGACCTGCTACCGAGGATAGCGACCGGCTTTTGTAGCGGTGTGGCCAGAAGTTGTGGCACGTGCGGGGCCGTCAGTGGAGCCATCCTGGGACTGAGCCTGTGTCATGGCAGGAACTCGCCGGATGAGTCGGTAGATGACGCCTACGCGGTTATCCGAGAACTGACGGGGCTGTTTGAGAAAAAGTTCGGGTCGGTAAATTGCCAGGAGTTGATTGGTTGCGACCTGGGCGCCGCTGAAGGGCAAGCGTTCTTTCGCGCGAACAACCTGCGTGAGCAATGCGGGCGGTACGTGGAAGAAGCAACGAGGATGGCAATGCAATTGATAGAGGGATAACTCTGCAGGAACACGCTTATGGAAAAACAAACGATCTATTCGGCGCTCTTGTTCGCCTCGGTCGCTGCGGTGGGGAATGCCCTGTTCGTCTTTGGACAAAAAAAGGCGGCGGTGGCAGGCCATCCGTTTCTATTCCTCATCGGCGCATCGCTTGTGTGTCTGGTGCTGTTCTCCGTCACCGCCCTTCTTCTGCCAGAACCTGGAATGATGTCTTTCGTCAAACGTAATACCCTGTGGATCTTGTTAAGTGGACTCGGTTTTTATCTCACCTCCCTCGGCTTCTATTTCTTGTATAGCAGGCACGGTGCCTCATACTACGTGGTCTATGCGGTGCTTTCCATCGTCGCGACGTCCATTGTCGTGGGAGTCGTTGTTTTCAGAGAATCGTTCAACCTCTATCACTTGCTGGCCGTCATCACGGCGATTGCGACAGTGGTGTTGTTTACCATAGGACAGACCAGGAAATGATGCAAACCACCGCAGACATAGTCATCATCGGCGCCGGCGTGATCGGGTGCAGCACCGCGTACCACCTCGCCCGGATGGGCATCACGGACGTTGCCGTCGTCGAGATGGAGCAGGTGGGCAGCGGCTCGTCCGGCAAGTCCGCCTCCATGTTGAGCCTGCAATTTCGCCACGACGAGTTGAGCATCCGCATGGGCAAGTACTCGTACGCCCGGTACATGGAGTTTGAAGACGAGCTTGGCGTTCCGATTGACTTTAAGAAAACCGGTTGGCTGTCTCTGGCCACAGAAGAGAGCGCCGTGCAACTACGCAAGAGCGCGGAGCTGCTGCAATCCTTCGACATCGAAACGGACCTATTGGAACCCGCCGAGATCAAACGGCGCTATCCCGAAATCAACGTCGAGGACATCGTGCTTGGTACCTGGGGGCCGGACGATGGGCCATTCGATCCGCACATGATCATGTGGGGATACATCAACCGGGCGCGTGAGATGGGCGTCAAGCTGTATCAGGGTGTGCAGGCGACAGGAATCCAGGTTCGGAATGGGCGGGTGGAGGGGGTCAATACGGATCAGGGGTTCGTGTCTACCGGGGTAGTGGTGAACGCGGGCGGGCCGTGGGCCATCGAGATCGGCAGGTGGGCCAGCGTCGAGATCCCGATCAACAACCTGGTCAGAAATATTCTGGTCACCGCGCCCTTTCCCGACATTCCATCCACCAACCCTTTCGTCATGGACCTGGCCGCAGAATGGTACTATCGCCCCGAAGGCCCTGGCGTGTTGATGGGGATGGGGGTGACGCCCACCGAAATCTTCGACATGCACGTCAGCCGCGAGACGATGAACGAGATGATCGAGACGGCTACACATCGCGTCCCGCTGCTGGAAAAAGCCTCCATCCTGACGACGTGGGCGGGCGTCCGACCGACAACCTCCGACGAGCGTCCCATCCTGGGGCCAGCGCCCTCGGTGGAGGGGTTCGTGCTCAACTGTGGGTGGGGTGGGACAGGCATCATCCAGGCCCCGATTGCCGGGCAGCTCATGGGCGAGCACGTCAGCAACGGGCACACGTTGACGATGGACATTGGCCTCCTGGGAATCGAACGCTTCACCGGGGAGCCTTGATCGTGGTCGCGCGCGACGCCGCCGACCACCTTGAGGAGTAACGATATGAACAAACCACGAGTATTGATCCTCCACGCTACCGGCACGAATCGCGACGGCGAGGCGGCTTTCGCAATTGAGCGAGCTGGCGGCCAGCCCGAAATTCTTCACGTGAACGAGCTGCGCGAGCGGCCCGCCCGGCTGCACGACTTTCACATGCTCATCCTGCCCGGCGGGTTCTCCTACGGCGACGCGCTGGGCGCGGGGCGGCTCCTGGCCATCGACCTGCGCTGGCTTTTCCAGGAGGAACTGACCCGTTTCGTCGAGGCGGGCAAGCCCGTCCTGGGCATCTGCAACGGTTTCCAGGCGCTGGTCAAGAGCGGCTGGCTCCCCGGACCGCCGGAGGCCGGAATCCAGGCCACCCTGGCGCGCAACGCATCGAATCGCTTCGAGTGCCGTTGGGTATGGCTCGAACCCAACCCGGAAAGCCACTGCGTCTTTACCCAGGGCCTCTCCGAGCGCATCTATTGCCCCGTGGCTCACGGCGAGGGACGCTTTGTCCCCCGCGACGAGGCCACGCTGGAGCAGTTGCAGGCGCGCCATCAGGTCGCCCTTACCTACGTCTCTGCCAGTGGCGGTCCGGCCTCCTATCCCGCCAATCCCAACGGTTCTGTCGCCGACGTCGCCGGTATCTGCAACGAGCAGGGCAATGTCCTGGGGTTTATGCCTCACCCGGAGGATCACGTCATCCCCTGGCAACATCCGCGCTGGACCCGGGGAGAACAGGGTGAGATGGGCCTGCCTCTCTTTGCTCAGGGAATCCGCTACGCGGCTTCGCTTTGAGCGTATCTTTCTGCGAGGACGAAAGACGAATGACGAAAGCTTTGTTAACTCCAGTTGTGATGCCTGGATCGAGTTGAATCCTGAAAATCTGGGGTGGAACCTGGACCGGATCAGAGAAAAGGTACAGGTTCCCATCATGGCCGTCGTCAAGGCGAATGGGTACGGGCATGGGGTGGTTGAAGTGGGTCGCTATCTGGACGAGAGAGGGATCGACCATCTCATGGTTTGCAAACTCCAGGAGGCGGTGCGATTGCGAGACGCGGGGGTGACCTGCCCCATCCTCAACTTTGGCCCCTTTTGCGCTCGAGACGCGGATGTTCTGGTGGAGCAAGACATTGCTCAATCGGTATTTTCGGAAGAGGTACACTCCCTGAATCGAGCGGCTCTCAAGATCGGGAAAAGAGCCAGGATTCACATTCACATAGACGCGGGGAAGAGAAAGGGAAACCTACGCCGTGATCGCCATCGGATACTCGGATGGTTATCCCGTAAAAGCTGCTGGCAAAGGGTTCGTTCTGATCCAGGGCGAAAGATTTCCCATCATCGCTCGGGTCACTGCGAACCACATAGCAGTTCTGCTCAAACCGGATGTACTGATAAAGCCGGGGGATGAAGCGGTTCTCATCGGCGCTCAAGGGAAAGAGCGCATTTCAGCGGTTGAAGTGGCTAGTTGGGGAAACGTGACCGTGTACCAGCTTTTGGCGCGATTGAACCCTCTCCTTCCGAGACTCGCTTGACTTCTATGCAACCTGAGCTATACTCAACTCGTAGTAAACAACGAAGCAAACTCCTATTGGCGCCAGATATTCAGCAAAGTATGCTTAACCGTATGCCTATGGATGCCCTCAATGTTTCAGAAAAGACAGTCAGAAAATATGAGAATGCACAAACCCCTTTACGCGGTCGCTCCCTTCTCGTCGCTCGGATAGTCTGGGTCTCACTTGCCGCCCTGACCCTGGCTGTCTTTATCGCCTCCATCCCCGCTTCCTTCAGACAGATCGGCCCCTCCGGAGGACTGTACGAAAAGTTCGGATTGGTGCTGGACATCGTACAGGTGTCTGTGTACTTTCTGGCAGCCGCGGCGATCTTTTGGCGCAGGCCCGGCGAGCGAATGGCGGTCTTTGTCTCAACTGCGCTTTTGATGTTTGGAGTGGCCATCGTTCCCTCCCTGAACAACCTGGTGGCGCTTGAATCGGCGTGGCGGTGGCCAGCCCTCCTCGTGCGGGGTCTCGGTGTAGGGTTGACGCTCGTTGTCTTTTACACCTTTCCCGACGGCCAGTTTGTGCCCCATTGGACGCGCCCGTTGACTTTTGCCTGGGTGGGATGGATATTGGCCTGGTCGCTCCTGCCCATTGCAGAGCTCGATCCACGTCACCTTTCCACTCCACTTCGATTTCTGGCCTTTTTGATCTCACCGGACGTGAGCGTTTTTGGGACGATACTCAACTATGCGCGCGTTTTCAGCCTGTCGCTGGTGCTGGTGTGCTGGTTTGGCAGCGGCGTGTTCGCTCAGACCTATCGCTACAAGCACGTTTCCAGCCCGTTGCAACAGCAGCAGACGAAATGGGTCGTGTTTGGCCTGACGGCATCAGTGGTGGGGTACCTGATTCAGCTACTGATCGTCGCCTCGCCGTTGCGTCAGCCCGAAACTGGAGTTCTTTTCCACCTGATTGGCAAAGAGATCTCGGTGCTCCTTTTACTCCTCGCGCCGATATCCATCGGCATCTCGATCCTGCGCCGCCAGTTGTGGGACATTGATCCCCTCATCAAGAACACGCTGGTCTATGGCATACTGACGAGTTCGCTGGCGGCTGTCTATCTCGGCGGCGTGTTCGTGTTACAGCGCATCTTTCGCGCCATCACCGGCCAGCAGTCCGACGCAGCGATCGTCATCGCCACCCTGGTGAGCGCGTCCCTGGCCCAGCTCTTGCGCCGCCGCTTGCAGGATTTCATTGACCGCCGCTTTTACCGGGAGAGGGTGGATTTTCGGCACGCGATCATGGACTTTGCACGGGAATTGCGCACCCTCATCGAACTGCCCGAACTGTTGCGCGTACTCGTCAACCGCACGACCGATCTGCTGCACATCACGTGCGGGGCAGTCTTTCTCCGCAACCCCGATGGGACATTTGAACTCGCCGAGGCGCAGAACCTGTCGTGGAGCGAGGCCACACAGTTGGTGTTGACGCCCAGCATGCTCGGTCCCCTGTGGAACGGCAAGACCGTTTCCCAGTCCGCGGGGGGAACATTCCAGCTCCTCGTGCCGTTGGTCGCGCCCCGGAAAAAGAAGGGCAACGAGCTGATCGGAGTGCTCGCCCTGGGTCCACGCCTCTCCGGGATGGGCTATTCGTACGAAGATCGCACCTTGCTGATGAACCTGGCCAACCAGGCCGGCACGGCCATTTACGTGGCCCGGCTGATTCAGGAGAAGCAGGCGGAGGCCCAACGAAGAGCAGAGATCGAGAGCCGCCTGGAAGCCCACCGGAATTCTCCCATAGGACGGGCGGAGGCATTTGCCGAAGCACTGCTTCCGAGACCGGAAACCGCCCTGATTGAGCTACATCGTCTGGCCCAGGCAGCGGGACAAGATCCAAGTTCGGCCAGCCTGATCGACAGCCTGCCCAACGCGCTGGACAATCTCGGTGCCGGGCCGATCGCCAAGTTGGCCGAGGGGTTCAATTACGTCTTGACCAGCCAGTTTGAGCCTGAGGTGCTGCCGGTGGGTCTGCGCACCCTCACGACTCGACTGGAGAACATCCCGACCGAAAACTTTCTCTACGCCGACGAGGCCCTGCTCGCCTACCAGATCTGCCAGAAGGCGCTGCAAGCCGGTTCCATCGCCGAGATCACGCAACTCCTGCCATCTCTACGGGACAAAAAAGAAGAGGGCAAAAAACGGACCCGGCAAAAGACGACTACGGAGGTCACCACACCTTTTCAGGGCCTCGTCTATGCTCTGACCAAACTGCTTCCGGTGGCAGAGGCCCTGTACGCTTACGAGCGCATGGATACCTCTCGCGACAAACTCGCCTACCTGGTCAGCGCCGTCGAGCACTTGAGAAAGGTCGATCACGTAGCGCGGGCCAAGCTGGGCAGCGCTGACCGCCCGGTGGTCCAGCGCGTCGCCGAGAGCTGGCTGGCCGTCATCACCGGGGCCATCGGCGAGCTTCAGACCCGCGCCGAGATTGCCTACCGACTGCTCACCCGCCACACCTGGCAGGATGACGTGGTGCCGCTGGTTCTCAAATTGCGCAACGAGGGACGCGGTGCGGCCTATAATCTCCGCGTCACCCTAACGCCCGCGCCAGAGTACACGGTGTTGGACGAGGACGCTCAGATCGATCAGATCGCCCCCGGCGAGGAGGCGCGGGTGGAACTGCGCGTGCGCCCCCACCTGCCAGAGGGCGCCGACCAGTTCCGCGCTCGCTTCGTCATCCAGTACACCGATCCGCGCGGCCCCGACCAGGTGGAACACTTTGCCGACGTCGTCCGCTTGCTGGCCGCCGAGGGCGAGTTCCAGTTCATCCCCAACCCGTACGTGGTGGGCACGCCCCTGGAAGCCGGTTCGCCGCTCTTCTTTGGGCGCAGAGACGTGCTGGCCTTCATTCAAGAGAACCTGACCGCTTCCTATCGCAACAATCTGGTGTTGATCGGTCAGCGGCGCACGGGAAAGACGTCGCTGCTCAAACAACTGCCGGTCCAACTGGGCGACGATTATTTGCCGGTCTATCTCGACGGCCAGGCGCTGGGCCTCGACCCCGGCCTGCCCAACTTTTTCCTCTCGCTGGCGACCGAGATCGCCTTCGCCCTGGAGGATCGCGGCTTCAGTATCGCTCCCCCGGAATACGAGCATTTCGTCGAAAGCCCAACCACTGCCTTTGAGCACCGATTCCTGGCCCGCGTGCGAGAGTGCATCGGGCATCGCCACTTATTGCTCATGTTCGACGAGTTCGAGGAACTGGAGACGGCAGTGCGCCGGGGCAACCTCGACGATTCGATCTTTGGCTTTGTGCGCCACCTGATTCAACACGCCGCCAATCTGAGCGTCATCTTTTGCGGCACGCACCGGTTGGAGGAGCTGGCGTCCGATTATTGGAGCGTGCTCTTCAACATCAGTCTGTACCGGCAGATCGCGTTCCTGGAGCAAGAGGAAGCCCTGCGGCTGATCCAGGAGCCGGTGGCCGAGTACGGGATGTACTACGACGACCTGGCGCTGGACAAGATCTGGCAGGTGACCGCCGGGCATCCTTATTTCCTCCAGCTCCTCTGCCACAGCCTGGTCAACCAGCACAACAAGACCGAGCGCAACTATGTCACAGTGGCGGATGTGAACGAGGCACTGGACGAGATCCTGGCCTCGGGCGAGGCGCACTTTGTGTATCTGTGGACAGAGGCCAGCCCAGAGCAGCGGCTGGTACTGGTGGCCCTGAGCCGAATGATCCCACTCACCGGCCACGTCACGCTGGTGCAGGTCGCCGATTACCTGGACGAGCAATACGTGACCCTGGGACGACGGGCCATCAGCGACGCGCTGCACTACCTGGCGCTGCGCGACATCCTCACCGCAAAGAGCGAGATGGATCCCGCGATGGGTGAGGTGTATCGGTGGCGGTTGGGGTTGTTGGCGCTGTGGGTAGAAAAGTATCGCTCGCTGAGCCGAGCCATCAAAGAAGTGCGAGAGAAATGCGTGGAGTACTGTGATGAATAACCCTTACGTCTTTCGTGGTCCGGTGCACGACCCGGCCATGTTCTTTGGCCGCGTGCACGAACTTGACGAGATCGCCGCGTTCTTGCGTGGCAATCAGTCTATCTCTATCGTCGGCCCGCGCAAGATCGGCAAGACCTCGCTCCTGTTTCACCTGATGCGCCCCGAGACGTGGCCCGATCTCCGATTGGGAACGGATATCCTCTTCGCCTACCTCGATTGCGAGGTGTTGGGCGAGGGGGAGCACGAGGACATCCTGGCCCAGTTCGCCGGAGAGATCGCGGCGGCGCTCGACGCGCGCGACCTGCCCGCGGAACCGGCGCTCGAAAAGGCGATGGACAAACCCGCGCGGCTTTCCTTCGAGGCCGCCATCCGCAAGCTGAACCGGCGCGGCCTGCGAGTCGTGCTGATCCTCGACGAGTTCGAGCGGTTGAGCACCAACGAGAGCCTCAACGTCAATTTCTTCAACGCGCTCCGCTCCGCTGCCGGGCGGTACCAGCTTGCCTTTCTCACTGCCTCGGCCCGCTCGCTCATTCAGCTCACGTACTCTGGCCGCTCGCAGGAGATTCTCTCCAGTCCCTTTTTCAACATCTTTGCCCCGCTCCTCCTGGGGTTCATGCCCGAGGACGAAGCCCGCCAGTTGATCCAGGAGCCGGCCCGGGCCGCGGGAGCTCCGTTTCCGCCTGCCACCGAGGATTTCATCTACGACCTGGTCGGCGGACACCCATTGGGTTTACAAGTAGCCTGCTTCCACGCTTTCGACACATCAGACGATCCCGACGAGATCAAAGCGCAGACGATGCGAGAGCTGACCCCGCACTTTCAATACTACTGGCACAATCTCTCGCCCGAAGAGCAGAGCACGCTGCGCCGGTTAACCAACGCAGCCACGCGCGCGCCCGACGACACCACCCTGCGCGGGATATTGCGCGATCTGGTCCAGAAATGCCTGGTGTCCACGGATGGAGAGAGTTACCAATATACTTGCCAGACGTGGACGGACTTTGTCAACAGTCAAAGTATCACGCCGCTGGGCCTTTCGAGAACGGGCGGATCGTTCACCGGCACACGCCTGGGCACGTATGAAGTGCTCGAACTCCTGGGACGCGGCGGAATGGCCGAGGTTTACAAGGGCCGCCACCCGCGGCTCGACCGCACAGTCGCGATCAAGATTCTACCCTCCAGCCTGGCCGCCGAGGCGGATTTCCGCCAGCGATTTGAGCGCGAGGCGCGATCTGTCGCCGGTCTCCGGCACCCGAACATCGTGCAGATGTTCGACTTTGGCGACGTCGAGGGCATCTATTACATGGTCATGGAGTACATCGAGGGAACCGATCTGGCCAACTATATGCGCGAAACCGGGCCGCTGGAGTTGGCGCAGGCGCGCCCCATCCTGGGCAACCTCGCCAGCGCCCTGGATCACGCCCACGCGCAGGGGTTGGTGCACCGCGACGTAAAGCCTTCCAACGTGATGCTTCCTTCGGGCGCCTTTGAAGACGCAGAGCAACACGCCATTCTCACCGATTTTGGCATCGCCAAGATCCGCACCAGCGAAACCGGAAGCACAAAGACCGGCGCGCTGATGGGAACGTTGGATTACATGGCTCCCGAACAAATTCAGGTCTCCAGAGCGATCGATGGCCGCGCCGACGTCTATGCGTTGGGCGTCATGCTGTACCAGATGCTCACCGGCGAGCTTCCGTTCAAGAGCGATAATCCCAGCGCCATCATGCTGGCCCACCTCCAGGAGCCTCCCCCTGACCCACGTGAATTGGTACCCGATCTGCCGGAGAACGTCGCCGCCGCGATCCTCCGCGCTATGGCCAAAGACCCGGACGAACGCCACCCCACGGCCGGGGCTTTGGCGGAGATGATAGGATAGTTGATGGAGGTCTGACCATGTCTCGATTTCGCTCACATTCGATTCGTTTGGCGCTGGTGGCTTTGCTTGGACTGGTGTTGATGGGGACGTTCGGCCCGAATCAGATCGCGCGGGCGGTCGAGTTCGACGACGACGGCATCATCGCCGCCGACGAGGTGATCGACGACGACGTGTTCATCTCCAGCGAGACCGTCGTCGTGGACGGCACGGTCAACGGCACCCTTTTCGTCTCGGCCAGCAGTGCCACGATCAACGGCACGGTGGGCGGAGACCTGCTCGTGACCAGCGCCGACACGACGTTCAACGGCCTGGTGAAAGGCAATCTGGCCTTTGCCGGGCAGTTTCTATCGCTAGACGGCACGGTCGAGGGCACGCTGTTCTCCCTGGGCAACACCGTCACGCTGGGGCCATCGGCCGTTGTGGGCCGCAATCTGTTCTTCACCGGCTTGAGCCTGGAGACGGAACCAGGCTCGACGATTGGGCGCGACGTCGAAGCGAATGGCTATCAGGCGCTCCTGGGCGGTCAGGTGGACCGGAACGTGCAGGCGGGTGTGGTCGCCCTCGAGATCGGGGGCAGCATCGACGGGGACGTGGTGACCGAAGTCTCCGAACCGGGGTCGGGCTTTGAGGTGATGTTCTCAGAATCCGAACGGGCGACGCCGTTGAAACCTGCCGGACTGCGCGTGGAGCCAGAAGCGCAGATCGGCGGCACGCTCACCTATACCAGCACGGTGGAGCAGGCGAGCACCATCGAGGCGGTTCCCGGCGGCGGGATCGTCTATCGCCCTCCCGATGAAAAAATGCAAATCGATCTCGAGTGGCAGGCGAGACAATGGGTGTTGAAGCGGATGCAGATGTTGCTCACGCTGGTGGTGTTGGGCTGCCTGGCCGCCTGGAGGTTCCCGGCCCTGCTGAGCCGCGCCGCAGAGTATGCGCGGGCCGAACCGCTCCCGTCCGCCGGGTGGGGGTTGGTGATCGTGCTCGGTGGGTTTGCAGGCGTGTTTGTACTCGCCGGGCTGATCGTACTCCTGGGGATGTTGTTGATCGTGGTCACGCTTGGCGAGTTGTCCTTTGCGGCCCTGGGCCTGGGATTTTTCGGGCTGGGGCTGGCGTTTATATTGTTCTGGTTGATCGTCGCCTACGGGAGCAAGCTGGTCGTCCTCTGCCTGGTCGGCCAGTCGCTGTTGCGACGCATCGCGCCTCGCTCCGCAGAGACCGTGATCTGGCCGCTGCTGCTGGGCATCGTGCTCTACATCCCGCTGCGCTCGATCCCCGTGCTCGGTTGGCTGGTCGGCATCGTCGTGACGCTCATCGGTATGGGGGCGCTGTGGTTATTGTTCCGTCAGCGGCGCAGCATCCCCGCGCCGCCGTTGGTAGATGAAGATACGCCGCTAACAACACCTTGATATGACAGTAAGGCAAGTACAAAATGGCTGAGATGTTCTTTGGTGTATTGTCGCTGTCGGTGGGATTTTTCTTGGCTCTATGGGGTTGGCAATACTCGCGTCGGCCCGCCATGCTGAAGCCAGGCTCTTTGCCATATCGGGTTCTCATCCCTTGGCAGCGAAGAAGAGATGTAGAGAAAGGCACCAACACACTTTCAGATATGGGGATCAAGATTCAGGCTGTGAGGAGCTTGATCGTAGGTATTCTATTGGAAGTCGCAGGGATCATAGAGTTGATATTGGGAATTCTGAAAATACTGCATCCCGATCTCTGAGCAAACTTTTCTCCTCAAATCTCCTTCCGCATCCAGTAGAACGTCTCTCCTGGCGGATAATCCTCCAACTCCCCCACCACCTGATACCCCTCAAGGGAACCGTCCCCGTATTCCCGTCATTCCGAGCGAAACGGAGCGCAGCGGAGTGGAGTCGAGGAATCTCCACTTTCGTAGACAAGACCACCGTGGAGATTCCTCGACTCCCTTCGGTCGCTCGGAATGACGGGGTTTCAAAGTCTCATTGTACTCATTTACCGACGGCTGAGCATCTCTGACATGGAAAACAAACTGCTTTCCAGCTCCAGCGGTGGATACGCCCTCACAAAGTATTCGTAGCTGAACACCTGGCGCAGCATCGGCATGGGAAACATATCCGGCTCCAGCGGAAACTGCGTGCGGTAGGTCGACAGGGCGGCGACCTTTTGCTCCACAAAGGCCGAGACGTCGATCTTGGTGGTCGCGCCCGTCTCGATCACCTCGTCGGGCAGATCCCCCGTGTCGTCCCCCGTCAACGCGGCGTCGGCGCCGCGCCCCTCAAAGCTGGAGGGAGCGTGGGGCGAGAGGATCATGCACGTGGTATCCTCGCTCGCCACCACGTGTGCGCTGCGCGGTTGGTGGTATGCCAGCCCTGTCTCGCCAAAGAACTGCCCCGGCCCGATCTGCCCCTGCACGTGCAGCGTTCCATCCGCCTCCTCTTTGATAGCCTCCGCCTGCCCGGAGAGAATCAGATAGAGCTTGGTGGCCGGTTCGCCCTGCTCGACGATGTAGAACCCCTTCGGGAACCACTGCACGGCCACGTCGTCGCTGGAATAACCCAGCATCGCGGCCTCTTCGGCAAAGAGCAAGAGCGCGTAGGCAAACTCGATCGTGCCGTCAAATTCCTGCTCGATCTCGACCAACCACTTCACCAGTTGATCGGCGAGCAAACGGCGGCTGCGGGGAAAGAAACTGTAGTAGAGCCGTCCAGGGGTGCGCGGCGACAGGCCCTCCTCCAGTTGTTCAGGAAATCGCTCGGCGTCGCCAGCCAGATGAAAGGCCCTGGTGGCGAGTTCGCTGATCGTCACGTGATCGGGATGTCCGTAGGCTCCATCGGGGCCGAAGGTGATGACGACGTCTGGCCGGAAAGAGCGGATGATCTGTGTCAGATGCCTGGTCAACGGCAGCGGATCGTTGTCCTGCAACCTGCCGTCGCCATAGTCCAGGCAGAGCGCCTGCTGCACGCCGAGCCGCTCGCAGGAACGTTGCAGCTCTTCGGCGCGCACGCGACCCAGCGTCCGGCGCGTCGCCACGTTCGCGTCGCGAATCTGTCCCGCCTCCCCCTGGGTAGCCGAGACGACCATCACTTCGGCGCCCCCGGCAGCGTGGCGGGCGAGCGTCCCGCCCGCGCAAAAGATCTCGTCGTCGGGATGGGCAAAGAGCGCCAGGATGCGCAACCAGGCCCGTTTTCTCGATCTCGTTTCCATAACAGCATCTCCTTTCCTCTGCGGTTGTCACTCGGACATCCTCAACTCGTCATTCCGAGTAAACCACAACGCCACGGCGTTGTTCAGTGAGCAAGAAACTATAGAATTGCCGTCACCCTGAGCGGAGCGCAGCGGAGTCGAAGGGTCTCCAATTCCGCAATGTGAGATTCCTCGACTCCACTCCACTCCGTTCCGTTCCGCTCGGAATGATGGCTTTGAGTAAGAATCCTCTGTATGCCAACTACTTCTCTATTATACTCAACACCAGCCCTTGCACAAACAAAAGCGCCCACCGCCCCGCATTCTTGACGGGGCAGCAGGCTTAATTTTGCGCTCAACTGTCTCAACAGGCCAATTGGAGATTTTCACTCGCGGCGCGCACCCGCCGCCACAGCCACAGGAGGAACAGGAATGTCACGAGACCGACCAGCATCATCCCGGTCGTGTTGTCCACTCGCGTCTCATCAAGCTCTTGCAGCGGGGCGATCAGCACAAAGAACATCAACACGCCACCCGCCAGCGCCAACCGATGCTCGTCGTTCCACGCGCCGCCGCGCGACATTCGGCGCACTCCCCAAGCCACGAGCGCGACTAACGCGACGGCAGCCAGCATTGTGAGCAGCACAGGTATGCCAAATTCAGGCAGCCCCCAGAAGATGCCGAAGAAAAAGACAAATTGGGCGACAAAGCCGAGCAACGCAAACCACAACGGTCGCGGCACGCGCGCCGAATGCATCGCTTCCTCACGCACCGGCAGCCGCCGCGCCACCAGAAACAACACGACCGTAGCGACAATCGCCAGCAGATAGGGAACGAACGGCGGGCGATACAGCGTCAGCAGGAAAAAGCCGAGCAACACGTCGGCCAACAGCAGCAGCGAAAGGCCAATCATCCCCCGCCGACCCACCCAACGCTCGTCGCGCTGCGCGGGGAAGAGCAATTCGACCAGCAGGATCGGGATGGCGATGCTGACCACGGCGTGGTAGATCGTCAAGTTCAGGCTCCACACCCAGTTGACGCCCGCCCAGCGCCCATACGTGCCCAGCAAGCCCAGGTCCATCCAGTTCGGGTCGAAGAACGACTTGACCATCAGCCCTTCCTCGACGATGCCGTAGGCCGCGCCGAGCACAAAGACCGTCGGCCAACCCTTATCCCAACGGACGCGCAGCTCGCGGACGAGGATCGCGCCGCTGCCGTACAGCGCAGCCATCACCAGCAAGCCGAACGGATTGAAGAACTCGGCTGGCGGAGAGGAACCGGAGAGCAGTTCGCCAATCGCCGGTGCGAGAAAGAACAACACCAACGCGGGCCACATCCCTTTTCGTTTGGGTGTCATCGTATTTTTTCTCCTTGCCAGTGATCAACTCGTGGTTTGAAGAGAATGCGATTCTATCGCATTTTACGTTTCAGCCGGGCAATTCATTGCTCGGCCTCGGCCTTGGTAAAGATCTCCACACGCCCCGTCAGCCCCGGCAACAACCGCAAAGCGGTGGGGGACAACCGCACGCGGACAGTAAAGCGCGCGTCCGCTTCCACCGCCTGCCCAACCTGCGGGACCACCGCCTCGATCTCCCCCTCCAGTGGAGTCTCGGCAAAGGTGCGCAACGTGACGACCGCTCGCTGGCCGGGGAAGATGTCGGCGACGTGCTGCTCGTTCAAGTTCTGCGTGACAAAGCGGAGGCCATCTCCGGCGTTGAGCAAGGTAACGACCGGCGTACCCGCGCCGACGGTCGCCTCTGGCGCGACGTCTACCGAGAGCACGATGGCCTTCCACGGGGCGACGAGATGGGCGTGCTCCAGAGCTTCCTGAGCGTTGGCCAATACTCGCTCCGCTTCGACGAGATCCGCCTCCGCTCTCTCGCGCTCCACCAACGCCTGATCCACGGCCAGTTCGGCCCGCAGAAGCGTCTCTGTCAGCGGGCTACTCTGCAAGAGTTCCAACTCCTTCCAGGACTGATAGAGGGCGCTGCGTGCTCGATCCACGCGATTCGTAGCCTGGATTTCCTCGATGTGTGCCTCCTCGATCGCCTCGTTCAACCGTCCTTCCGCCGAGATCATGGCGTTCATCGCGTGGTCGTGGTCGCTCTGATTTGGATTACGCTCGTGCTTTGCTTTCTGCTGTTGATAGTGTCCGACGTACCAGTCGAATTCGATCTTGCGGGAGCGGACGGCCGAGTCGTAGGCGGAATTGAGCGTGCCGCTATAGGCGTGCTGCGCGACCTCCAACTCGATACGAGCATCACGCACGGCGGCATAGGCAGCAGCCAATTCGGCCTCAGTCGCCCCCTCGCGGGCGTCAGTCAGATCGATCTGCGCCAACCGCACGTTGACGTCCGCCTGGGCGATGGATTGCTCGCGGTTTACGGCAGCTCGATCGAGGTCGATCTGCGCTTCGTCCACCGCTTTCTGCAACTCGGCATCGTCCAGCACCGCCAGCAGATCGCCGGCCTCGACCACGTCGCCCGGCTTGACGGTGATCGTCAGCACTCGTCCACTCGCCCCGCCGCCAAAACTCAGTGGCAGGCTGGGATAGGGCGAGTTCAATTGCCCATCCGCCACGATCGCCTTACCGGCTGGCGGCGGCGGGGGCAATGTTGGCTGCGAGATATCTTCCTTCGGAACAGCTTTGTCCACCGGAATATCCATCGCCTGTTTACCACAACCGACCAACAGAATCGCTACGATCAACAATACCACCCAGTTCCACTTTGTCATTTTCGATCTCCAATCTCTTCCTACCACGCCTCTCGCAAAATTTTCGTCACCTTGCTCCGCACCACGCCGCGCGCGGCCAGGCTGGCGCTGACGACACTCGCCAGGACGACCATGACGAGGATGGCCGTCGTCGTCAGCCAGTCGAACGTTAACTGCGTCGGTACGTTGCGCATCATATTGTTGCTGCTGTAAAAGACGTAACCCAACACCGTCCCGGCGGTCACGCCCGTCAACGACGCGCTGACCGTCATCATCACCGATTCGAGCGCAAAAGCGCCCACCAACTCGCGCCGCCGCATACCGATCGCCTTGAGCATCCCGATCTCTAGCCGCCGCACATAGACCGCCACGTAGACGACGGCAAAGACGCCAAAAATGCTGGTGATGAACGAGAGCGCCGTCATGATGAGCATCATCACGCGCATGGTGCGCATGGATTGCTCGGTGGTGTGAATATCCTCGGCGGTCGATTGCACCCACACGTCCTCACGGTCAGCGAAAAGCTCCCGCAGATCGGTGACCACCTGTTCCTCGTCCGCGCCCTCCGTCGTCGTCGCCAGGATTTGGGTGATGACCGGCTGTTCCCGCTCGTCGGGCGAACAGATTCCGCGCGGGCAGACAGTTTCGATAGTAGGGTCGTGGGTCAGGCGGAGGTAGGTGTCCAACGAGACGAACCCCGCCGAACTTCCCCAACGCACATAGTTCTCGTTGCGCGTAAAGCCCTCAAAGCCCGGAAACCGCTCGATCAGCCCGACCACGCGCATATTGACCCGATGATCCCGGCCCACACCCTGCAAGCGCACGACGTCGCCCACGCTCAGATCCATAAAATCTGCGTACCCCGCGCCCAGGATGATCGTGTCCGGCTCGGCCAGGATCACGTCAAACGCCTCTGGACCTCCGGCGTAATACTCCGCCAGGTCATCGTAGACGATGCCGTCCAGCGAGCGGGTGATCCCCTGCACCTCGACCGCGGTGTCACGCAGCGCGACCTTGTTCGTCCCGTTGGCGCGATACCCTGCTGTCAGGCCGACCACCTCTCCGATGCCCTCCACCGCGCGGAACTCGTCCAGGAAACTCGGTAACAGGTTTTCCTCGTCCTTCTGGGCAAAGATGTACCGTCCCCAGCGCGATAGTTGCGCGATCACCGGCGCGCCATTGTCGAAGCGGGCCTGAACGTCATAGTTCTTTTGCTCCAGCGCGGCCATCGTCCCCAGGAAGGTGGGCAGCGTCGCGCTAAAGACGATCATCAGCGCGATCATTGTGTTCCGTTGTTTGGCGCGCATCAGGTTGGGACCAGCGAAAAAGGTCAGCCGGGGGAAAATCGCCTCGCCCACGAAAATCAAGATACGCTCAAAAGGAATAGTCAAGGCGAAAAAGAGCAGACTGACGCCGATCACCAACAACGCCATGCCGCCGAACATAAAGACGCTGATGATCGACTCGTTCCCTTGCACAAAGAGAAACTCGGTGCCGATAAAGATCAACAGCCACATGATGGTGAGCACGATACCGGCGACGACGATGCGTACGTCGAACTTGCGCGAGCGCAACTGGCTCAGGTCTTCGATCTGGAGGTTGTCGGCGGAGCCGGGGTTGACGGCGTAGCGGACCTTGGTGCCCGCCGCCTTGCGCGCCGGCGCGATGGCCGCGATCGCCAACACTACCGCCGCGATCGCCGCCGCCCGAACCATCGCGACCCCGGTGATCGCCATCTCGAAATTGATGCCCAGTTCCGTGCCCGCATCTCCGGCCTGGGTGATAAAGAAATTCGCCAGCGGCGCGATGATCCAGACGCTGATAGCATGTCCAACCACGGATCCCAGCCCCACGCCGATCAGGCCGACGATGGCTACCTCGATCAGCACCAATCCGAAGAGATGACGCCGTTTAGCCCCCAGGATGCGCAGAAAGGCCAGGTCTCGTCGTCGCTCCTCCACGTTGGTGTTGATGATCGAATAGACCAGCAGGCCGACGACGCCCATCACGAGGAAGCCATAGACGGCACCGAGCGAGCGCATAATCGCAAAGGCGACGTCGGCAAAGTCGAGCGCCTGGGCTTTGCCGAGCGAGATGTCGTAGGTCTCGACCTCGTCTCCCAACGCATCGTACATCCGCTCGGCGATGTGCCGCACGCGAAAGATGGCAGTCTGTGTGTTCAGGGAGCTGTAGACATTCTCGTCCAGAACGATGACCAACCGCTCTGCCCGGCCCGGTATGTCGAGCCAATCCTGCACCGTCTCGACGCTCGCCAGAACGCCGTTCTGTTCCGCGCCGCCCAACCCGGTCGCCAGCCCGATGCCGCTGATGGTGAAACGGCGCGTCACGCGGCCCGCGCTGGCGTCTGCTGGCAACTCGTACCCCTTCATCCGAGAGAGCGGCAAGAGGTAGCTCAGATCCACCTCGTCGCCGACCTTCAGACCGAAGGTGTCCGCCGTCACGCGCAGAACGACGATGCGGTCGCCCTCCAAATTGTGCTCTCCCTCCAGTATCTTTACCTGGCCCAGTTCGTCTTCGGGCGCGCGCGCTATCAGCGAACCGTTGCCGATCTGCCCCGCCCCCTGCAATTCGACCGTCGCCAGGAAGCGCGGGTAGACCGCCGTCACAGCTGGATCGGCCTGGCGCAGAACGGCGGAGACGTGCTCGACGTCAATGTACTGACTGGGGCTGGTCTCGGCGCGGGTGACGGTGATGTCGTGCTCGCCCTCCATCTGCTCGACGAGCTCGACGACTTGCCGTTGCAGCGACTCGACGCCGTTGTTGAGCGCCACCAGCATGGCGGTCACTACCAACAACGCCAATACCACGATGGCGGTGCGCGCTTTGTGGCGAGAGAAACTTTTCAGCACATACTGGGCAATCATAGCGCGCCGTTGTCTTCAACAATGTGACCATCACGCATTTGAATCAATCGCTCTGAAAACTTTGCCATGCGTGGGTCGTGGGTGACGTAGACGATCGTCGTGCCCTGCTCGCGGTTCAGGTGGGCGACGATCTCCATCACCTCGAACCCGGTCTCGGAATCGAGATCGCCGGTGATCTCGTCGCCGATGAGGATGGGGGGATCGTTTGCCAGCGCGCGGGCGATGGCGACGCGCTGCTGCTGCCCGCCAGAAAGCTCGCTGGGATAATGCTCGGCCCGGTCGGCCAGCCCGACGCTCTCCAGCAGTTGCTCCACGCGGCGGCGGCGCTCGCGGCGGCCCATCCCAGCCAAGGCCATCGGCACCTCCACGTTCTCTCGCGCGGTAAAGTTGGCCAGCAGGTTATAGTTCTGAAAGACAAAGCCCATCTTGGTGAGCCGCAGCTCAGAGAGCCGGTCTTCGGACAGCGCGACGACGTTCTCGCCGTCCACGATGACGTGACCGCGGCTCGGCTCCTCCAGCCCGCCGACGATGTTGAGCAGCGTGGTCTTGCCCGATCCGCTCGGCCCCATCAGGCAGACGACCTCACCGCGCGCCAAGTCCAGCGTGACGCCGCGCAATGCCCGCACGGCCTCCTTGCCCATCAAGAACGATTTGTGGACGTTGTCCACCTGGATGAGGGGGATTTGTGTCTCTTGTGTCTGTTCGCTCATGGTCTGTTTCTTCCATTGGCCAGTCTGTTCGGCGTCTGGGGACGCCGCTCGTTCTATGAGACAACACACAGTTTACCAGAAGGGAAGCGTTTTGTCTACTGTGGGTTTCTACAGTACCCTTGTCGCCGCTACTGAGTGGCGGTGGTATACATTTCTTCAAACGAGAGAACAGGGTCTTTTATTCGGTTTGGGATCTGACGACGCGCTTGTTTTCTTGCCGCCGGGTATTCTACTCCGCCTCGCCCGCTTGCACAAGTCGACGTGTTGACTTTGCTCGTCGTGGCCTCGGTTGGCGCCGGTGCTGTCCTGGTGAAGTGGGGGCGGTGTTCTGTTGCTTGGACTGCAGTGCTGCAAAGTTTTGACTTTTGCGCGAGGGTAGGCTATCTGAAGAACATGGAGTAATACTATCATTTTTAGCGACCTGAGAAGCGACAATGGCATGACAGTAACGATAGCGAGCAGGAACAGCCCTGAAAGGAGAATGTAGTTCCCGCGCCAGGCAGAGACGCAAATCTAGCTATTCAAAGGAAAGGAGAAAAACCAACAAATGGATGCCTATAGAGAAACACTTGTCGTTATATCCCCGTACTTGTGCTGTTCGTTCTAGTTCTCATATCACTGGCTTGTGGGGAAACAACCCCAACCACTCGCGGACCAGCAGGGACACCTACTATAACTCCGACAAAAACGCCCAAGCCAACAAAGACCCCTAAACCGACTGTATCCTGCGGAGACGTTTACTTTGGTAAGGGGCACGTTGATGGTGATATGGTTGGACGCGCTAGATCATTTGGGAGGGTAATCTCCCTGCTTGGGTTATCAGATTGCGAGAACTACGGCTACGAGAACAAAGCAACTGCGGATTGGTCGCTAGACGGACAAGCTCCTGGGGTTGGGTTAGAACATTGCGACAACATATCCTTTCACAACTGGCGTTCGTGGGCATCTGCATCAGCCGGGCGGTACGAGTGATGCGACCGTTGAGGTGCGAGCGGAAGTGCCCAACAATCAGGAGACGACATGGGCAATCTGGTGTGTGTGCGAGGGGCAGTGCTTCTACTGGTGGTGGTGGTGGCGTTGGTTTCATCGCTGTGGTCGGTGTCGCGTACTTGCGATTGGGAAGGGGCGGCACTCAACTTTGGAACTGAGCTGGCTGGCGCTGTAGTGACATACGGTCTCTTTTAGCTAGTTATCGGACTTGGGGAAAGGCGTGAAGCTGAGAGGCAAGAGCGCCAAGCTAAAAAAGCAGACCTGATCGAGCAAATGGGTAGCAGCGTGAGAGATATGGCGATAGCGGCAACTGAGGAGCTTGGGCAGCATGGTTGGCTCATTGACGGTTCATTACGCGAGGCCAATCTGCGCGAAGCCGACTTGTGCGAGGCCGAACTGATCGGAGCGAATCTGAGCAGGGCCAAACTGATCGGAGCCAATCTGAGCAGGGCCAAACTGATCAAAGTAAATCTTCAAGGAGCCAATCTGGAAGGTGCAAACCTCCGAGGAGCCAAGCTGCGAGATGCAGACCTCCGGGAGGCTAGGCTGCTAGACACAAACCTTCAGGGAACTGCATTACTGTTATCTGTCCCACGCCTAAGACCGATAGGGACTATTCCGTCATACGCAGATCTCCAAGGAGCCAACCTGCAGGGTGCAAATCTGAGTGGTGCTACGGTCACAGTTCAGCAACTCGCTCAGGCCGAGTACCTCGGAGGCACAACCCTGCCCGACGGCGCGAGGCTCAGTGAGGAAAGCTGGGAACACGAATTTGAGTCATGGTGCGAATTCGTATTTGAGGAGCGCGCAATGAGCGATCCTGAAGCCTGCTGCAACTAACATGTGCAAATTCCTTGGCTACTAGCAAGGAGATTGAAGGAGGTGAGATAGATACCCATGTTTGGAAAGAGCAAAAAGAAGAAAAGCGAAGACGAAGAACAAAGAAAGAGAGAGGAGTATCTGAAAAGATATCACTTAAACGAGATGAGTGATGACGATTTAGAGGTGATCAAGAGCATCACATATGAACTAACAGGTAGCGGGCTCGGAAGGGTTGCGATGGCGCTGGGTTCTGCTAGCCCAGCGGAGAATGCCCAGATGAGCTACCTCTCAGTACTTGTTCAACAGAACTGGATCATCATCCGCAAGCTGAATCAACTATTAGACCGGATGGGGAGCGGAGGCGGCACTGCCGCCAATTAACGCGTCCGTCTCCCCCTGTCCGGCATCTCAGTGGTCTGTACCTCTACTCGTCGCTTTCGCCTGCCAGCATCAGCGCGTGGTGATAAAGCGATTTGCTCAGGTAGAAACCGGCAGTCTGACGCAGGGCGTCGAGGTGAGGGCGCAATGCATCAACAGCGCGGCCCGCCTTGGCCTCCAGCAGAACACCCACAACACCCACAACGCGGAGGCCCAATCGCTTGGCTGCACGCCGGCCTTCTTTCTCGTCCAGCAGGACCAGGTTGGCGCCGAGTTCCAGGGCCAAAGCGATGCTTTCGGCTTCGCCGCGATCCAGATCGCGCTGTAACGCAGTGACCAAAGCCTGGTTCTTCACTTCGTGCCGCTCAATCCAGTCGGCTGTAGCAACCTCGTCGCGACCCGGCCAACGCTCACCCTCAGCATTCAACTCTTCCCACACACCGCGAGCAATGTGCAGCCGACCGTACAGGCGACGCAATAGATCAAACTGTCCAATTGCTGCCATATTGGTCAGTGGTGAGGTATTGCTGACGACGATCATAGCCGCCCTAGCTCGCGCAGCGTGGCCACATCTTCATCCAGGTCGGCGACATCGTAGTGCGGGGGGATGCGGCGCGAGGCCAGCAACTGGCGGAACTCCCACAGTGCCATGCCGGCCAACTCCCGCGCCTTGCCAATGGACAGACGCTCTCGAGCATACAGGTAGACTGCCACTTCTACCTTCAACTCGGATATAGTCAGACGGGCCGAGTCCAGAATATCCTGCGGTACTTCCAACATCTTGACAGTGTTCATCGGCTTGTTCCCTTGCCAGGTTATTACGTCTGTCCAATTGTACCCCAACTCTTACATATTGCAACTCTTCGAACGAGAAAATGGGGACTTTTCGGTTAGGGAGTCAATAGGATGCTTGAATCCTTACTTCCCATCTTTTCCAACGTAGCCCTTGGATCAAAATTCGACTGAGGAACGCAGCAACGTCTCCATCTCATCCCAGTCGATCCGCGAGGTCAAATCCAGGCTCAAGGGCGCGACAGAGACGACGCGATCCACCGCCAGGGCATAGATGTCGGAATCCGGCTCGGTGCGTTCGGGGTGGGCGAGCGGGGCATAGTCCATCACCGCTGAATCCGCCGCGTTAGTCTGCTGCCGCAGGATGCTGGTAAAGTAGGCGTGACGCGAGACGCGAGTCAACCGCCAGGGAGTCTCTGGTGTGGCATCGGATGGCACGTCCACCTTGAGCACATCCGCGTCGAACGGAAGCGCGGTGGCGAGCAGAAGGCGGGCGAACAAGCGGGTAAAGTGGATGGCGGCGCCAAAGTCCACGTCGTCGGAGGGATTGAAGTGCATCTCTTTGGGAGTCTGGAGGGAGACGGCCAGGGAGGGCAAGCCGATAACGGCTCCTTCCAACGCCGCGCCGACGGTGCCGGAGGAGGTCACGTCGCTTCCCAGGTTCTCGCCGTAGTTGATACCAGAGATGAGGAGCGCCGGTCGCCGGGGGGCCAATTTGAGCACAGCGTGCAACACGGCCAGGGCCGGAGAACCATCTACCTGATAGGCCGCAACCGTGTGGCGGCGTAGGCCATCGCATGACACCGCCGATTGTCCTTCCACTTCAAACACATGAAGAGAAACGTGCTCTTGAGGGCTGGGCGGCATACCCCGGCCAGCGCTCGACCACTGGCGATCGGGGGCGACGACGAGGAGTTCTCCCAGAGGCAGGGCGGCTCGCGCCGCCGCACGCAGTCCTGGCGATTCGATCCCGTCATCGTTAGTCAGCACAATCAGAGGAGGCGTCATTTTATTTTTCGGCATCACGGGCAATGATAGCAGGGAACAGGTCTTTGGACAAGCGTGAGACGCGTTGCGCGATGGCGATTGGCCCGGCTGAGGAATTCCCAATTTTCTGCAGCGGATGGGAGCGGATGAGCGGATACCCGCTCTCCAGATGGCCGAGAGACTGCTCGTATCCGCTTATCCGTTCGTATCTGATGCCGCTCGTTTGGAAAACCTATTTTCTAGAATCTTCTTATCGCGAGTATTCCACGTGGGGTTGTTCGACGGGCAGGGTCACGATGAACGTCGCGCCTCGCCCAGGTGTGCTTCGGGCGGTGATGCTGCCGCTATGACGCTCGACGATCTTGGAACAGATGGCCAATCCGACGCCGCTTCCCTCGTATTCGCTCCGATTATGCAACCGCTGAAAGATCCGAAAGATGCGGTCGAGATACTCCTCCTCAAAGCCGATGCCATTGTCTTGTACGGTGATCTGGCACAACGCTTCACCTGGCCCCGCCTCGGCCGGGCGTTGCACCGGAGGGTCAAGCAGTTGGCCGTGGACCTCGACGACGGGCGGCTCATCGGGGCGGTGGAACTTGAGCGCATTGCCGATCAGGTTTTGCAACAGTTGCCGCATCTGGGTGGGGTCGGCGTCGATGGTGGGGAGGTCGCCCACGTTCACCCGCCCGCCGACTTGCTCAATACGCACGTCCAGGTCAGATATTACCTCGCGCGCCACTTGAGCCAGATCCACCGGCGCAAAAGGCTGCGATCGGGTCGTCACGCGAGAGTACTCGAGCATATCGTTGATCAAGGCATACATACGGGTTACGCCATCCACAGCAAAGGCGATGAAATCATCCGCATCGTGATTGAGTTGGTCGCTGTATCGGTACTTGAGCAGTTCCAGGTAGTTCGACACCATACGCAGCGGTTCCTGGAGATCGTGGGAGACCATATAACTGAACTGTTCCAGTTCTGCGTTCGAACGAGCTAGCTCCTGAGCCTGTCGTTTCAGCACGATCTCTGCCTGACGACGCTGTTTGATCTCATTTTCCAAAGCCTCGTTTTTGATGTGCAACTCGTTGACCAGTTCTTGCAATGCGATTCTTTGGTGGTATAGGTCGAGAAAAACCCGGATCTTGCTGAGAAGAATTTCTGGAACAAAGGGCTTGCTGAGAAAATCAACCGCTCCAGTATCATATCCTTTGCGGTGATGATACTCGTCCGAGTATATGGCGCTGACAAAAATCACCGGCAAGCTGGCTGTTTTGGGGTTGCCGCGCAATAATCCCACGAGTTCGTAGCCATCCATCTTGGGCATTTGCACGTCAACGATCGCCAGGCAGAGATCATGTTCCAGGGTTAAGCCCAGCGCCTCGGAGCCGGACGTCGCTTGAATCACTTCCACTTCCAATTTTCTCAGGAGTTTTTCTAAAGCAGAAAGATTCTCCGGCTTGTCGTCAACAATCAGAATCTTTGGATTGGGGCGAGATTCGTTCATATCACACACTCCACGCTTGCGAACACCGGGCCAAAAAGGACGCGATTTCGGCCAATGAGAGTACCCTGTCCACCACAGCTTCCTGAATGGCCGAGCGGGGCATATAGGAAGATTCGGCAGTGGCAGGATCCTGGACAATCGTCAGCCCGCCTTTTTCCTTGATTTTTTTCAAGCCGGCCGTGCCATCATGATTCGCTCCGGTCAGCACGATCCCGATCAGGCCAGAGCGATATACCTCTGCCGCCGTCTCAAACAGTACGTCAATCGAGGGGCGCGAGTAACAAACCCGGGCATCCACAGAGAGAGACAAGGTTTCGTCTCGCTCGACCAGCAAATGATAATTCGCCGGCGCGACATAGACGTGGCCGGGTTTTATGGATTCTTTTTCATCCGCTTCCTTCACCGTCAACCGGCATGATTCGCTCAAAGAGAAAACCAGGAAATCATCGGGAGCGGGCATCCGGTGCTGGACCACGAGGATCGGTAGCGCAAAATCAGCCGGCAACGGGGCCAGCACGTTTTGGAGGGCCTTTACTCCTCCGACAGAAGCGCCGATGACAACCGCTTTATAATCCATTAACCTGCTGATCTCGCCAGCTAACCAAGCGGTTCGCTGAACTTTTTACACTGATATATTTTTTCTTTGGCCGCGAATCTGACAAAATCCTCCTTCACGCTCGAAAAATGCAGCGTTTCCTTGCTTCCTAAACCGAGGAATCCATTATAGCATAAACTATCCCGAAAAATTGTCAAGACCCGATTTTGCAACACCCGATCAAAATAGATCAGGACATTTCGGCATAGGATCAAGTGCATCTCGCTAAATACACCATCGGTGGCCAGATTGTGATTGGCAAAGGTGATGTTTTCCTGCAAAGCAGCATCCAGGATCACGGACTGATAGCTGGCTTGATAGTAGTCGGCTAACGAACCATGTCCGCCCGCTTTTTGATAGTTGAGGCTATACTCTCTGACCCGTTCCAAGTGATAGATTCTGGCTTGCGCTTTTTCGAGGACGGTATCGTTAAAGTCGGTGGCATAGATTTGAGCTCGATCATAGAGCCCCTCCTCCTTCAGAAGAATGGCCAAAGAATAGACCTCTTCCCCCGTCGCGCAGCCAGCGTGCCAAATGTTGATGAACGGAAATGTCTTTAGAAAAGGTACCACTTTTTCTCGCAACGCCAGATAAAACCAGGGATCGCGGAACATCTCTGTCACCGTCACGGAAAGGTTGCCCACCAGCGACGTAAAGGCCGCTTCATCGTGGAGGATCTCGGGGATCAAATCTGAGATGGTCAGGAACTCTGTTTTGGCTAGATAATTTAGCAGACGGCGTTGAATCGACGCTCGACTATACTGTCTGAAATCATAGCCATACCGCTGATAAATCGCTTCCAGGAGCAAATTCACTTCGATCTGTTTTACATCTACGGTTTCCACAGAGTTACCCTTTCTGGTTACTGATACAGCCACACGCGCAACATCGAGAACAACCGATCCACGTCCACCGGCTTGGGCAGATAATCGTCCGCCCCCGCCTCGAGACACTTTTCCCGATCACCCTTCATCGCCTTTGCCGTGAGCGCCAGAATCGGCAACGTTCTGAACTCTTGTTTAGCCCGGATGCGCCGGGTCGTCTCGTACCCGTCCATCCCCGGCATCATGATGTCCATCAACACCAGGTCAATGTCCCCGTTTTCCGCCAACAGCTCCAGCGCCCTTTGTCCCGTCTGAGCCATCTCCACGGCCATCCCCTTGTCCGACAACAGCTTGGAGAGGGCGAACGAGTTCCGCATGTCGTCGTCCACGATCAAGATCTTTTTCCCCTCCAATTGCGTGTCCTGGGTGTACAACTGTTTGATGGTCTGCTGTTTCGATTTCGGCATGTCGGCCACCACCCGGTGCAAGAAGAGCGCCGTCTCGTCCAGCAGCCGCTCCGGCGACTTGACCCCCTTCACGATCACGCTGTCGGCGTATTGCATCAGCTCGAGATTCTCCTCCGGCGTCAAGTCCCGACCGGTGTAGACGATCACCGGGCACCGGGCAAAGGTCTCGTTTTCATCCATTTCGTTCAACACCTCGAAACCGCTCATATCGGGCAGGTTCAGATCCAGGATCATGCAGTCGAAATGTCGCGCCTTCAACAGGTCGAGCGCGGCCCGCCCCCCATCCGCCTCGACGATCTGCACGTCGTTGCCGCCGAGCAGCTTTTGGATACTGCGCCGCGAGCGGGCGTCGTCTTCCACCAAGAGCAGGGTCTTGATCTCGCGGGAGATGAACTGCTCGATGGTTTGGAACGACGCGGCCAGGCCCTCTCGACTGACCGGCTTGGTCAGATAGCCCATCGCTCCCTTTCTGTAGGCGTGTAGCGCCTCCTCGTCCACCGACATGATGTGCACCGGGATGTGGCGCGTGTCGGGGTCGTACTTGAGCACCTCCAGCACCTCCCAGCCGCTGATGTCGGGCAGGTTGAGGTCGAGGATGATCGCCGTAGGCCGGTAGGTCTGGACCAGCCCCAGCCCCGTCTTGCCATCTCCGGCGATGAGGCACTGGAATCCCTTTTCGCGGGCGTAATCGCACACGATCTGGGCAAACTTGGGATCGTCCTCGACGATGAGCAGAACTCTGTCGCCGGGACCCAGTGTATCCCGATCATCGGGAGGGGCGGGCGGCAAGAGGTCTGGCGCACGGTATGGCTGGATCGATGGCCGGCTGGGCTGCGCGAGCGAAACGATCTCCTCTGCGCCTCGCTCCTGCCTGACCGCGTCTGGCGGTCCCGCAATGGGCAGGTACAGGGTGAAGGTGCTGCCCTGGCCGGGTTCACTCTCCAGATCGATCTGCCCGCCGAGCTTGGCGGCCAACTCCCTGGAGATGGACAGCCCCAGACCGGTGCCGCCATACCGCCGATTGGCGCCGCCGTCCGCTTGCTGGAACGCCTCAAAGACGATCTTTTGCTGTTCGGGATCGATGCCGATGCCGGTATCCGCGACGCGGATGGCGATGGCCTCGGCGGGGTCCAGCCCGCTCCGCGAGAGGTCTACCCCCGCGTCCGGGCGATGGATGTCGAGGCTGACGCTGCCGGTCTCGGTGAACTTGAAGGCGTTGGAGAGCAGGTTCTTGACGATCTGCCCCGCCCGCTGTTGGTCGGTCTCGATGCGGGTTGGTAGATCGTCGGCCAGGGTGATGTTCAGGTCAAGTCCCTTTTCTTCCGCGACGTGCGCGAATTGCGCGCGCACGGCGCTCACCAGCTCGGTCAAGTGCATCGGTTCAATGTGGAAGGTCATCCTGCCCGCTTCCACCTTGGACAGGTCCAGGATGTCGTTGATCAACCGTAACAGGTCATTGCCGCTGCCATAGATCACCTGGGCCGACTCGACCTGATCCTCGGTCAGATTCCCCTCTTCGTTGTCGGCCAACATGCGGGCCAGGATGAGCAGGCTGTTCAGGGGCGTGCGCAGCTCGTGGGACATGTTCGCCAGGAACTCGGATTTGTACTTGCTGGTCAGGGCCAGTTCTTTGGCCTTCTTTTCGAGTTCTCGCTGGGCTACCTTCAGTTCCCGATTCTGCCGATCCAGGGTGGCCTGTTTCTCTCTCAGCACGGCTTCGGAGGTGCGCAGGCTCTCGGTTTGAGCTTCCAGCTCCTCGTTCATCACCCGCAGTTCCTCGCCCTGGGCCTGCAACTCCTCGGCCTGCTGCTGCGTCTCGGACAACAGCTCGTCGATGCGGGCGCGGGCCTGGGCGGTGTTGAAGGTGATGCCGATGTTGGTCAGCGCGTTCTGGAGAAATTTCATCTGGGTCGGCGTAAACTCGGCCAGCGTTCCCATCTCCACCACGCCTACCACCTGATCCTCATACATGAAGGGGCAGAGCATAATGTGCCTGGGAACGATTTCGCCCAAACCCGAACTGACGATGATATAGTCATCGGGGACATTAGTCACCTCGATCGGCTGTTTCTCCAGAGCTGCCTGGCCGACCAAACCTTCCCCAACATTGAATTGTTTGACTGGATTTCTGCTGGCATAGGCATAACTGCCAACCAGATTCAGCGTGTCCTCTTCTGCGATGTACAATGCGCCAATCTGAGCGTCGAGGTAGCGGCACAACTGTTGAATGACGTTGTTCGCCAACGTGGAGGTGGCCTGCTCGCCCCGCATTTTATCGCTCAGTTGAGCCTGGCCGGTGGTCTGCCAGATCTGTGCTTCCAACGCCTGATTGGCGACTTGGATATCTTTTTGGGCCGACTCTGCTTCCTCTTTGGCCTGGAGCGTTTCTTCAAACAGGCGCGCATTGGTCAGGGCGACGGCCACCTGGTTGGCCAACGAGCGCAGCAAGTTGGCATCCTCATCGTCCAGACCGGCCACCCGGTTCTGTTGCACATCGAACACGCCTAGTACCCGCCCATCTGCGCCGTGCATGATCGGCACGGACATTTCGGAGCAGGTATCGGGCAGCAGGGGATTGGGCAGCCAGTTTTCAGCCTGTTGCACGTCGTCCACTCGGACGATTTCACCAGTGCGGGCCGCCTGGGCGACCAGACTGGCGGGGGCGTTCAAGGGAATGGCGTGGCCCTTGCGCTTCATTTCTGCGCTGGCCCGGCCGGTCCCTGCGGTCACGATGAGGTTTCCACGCTCATCCAGGAGATAAATGTGCGCGTGATAATAGCCAAATTCGTCCTTAATCTGATTGACCAGCTTGTCCAATGGGATATCTGACCCAAAGGCGGCGTTGAGCGTCCCCCCAATCGTCGCCAGAACTTCTAATCGCCGGGTGCGGTCGGCTACGCGCTGCTCTAGGTTGCCAACGAGATCGCGCAGTTGAGCCGTGGTCGAGTTGATCACGTGCGACAGGTCGGCCAGTTCCCCCTGAACCTGGACCTCCAGTTGGTGATCCAGATCGCCCTCGCCGATCCGTTGCGCGCCGCGCGTGATCTCGAGAATAGGACTGACGACCTGCCGACTGATATAGAACCACACCCCGACCGCCAAGCCTGTGCCGATCAGGACCTGGCCTCCAAGCAGGAACAGCAACGAATTCAGATGCGCGTAGGCCTCGCTGGTAGGCAATTCAGCGATCACCTTCCAGTTGGTGCTCGCGACCCGTCCCGTCCCGCCAATCACCGCTACGTCGCTCAATCCACGATAGGCGCCGGTCAGCGGCTCGTTTCTCAAAGCAGCCTGCACGCTGTCCAGCTCTGTTACGTCGGGTTGGCGCACGACCAGGCCCATCTCGCGGGCGGCGACCAATTTACCAGCCCGATCCACCACATAGACGTATCCCGACTCGCCGCTCCCGGCCGTTCCAACGATGTTCCACAGCGAACTCAGGTCCACCCGGGCGACGATCATACCGGTAGCTTGCAATTGAGGATCGCGGATCGGTGTTGCCATGAGCATGTAGGGCAGGCCAGAGTGAAACTCCACCGGACCGTTGTATGAGCGTCCATTCAGAGCGTTGGCGAGCGCCTCGTGCTGTTCCCATTCGCTCGGCAGCGCGGGGGCATCGGGATTAACGGCGACCTGCAACAGCTCTTGGCCTTCTCGGTCCACAATGGCCAGGGCGACGTACGTGCTTTGACGGACCTGAAGACGGTCGAGGATCCCCTTTTGTTGATCGGGCGCGAGATTCACCAGATTTTCGCTCAAGCTGGCGTCTACCAACTCGGCCTGCAGGTCATTCAGGTAGATCTCGATTTCCTTAGCCGCCCTGGCGGCTGTTTCCTGCTGCAAGTTTAGCGTGCCCTGGAATTGTCCCCGGTAGGTAAAGAGCATGGCCAGACCGATCATGAGCACCGACACGACTTCAAAAAGCAACAACGGCAGCAACAATTGCCGTCTCAAACTTCCCTGTGTGCGGAACATGGTTTTTCTCCTATGGGATCCTTTCCTTCTGTTCACCGAGCTAACCGCCGTAGGTCGGATTTGTTATCCGACCTGATGGCGAGTGCAGCAAAGTCGGTCGTTGGCGGCGATCTCCCGATCGCTGCCAACGATCTATGACGTGCGGAGGCTAGCGCACCCGCAACAGTCCAATGGATTGCCACTTGTCTCCCTCTAGCACAAAGCCGGTGACGAGCAACAGGTTCGTATCGCCGTTCTCGTCAAAGCTCCAGCGTCCGGCGATGCCATCGTACTCGATCTCGTGCAACGCCTCCACCACGGCGGCGCGGTCCGCTTCACCGGCCTGCTCGATAGACGCCAGCGCGATGCCCATCGCGTCGTAGGCCATGGCCGCCCAAAACGCCCGACCGCCCAACGGATACCCGAAGCGCTTCTCGAAGCGACGGGCAAAGTCCAACGTGGCCTCGTTCAGTTCTTCTGTCGGGATGCCGCTGTGGGTCGACATGACGCCTTCCAAACCGATCAACCTTTCGTCGATTTCTGCAGCGGCAAGCGTCGTGCCCATCAAGGATGTCTCCAGCCCTGCCGCGCGCAAAGCCTCGGCCAGCGCAATCCCCGGCCCACTGAACCCGGCGTGGTAGATCATATCGGCTTGCTGAGTGGCGACCTCGTCTAATATTCCCTCTAGACCCGTTTGCTGATTGGGAGTGACGATACCGGTGCCAACGATGGTCATACCGGTGGCTTCCGCCGTCTGTCTAAATGTGCTGGCAAGTCCATAACCAAAGAGACTATTCTCCTCGACGATGTAGACGCGCTCCATACCCAGGTCCTTGGCCCACAGCGCTCCGGCCGGGCCTTGCATGTCGTCGGGGGTGACCACGCGGAAGAAGGTGCGCTCGCCGCTGGGATAGTAGATGGCCGGCTCGCCGGCTCCAAAGCCCGACTTGGTCAACCCGGGATAGGTGGCCGTGGAACTGAGTTGGGCCACCCCGGCGCGGTTGAGGATCGGAATGCTTTCCTTGCAGCCCGAGCTGCCCAGGCTTCCCATAAAGGCCACCACGGCCGGATCGGCAGCGGCCTGCTCGGCATATTCCGTCTCTTTTTCGGCCACCGGCATGCCCTCCTCGTCGGCCGAGCTCCACGCCTCGAACTCGACGGTGAGATTGCCTGCGCGGTGGTCTGCTTCCTCCAGCGCCAGTTCCATGGCGTGACGAAGAGGCCACGCGATTCCCGCGCCCTCCTCGACGTCGAACGGCAACGCGGTCACGATCTTGACGGCGTCCTTTTTAAGCCACAGCCCTTTGCTGGCGCCGACCGCCACCACGGATACCAGGGCGACGATCAGGATGCCGACTATGACGTAGGTCAACGTCCTCATCCGTTTCTTGCGCTGTTCCTTCTTTTCTTCTTCCTCTGATTGAAGTCGTGTCTGCTCTGTCATTTTTCCTGCTCCTTTTTATTCTGTTAACCAAAGGCTTATACGGTCGGTTTCCCATGTGCTACAGTCGTGGTAGACGCTACATAGCCTGCTCCTTTTCGATTCTCGTTACTGGCCAGATGAGTGGAGGACTTGTGTATCTTGGGCTTTCCTGGCATCTTCCAGTCGCTCCAATCACTACGCCGATTGCGCCAGCGCCGCTTCCGCCTGTTGACGCCGTTCGATTTCCCTTTCCAGGGCCTCGGTTGTGGCCTTCAACTCCTCGGTTAATGCTTGCAGCTCGATATTCTGCCGGTAAAGGTCCACAAAGACTTGGACCTTGCTGAGCAAGATCTCGGCCACAAAGGGTTTGCTGATAAAATCAATCGGTCCAGTATCATACGCCTTGCGATGACGATACTCTTCTGAGCGCATGCCGCTGATAAAGATCACCGGCAGGCTGGTCGTGCCGGGGTTGCCGCGCAGCAATTCGACCAGTTCGTAGCCGTCCATCCCCGGCATTTGCACGTCGGTAATGACCAAACAAAAATCGTGCTCCAGCGTCAAGCCCAGCGCCTCGGAACCGGACGTTGCGTGAACGACTTCCACCTCCAGCTTGTTCAGGATCCCCCCGATAGCAAACAGGTGTTGCGTGTTGTCATCCACAAGCAGGATTTTGGGTCTTACGTGAGGTCTATTCATCCCCGAATCTCCTTGTCTGTGTCATTGCTATGAACTGTCCACTTGTTTTCGCAAGTTATAGTCATTCCTTTCCGGGTATTGAGGTTAATAGTATACTCCATCCACCTTCCAGACGCCTTCCAAAGCGTGTATCCGACCTTCCAAAAACCTTCCAAAACATAAAAGTGCTGCGCACGTGAAGCGCGCAGCACTTTTCCCCTGCTGGCTACTGGTGACTGACCGTTTACTTTTTGTAAGCGTTCAGAGGGTAGCGCCGGCTGAGTGCCCTGGAGCACAGCGAAAGGGTGTATCGAAGCCAAGCGGCTCTCGGAAACCAAAATCGCTCCGAAAAGAACCGCTTGGTTTCGATACGCTTCTCCGCTGGCGCTGCGAAGCTACTCAACCGGCGCTCCTATATCAATGGCTGAACGGTTACTACTTTTTTTCTTTCATATCTGCTCCTGTCGATCTCGTTCCACGATCAATGGCAGACAGTGGATAAAAGTCTGTTCTACTGGCTAACGGAATGGTTTTTCGCAATACCGCATAAGTTGCTACGAGCTGTCGATCGGTGGTAGCGTTTTCCATCGCTGTTCCAGTTGATTGAGTTGCGCCCGAGATCGTTTTGCGGAACGAGTATGAAGTCTGAAGCGGGCAC
>DAOTUB010000273.1:0-2023 GCA_034437455.1 Anaerolineae bacterium | reverse complement strand
GCATTCTACATGGAAAAAGGCCTACCACACCTTTGCGGTAGGCCTTACAATGATCGTGCAATGGCCGCTGAAGTGAGCCGACTATCAGTATAACACATCCTGACGCGGAAGTCAATTCTTCCAGCACGGAGCACGGAGCGAGCAGAGTTGACCAGGGCTCGGTTTGTCGCTTGATGCCACATCACTTCTACTTTACCTGTTCACAGCATTTGCGGAGCCTGCTCTATTCCTCCAGCGCTGGCAGGTTGGGGACGTCCGCTGTCAGCTCGGGTTCATAACCGTAGAGTGGGAACCGTTTGCACAGGGTCTGCACCTGCGCTCGCCCCCACTCGCGCACCGATTCATCCTCTGGCCGATCCAACACGGCCAAAATGATCTCCGCCACTTGGTCCATCTCGGCCTCGCCAAAGCCCCTGAACGTAACCGCGGGCGTGCCCACCCGGACGCCACTGGCTACCAACGGCGGACGTTCGTCGAAGGGGATCAAGTTGCGATTGACATAGATACCGACGGCCTTTAGCGCCTCCTCGGCCTGCTGACCGGTGAGGCCGAGGCTTCCGACGTCAACCAGGAACAGGTGCGTATCTGTGCCGCCCGTCACGATGCACCACCCAGCGGCTTGTAGCCGGTCGGCCAGTTGGCGAGCGTTCGACAGGATGTGGCGCTGAGTGGCCCGGAACGTCTCCGTCATCGCCATCTTGAACGTCACGGCCTTGGCCGCCAGCGTGTGAGGGCCAAAGCTGCCCTGAACGCCGGGAAAGACACTCCGATCGATCTCTCGACTGTAGGCGGCCCGGCACAGGATGTACCCTCCCTTCCCGCCGCCCAGGGTCTTGTACGTCGTCCCTGTCACAAAGTCAGCGTGTGGGACCGGGCTGGGATGGATGCCGGCAGCCACCAATCCGCCGATGTGGGCCTGATCTACCATGAGCCGAGCCTTGACCTCGTCACATATCTCGCGCAGGCGAGCAAAGTCAATGATTCGGGGATACGCGCTTCCACCGGCGACGATCATTTTCGGACGTTCGCGCTGGGCCAGGTCCCGCACAGCCGTATAGTCGATCTGCTCTGTGGCGCGGTTCACGGAGTAGGGCACAAAGCGGTAGAATCTGCCAGACAGGCTGAGGCCGTAGCCATGCGATAGATGTCCGCCGTGACTGAGTGACATGCCCAACACGGTGTCTCCCGGCTCCAACGCTGCCAGGTAGACTGCGATATTGGCATTGACTCCCGAGTGTGGCTGCACGTTGGCGTGCTCCGCCCCGAACAACGCCTTGGCTCGCTCGATGGCCAATCGCTCGACGTCGTCGGCCAGATCGCAGCCGGGGAAATAGCGCCGGCCCGGATACCCCTCGATAGCCAGATTGGTGAAGATGGCTCCCTGTGTCCTCAAGATGGCCTCACTGACTGTGCTCTGGGAGGGGATGAGCTGGATGGTCGTGTTCTGCCGGATGCGTTCGCGCTCCAGGAGAGCGGCGATTTCAGGGTCAATGTTTGTCAATTCTGCCACGGTTTGCCCTTCTCCTTTCACCGCTGGCCGTGCTCCATTCGAGAGAGCGCAGCCTTCATCTCCGCCTGGAAAGCGCGATGACGGGGGAAACGACCGCGCACGTCGTCCACCAGCGCGTCGGCGGCTTCCTGGCCCCCCCGCAGTCGCAGCACCTCAGCGCAGGCCACGGTCAGCACAGCGGCCTTGTTGTAACTGCGGCGATGCTGGTTGCCTACGATAGCGTCCACCCGTTGCTGCGCCACGTCCAGACACCAGGACAGAAACCGCTCCTGTTGGTCGGCGCTCAAGGCGGCTGTGGCGAATTGCTCCGCGTGGGCGTGCGCCAATCGCTCGCGTGCCGGGTCTTTTTGCTCGTAATCCCAACTCCAGGCAGCGACGCTGGAGTGCACGTTCCACTGCCAGAGCTGCGCCAGGTTCGAGGGCAACGCCTCCAGGGTTTTATCCGCAAGCAACACCAGAAAGGCCGCCAGGACCAGTCCCTGGTGGCTTTCGCTGCTGCTCCAGCCCAACACT
>DAOTUB010000272.1:0-4266 GCA_034437455.1 Anaerolineae bacterium | reverse complement strand
CACAATTGGCTTTCTCGAGTAAGATTCTCTTGGGGTCCTCATAGCTCTTTTCTCCTTGTGTGGAATGGAGATAGTATGCTATGAAAACCCCCTATGTCAAGCCGCGTAGCAAGTTATGCGGTACTGCGTATAATGTGTCGCCATCGGTTTCAATCCCTGGTAATAGAGCGTCAGGTGAATGGTATCCCCGGCTCGATACGTGAGCTGGTCGCGGTCGTATCCCAGGAACTGAATCCGATCTCCAAAGTTCGCCATCGCGGGATGGCTAGGCGTTGCTTCTGCTCTGGCGCCAGCCAGGACCCGGTAAGCCAGAAAGTAAGGTTCGTTGTAGTGCAGAGGTCCCTCGTCTACAACCTCTCCCTGGGGCAAGTAACGCTGCAACCGATCGAGACTATGCTCGTCTTTGCTCGGGACGATGATGTATGTGGTATTCCTGGTCAATTGTTCGGGTACGACCAGACAGGCCCGACCGTTGTACCCCTTGATGCCTTCCCGCAAGTTCGAGTGAAAACGGATACCCGGATGTGCGGGCAGTTCCGGCGAGACGTAGACCTGTTCATCGGGGGAAAGCTCTCCGACGTACTCTCCGATGGCGGAGATGCCCACCTCAAAGTGGGTGAACAGGCCTGGATTCGAGGCCCAGGTCACAAAATAGTCCCGGTACGTCACGATGCCACTGTAGACAAAACCGCCCGCGAGCAAGACACCCCCCACGACGCCGAGCTTTTTCGCCAAGCCAGTACGCCGGCAGCGGAAGAACTGCCAGGGAACCAGTGCTCCTATGGCGATCAGCATCGCGACGGCGGGTAATGTTCCAATCGCCCGTTTGGCTGTCGGCCCCTTTCCGGCGACGGCGGCTGGGATGAACATGATACCTAACCACGCCAGCAGAAAAAGATAGCTCGGCTTTTTGAAACGGACTAGGCTGATGCCTATCCCCAGGAGGAAGAGCACCGACAGGAAAGGGTTGAGGTAAGGGCGTCCTGGGATCGTGCTGTAAGGCTCCCGGTCGCCGACAAAATTGAACGCCAGCAGTGCTTTGATGCACTGAGCTTTCTCGATGACAAATGCCTGCTCGACCCGCTGGGAAAAGCTCCCGGGGTGCGCCAAAAAATAATGTCCCAGGGGGGCAAACACCAGAAGGGCCACGCCAACAACGAGGACAAAGTTTCTCCAATCCTGCCCGGAGATAGCTTGGCGAGCCCAGATAACGCAGAAAAAGCCGATGATGATCAGGACAGGAAACAGTCGGGCTGCTTGATAGGTATACATGCTCAATTCCAATGAGGCGCCGCACATCACAAAAGCCCAACGACTTTTTCCGTGCAGTCCGTGCCACAAGAAGGAGAAGGTCAGTGCGGCAAAGAGCGGCACGAGGATCGCCCGCACGCCGTAGCGGCTCCAGTTGAGATGCCAGTAAGAGATCGCCATCATGAGGGCGGCCACAAGCCCGCCGAATCGCTTCAAAAGCCCTTGCTCGTCGGCGAAAAGTTCTTCGGCGACGCAGTAGACCGCCGGAATCGAGAGAATGTCCACCAGTGCGGAGGCTAGGTGGATCGTTTGAGTACCTGCTCCAAACAGGAAAAAGCAAGCCGCTACGATGTAGCTGAAAAGCGCCTCGCGGCCAAAGTTGGTAGGAAAGAAAACAGGGCGCGCGCCTCGGAGAATGAGCAGTGCATCTACGCCGTAGAATGCGGGATCGTACCCATCGCCTGGAGGCAGGTGATCGAGCCGGTACAGACGGAAAAAGGTCGCCAGCAGCGTGATGGCGAGCAGTAGGCATAGTTTAATCCGAGGGCGCTCAAGCGTGTCCAAGACCGACTTGCTCATGTTCGCTCCCAGGCCCAACGTGCTTTGTGCATTGCGCCTCATAAGGGTTGGTATTTGCGCCGGGTATTATAATCGCGCCGGGTAGAGTGTCAAGGGGTCCCTACAGAATGCTGATGATTGTCTCACCGTCGTCCAAAGTCGGCGATAAAATAGTAGCCCCAGTCGGTCTGGGCTACTCCCATCCCGATCTCTGACAGCCAGGTGGTGAGCAGCGTGCGCCGATGAGGGTCGTTGGGTGGTATTTCGTCCATCCAGATGTCCACTGCGCCCTGGGGGGTCTGGCGCTGTGCCCAGCACTCTGCCCAACTGGCGGGATCGTAGCCCGCGCGCAGAATGCGCATCTTGATGTCAGAGCCGTCGGAGCCGGTGTGGCTGCACCAGCCGCGCTGAGCGCAGTCGTTCGCGTGAGCCTGGGCTGCCTGGGCCAGGGTTTTGTTGTAACTCAGCGGCTCCAGACCGTGCGCAGCGCGCACTTCGTTGATGATGCGCACCGTTTCGTGAGGCCAGGCGGCGATGTCGGGAGGCGGCGGGGCAGCGGATGCGGCAGTCGCGCTAGCGGTGGGAGTTGCGGTAACTAGCGTGGCAGTCGTACCAGCAGTGGGTGAGAGCGTGGGCATTGCGCTGGCGGTAGGGGTAGGAGCGGGGGTCGCGGTGGGGGTGGAGGTGGGGACCAGCGCCTCGGCAGGCGCGTCCAGCGGCAACACCAACTCCTGGCCAACCACGATGTGGTCGGCGTCGGCCAGCTCGTTGACCGTTTTTAGATCCGCTGCCTTCAACCCAAAAGCGTGGGCGATGCCGACCAGCGTCTCGCCGGATTTTACGACGTGTATGACCCAAAAGGAGGATGCTTCCTCCCAACCGGTCTGTGGAGGGATGGAAAGCACCTCTCCCACCTGCACGACGGTGGAATCGCCCATGTCGTTCTGGAGTTGGATCGCCGCCATCGGTACATCGTATTGCCGGGCCAGCCCCAGCAAGGTATCGCCGGGTTGGACAGTGTGGGTGGCGGATACAGACGGGAATACGGTTGGCGATGGATCATCTACGCCCGCGGTTGGGTCTGGAGGCAGTGTCGCGCTGGCGGTGGGAGTATGAGCGTGGGTGGGCGGGACACTCGCAGCAGGCGAGGGAACTGGCGTGCCTGGAATTTCCACGATCTCGGCCCGGCAGGAAGCCAGCAGATAGAGAGCGATCGGGATGACGAGAAACCAACGGCGTTTGCTCATAGCCTTGCTATTCTACTCTGGGTGGATGAGGTGTCAAGAGACTGCCACTCTATTTTGACTTTTCGGCAAATTTGCCTATACTTTGGGTGTGTGGCGGAGGCGTCTCGCGGTCGAGTCGAGGTTGTGCGAGGGCCTTGACGAGTATCTGGTGACAAAGGAGTGCGCGATGTTCATCCCCCAACGACTCATCATAGAGCGTTTTGTAGAGGACCTCAAAGAGACCTATCGGCAGAACTATGGCGTCACCGAGCCGCCTTATGGTGAAGTTGCAGCCTGGGTGGGGCACCTGGCCCTGGAGAACATTGCCAACGCCGATACACTTTACCATAACGTCGAGCATACCATCATGGTCACGTCCGTGGGCGTGGCCATGATGCGGGGCAAACACCTGCTTGAGGGAGGCGTCGTCCCCAGAGACTGGTTCCACTTCATCGTCGCTGTTTTGTGCCACGACATCGGTTACGTGAAGGGGATCTGCCGGGACGATCAGGGCGACGTGTTCGCCACAGGCATCGAGGGGAAGCCGGTAGCGATCCCCCAGGGGGGAACCGACGCGGCGCTTACGCCCTACCACGTGGACCGGGGCAAGGCGTTTATCCGCGAGCGGTTCGGTCAACAGTTGACCAGAGACCTCGGCGTGGACGTCGAGTTAATGACCTCCTATATTGAGATGACCCGCTTCCCCGTGCCCGATGGCGAATTTTACCAGGACACCCAGGGCTATCCGGGGTTGGTGAGGGCGGCGGACTTTATCGGCCAGCTCGGCGATCCCGACTATTTGAGAAAAATCCCTGCCTTGTTCTACGAGTTCGAGGAGCTTGGCGCCAACGCCAGGCTCGGATACAAGAACCCGGAGGACATGCGCAGGAGCTTTGCCAAGTTTTACTGGAAGGCCATCAGCCCCTACATTCAGGACGCCCTGCGATACCTGCGCGTCACTCAAGAGGGGAAACAGTGGATAGCCAATCTGCACTCACACGTCTTTGCCATTGAACACAGCGCGGCCTGACGCGCTTTTACGAGCGCCGATCGTAAGCGTTCAGCGGGGTGATTCTAGCGCCGGTCGAGTAGGAGCAAGCGGATGTCCCATCCGGCGACGTATCGAGACCAAGCGGGTTGTGCATACGGCCCCGCTGGCTTGGTTTCGATACGCTCCGTCACAAAAAGCGTGTGCCTCTGCTACTCAACCAGCGCTCGCTCCGGTGTTTGG
>DAOTUB010000271.1:0-10811 GCA_034437455.1 Anaerolineae bacterium | reverse complement strand
GGGGGTGCCGTAGAATTCGTCGAAGAAGTAGACAAGCATCGAGAAAGGACTAAAGACCATGGGCCAGCCGTTGTACTGAGATGCCTCGGTGCTGGAGTAGATCTTCTGCGTACCCATAAGATCGGGGTGGGCGGCGTCAATGCCGTCGTCCAGCACGGCCACGGTCACGCCTTCGCCATCATAGCCCCGGTCCCAGGCGGACTTGGCCTTGTGGGGGCCTTCCGGCAATACCTCGAACCAGTCCATCGGGCGGATCAGCGCTCGCCCATCGCCAAAGGCCTTGGCTTTATCCCACGACAAGCTCCCTTCGCGAAGCTCATCGGCTCTGGCCCGTACTTCCACTGGGTCTGGCTTGGCTCGTTCCACTGGATCATCGGCCGGGTAAGGCATCGGCTCAGCGTTGCGCTCCAGGACGATGGGGAGAACAGCCTGCACCTCAGCGACGGAGGTGAGCTTGGACAGGTTGGCGGGATTGACCATACCGATAAAGACCTGTATTTGGCCAAAGGGCGGGCGGGCGAAGACTTTGCCATCTACAAAGTAGGCACCTAGATCGGCGCCCTCCGCTGCAAAGACCTCGATCATGACAGTCTCCAAACCCTTGGTGGGCATCTGCGCCGCTGCGCGCAAGTCAGGATGAAGCTTGCTCAGCTCCGCCTGGGGCGGCGGAGGTTGTTGCTGCGGCAAGGCTGGCACAGAAGCCGAGTCAGGCGCTGCCTGTACGAAAGGAATCATCACACTGATGATGACCAGCACGGTCATCGCTCTTAATAAGATTTTGCGCAACATCTTTTCCTCCTTAAACTAGTACTTGTTGTTTTCTAGATCGAACATCGAAAGCACAGAAACAGTAAATGAACTATCGGATAAACCTCACCTCCTTTCGTTCAAAACGCCCTCCGAGATCACTCAAGCAAAACAGTAACAACCAATGTTACAGATCACCGGTGGTCCCGCCAGTCAATCATTGTCAATAGAAACATAAAAGCAACAACAGGCCAAAAAGCATGATGCCAAATTGAGGATCTAACCATCGGTAACTACCCACTGAGAAGCCAAAACACATCGAAAAACTCACTTACAGTTTTTGACTATAGCACACTTCACTCTCCTTGTCAATTTTTCCAAAACACTCGACAATGCCCGGCGCTAGAGAAAAGTTGACCAGAATCCCGTTCTCTGGTATACTTTGCCTCGAGCCGGAGTGGCGGAACAGGAATACGCGGCGGTCTCAAACACCGCTGGGGGCAACCTCGTGTGGGTTCGATTCCCACCTCCGGCATCTTTCACGTACCGAAGTTTATCGCGGCGTCCAGGGTGGGTATACCCCCAAGCGCCGCGTTTTACGTAGAGGGAGACAATAAGCTGATGCGACGATGGCCCGTGTGGGCGGCTGCTGGCGTGGCAATGGGGTTAGCGATGGGGTTTGCCATCGGCTGGTGGCTTTGGCCGGCCAAGTATACCAATACCCCACCCTCCGTGCTGAGCCAGGATTATTACGACGATTACCTGCTGATGACTGCCGCCGCTTACGAGATAGAGGGAAACCTGGAACAAGCCCAGGAACGGCTGATCTCGCTCGCTCCAAAGAAACCCGTCGTGTCCGTAATCGAGCTGGCGGAGCGGCTCGTCAAAACCGGCGGCGATCCGGAAGAGATCGCGCGCCTGGCGCGCCTGGCCCAGGCGATGGGAACGACTACGTCAACGTTGGCTCCATATGTGGAGGGGCCGCCTTGAGCGGTCCAGCTCTACGCCGGGCAGCCCTCATCGTCGGGCTGGTGATCGGACTGACGTTGGGCCTGGTCTACACCTGGGGCATCGCCCCCGTCGAGTTGACCAACACCTACCCGGCGCTGCTACGCACCGACTATCGTTGGGATTGGGTGCGCCTGACGGCGATCTCTTACGTGGCCGACGGCGACCTGGAACGGGCGCTCGCGCGACTGGATGGTCTCGAGCACGAGGACGTGGCCCACGTGTTGGAGGCGCTGATCGAAGAGTACGCCGCCATCGGTCATTCCGCCGACGCCATGCGCCGGCTGACCACGTTGGCCGAGGCATTGGACGTGTACACCCCGGCGATGTTGGTTTATCTGTATACGCCAGTGCCGCCATCGCCAGCACCAACCCGCACGCCTACGCCCACACCAACCGCTACCACGACGCCCTCCCCCACTCCGACGTCCACATCCACTCCCACCCGCACGCCTACCCCGACCCCTGAGCCTACTAGCACGCCCACGTACACCCTGCAGGCCGTATCGCCGTTGTCCACCCCCCGTAGTGGCGTAGGCCCCTACGGGACTACGCCCACTCCTGAACCAACCAACTCTCCCCGTCCTACTTCCACACCCACGCCCACCTACACACCTACTCCCACGCCCCCGCTTTTGGATCGCTTGCACCTGACTGAGAAGAAGTTGGTATGCCAGTCCGAGCAAACGCCGCGCATCGAGGTCGTGGTGAAAGACGAGCGTGGCGAGGGGCTGGCCGGTGTCGAGGTCTGGCTGACGTGGCCCGGCGGGGCCGATCGGGCCGTGACCGGCCTCAAGCCTCAACAGGGAGCGGGATACGCGGATTTCAACGCCGAACGAAACGTGAGCTACGCGCTTGGTATCGGCGAGTTGGGGATACCACTGGTCACCGGCGTGCGGCTCGAGCCCTGCCCAGCTACGGGGAACAAAAGACCGTTCATCGGTTCCTGGCGCATCGTGCTGGAGCCGTGATCTTTCGGGTTGAAGATTATCCGACTTTTCCGATCAGCGACCAGGGGCCTGTCCAGGTAAGGTGTACCTGGGCCAGACGTCCGCGCCAATCCTGCTCATCCTCGAAAAAGACCAGCTTGTCGGTGCGGGTGCGCCCCCACCAGCGCCCCTTCCTTCGCCCCTCGACGAGCACCTCGACCGTTTCTCCGAGCAGTCGGGCGTTGATCTCGCCCACAATCTCGGCCTGCAACTCGTCGAGCGCCTTGCGACGGCGTTCCTTCTCCTCCTGCGGTACGTCGTCGGGGAAGCGGCGGGCGGCCAGCGTCTGCGGGCGCGGGGAGTAGCGAGCGATGTGGGCCTTGTCGAGCCGCAGTTGTGCGAGCAGGTCATAGGTATGCTGGAACTGGGCCTCCGTCTCACCTGGGAAACCGACGATGATGTCGGTAGCGATGGAAACGCCAGGGATGCGCTCGCGGATACTCGCGATCAGGCTCCGATAATCATCGGCGGTATAACCGCGCCGCATCCGGACCAGCACCTCGTCGTCGCCGGCCTGCACCGGTACCTCAATGTGCTCGCAGACCTTTGGCAGCGCCGCTACTGTATCCAACAACTCGTCTGTCATCCAATTAGGGTGGCTGGTGAGGAAGCGAATACGCTCAAGTCCCTCAATCTCGTGGAGACGGCGGAGCAGAGAAGCCAGAGTGGATTTGTCTGATAAGTCAAGCCCATACCGATCCACGATCTGCCCCAGCAGCGTGATCTCTTTCACGCCCTGCGCGGCCAGCGACTCCGCCTCGACCACGATCTCTTCGACGGGACGACTGCGCTCGGGGCCGCGCCGGTAGGGGATGATGCAATACGTGCAAGCATGGGAACAACCCAAGACAATAGAAACATAAGCCGAGACCAGCCGGCCACGCTCGTGGGTTGGGAGGAGCAGATCGCTATCTTGCAAGCGGTAGCGATGGATGGTCTCCAACGTCTCCAAGTCCCGGCCTTTGTCCACTCGGCCTCGCTCGACCAGGAACTCGAGTAACGGTTCCGGCTCTGAGGGAGGCATAAAGACGTCCACCCAGGGAAAGCGACGGCGCAATGGAGTCGGGTCTTTCATACCCACCAGGCAACCCATCAACCCGATGACCATCTCTGGCTTTCGCTTCTTCAGCGGTTTCAGCGCGCCCAATCGCCCATAGGCTTTATTTTCCGCCGACTGGCGCACGACGCAGGTGTTGAGCACGACGACGTCGGCCTGCTCGACGCGGTCGGCGGGCGTGCAGCCCAACCGCTCCAGCGCCGAGGCCAGCCGTCGCGAGTCGGCCTCGTTCATTTGGCAGCCAATGGTAGAGATGTAGTATTTCACAGCGCCATTCTAACGCATCCTGGCAGAACGTCAAGGCTGCTGCGTCCAAAGGTTACAATCTTCCATTTGAGTCATTTTGCTGCAACACCTCGTCCACGCCCAGCAGCGGTGTGCGCAGGAGCGCCCGCGCCCGTGAACAATCAAGCGTGCCATTGAGCGGACGGATCGCCCCATCCTCACGGCTGAGGGCGGGGATGACAAGGGTAGGATCGAGGCCGCGGAAGCGCAGCAATCGCACGCCAAACTCGTAGCGAGAAAGCGGCTGCGCGCCAGCCACGTGCAGCACACCGGTATAATTCATTTCAGCCAGTTCGACCACCGCCGCCGCCAGGCTCTCCACCCAGATAGGACAGCGCAACTCGTCGGTGAAGAGTCGCACCGGCTTGCCCATCTCCAGATCGTCCACGATCCAGCGCACTTGCCGGGCCAGGCGCGGTCGCCAGCCGTAGATGAGCGAGGTGCGCACGATGACTGCCTCCGCTCCGGAATCGTGCACTTCCTTCTCTGCCAGCGCCTTGCTGCGCCCGTAGGGGGTGATGGGCGTGGGAGGATCTTCCTCGACATAGTTACCCTTCTCCCCGTCAAAGAGCGCGTCGGTGGAGATGTGGATCAGGCGCGCGCCACAGGCTGCGGTGGCGCGGGCGACGTGGCGAGTACCCGTCGCGTTGATAGCCTCCAAGTCGCCGCCATCGCGGGGGTTGGCCGCCGCCGTATGCACGAGCACTGCCGGGTGCACTTCTTCTACCAGAGCCGCAACCATCGCCTCGTCCCGCACGTCCAGCCGTCGCCAGGTCGCGCCAGGATCGTCCGGCGGATGGGATAGATAGGTGGCAGTCACGTCCCAGTCGGCGCGGGCCAATCGCACGACCCACCCGCCCAGGTAGCCGCTGCCGCCGGTCACGAGCATTCGAGGTTTCGGTATCATTGGTATAGTATACCACAGACCCAATCTTAACCGAAATGAAACACAACTGATGGGAAAGGGTATTGACTTACGATCACAGGTTTGATAAAATGAGGCCATGCCCAAACTGTAGTTGACACAAGATGTACGTTCGTATGGCCAGCCTCGCAGCCCCTGTAGCGAGGTCGGGGGCTGCCTTGAGTGATGCAAGGAGTAAGCTATGAGCAAAAACGTGTGTTGTGTCTGCCACCAGCCCGCCGGCCCAGAGGTCAGGCGACTCGGTGGCCGTGCGTACTGCAAGCGCCATTACGCCAAGGTAACCCAGGATCGATCGAGCGTCTGGCGGGCCGGGTTGGGCCACATCCTCGGCCAAGTCGTCTTTGTGCTCGTCGTCGTGGCGTTGGTGGCGCTCCTCAAACCGACATTGACCGGATGGTCGCTTTTGGCGGTGGGACTCGTCCTGGCACTGGTCCCCGCTTTCTTGTGGCTGGTTTTCTTCTACCAGCAGGACCGGCTGGAGCCGGAGCCGAAGGGGTACGTTCTCGTCGTCTTCCTCCTCGGCGCGCTGCTGGCACAGGCAGTCGGTATCCCGTTGCTGCGAGACGTCTTTGAAGTGCGTCGCTGGCTGCCCATCAACCCCTGGGCCAACGTCCTTGGCTCCATCCTCGTCGTCGGCTGTACCCAGGAATTCCTCAAGTACACTGCCGTGCGCTATTCTATCTATCCCCTGGCCGAGTTCGACGAGCGCGTGGACGGCGTCGTCTACGGCACTGCTGCCGGGCTAGGGTACGCCACGATGCTCAACCTCCACTACGTCGTCGCCAGCGGCGGAGTGAATCTGCAGGCCGGCGTCATCCGCATCGCCGTCACCGCGCTGGCCCAGGCGAGCTTTGCCGGTCTGAGCGGCTATTTTCTGGGCCGGGCCAAGTTCGAGGACGAGCCGATCTGGTGGCTGCCCAGCGGTGTGGGACTGGCCGCCGTCCTCAACGGACTGTTCACCTTTCTGCGTGGCGAGTTGACCACTACCCGCCTCAGCCTGACCGGCGGCGGCTTTAACCCCTGGCCGGGCCTGATCCTGGCCGCTGTCGTCGCCGGGGCGACCTTTAGCGTTCTGTTCTACCTGATCCGCCGCTCCAACCGGCTCACGCTGGCTGGGGCCAGTGCGGAGCGAACGAAGGAGGCTTGAAATGACGACCATACAAGCAATTCGCCGACGAGATCGTTGGGCCGACTGGGCCGTCGTCGTTCTCGTGGCCGCAGCCCTCGTCCTGGGCCTGGCGCTGCGAGAGGCCACCCTCTTCCGCACCGCTCCCTTCACGACCCGGGCCGGCCTCGCCGGAAGCTATCCCGCCGAGTGGGTGCAGGAGACCGGCGACGATCCCCTGTTGCGCGCGCGCGATGCCAGAGGCGGAGAGTTCGATACCACGCTGGAACTGCGCAGCCGCCCGCTGGCCGCCGAAGCAGAGCCTGCCCTGGTGTTGAACGCACTGGCGTTGGAGCGAGCCGGTAAAGTGATCGCCTATCGCGCTCTCGACACCGACCAGGTGTTGATTGGCGACCGAACCGCGACCCGCCGTACCTTCACCTACGTCCACGATGATCGCAACCCGTACGTGGACCGGCTGCCGGTGGTGGTGCAGGGAGTAGACCTGGCATTGCGCGACGATGGCCGCGGCAGTGGCCGCATCATCGTCGTCACGTTCCTGGCGGACGCGAAAGATTTTGACGACCACTACCGCTACTTTCGCGACTTTGCCGAATCCTTAGAGTTTTGAGGGAGGTTAAGATGAAGAAATCCAAGCAATTCCTGATCATCGGTCTGGCCTTCCTGATCACCCTCAGTTGTGGGCCTTCTGGCCCCGACGAACTGCCCACGGTTACACCAACCGCAGTCCCGCCAACCACAGCTCCACCGACAGCGGTGCCTGGGCCTGACGAGACGCCCGAGCCTGTGTCAGCGCCGGACGACGAGCGCCAGATCCGCCAGAACCTGCTGCGCGCCACCGTGCAGATCCTCGCGCTGGTCGAAAGCAGCGCCGGGCAACTCCAGCCCATCTGGACCGGGTCGGGCACCATCCTCAGCCCCGACGGTTTCATCCTCACCAACGCCCACGTCGTATCCGATCCTGACCCGGCCTACCAGCCCGACGCCCTGGGTGTCGCCATCACCGTCCGCTCCGACGAACTGCCGAATTTGAGATACCTGGCAGAGATTCGGGCTTTGGATCAACAACTTGACCTGGCCGTGATTCAGATCGTGAGCGACCTGGATGGCCGACCGATAGATGCGGAGCAACTGAATCTGAGCTACGTATCGCTGGGCGACTCGGATGTGCTGGACCTGGGGGATCTGATACAGATTCTGGGCTATCCCGGTATCGGCGGCGAGACGATCACGTTCACCGAGGGTGTGGTGAGCGGTTTCACCCGCGAGCGGGGCGTAGAGGGACGGGCCTGGGTCAAGACCGACGCCACCATCGCTGGCGGCAACAGCGGCGGGTTGGCGGCGGACGCTGTGGGACAGATCGTCGGCGTACCCACCCAGGTCGGCTACGGAGGGGCGGAACGGTTCGCCGACTGCCGTTACCTGGCCGACACCAACGGCGACGGTGTCGTAAATCAAAACGATAACTGCATTCCCGTCGGCGGTTTCATCAACTCGCTGCGACCGGTCAAGCTGGCCAGGCCCCTCGTAGAGGCAGCCCGCTCGGGTATCGCGCCCAAGCCTAAATCAGGGCCAAAACCCTCGACGCCGCCTTCAGGCGACACCAGCTTTCACAACCTGGTCTTTGGCCCTGGCGTAACCGACAACGATCAGCCTACCCAGATCGTCAGCCAACTGCCGTCCGGGGCCACCGACATCTATGCCTTTTGGGAATACGAGGGCATGGCCGACGGGATGACCTGGGAGGCCCGCTGGTACCACGAAGGTCAACTCGACGATAACGCCAGTTGGCCCCCTGCCCCTTGGACTGGCGGCGAGGCGGGTAGTTGGTGGGTCAGTATCTACAACACCTCTGGCCTGGCCGATGGCGTCTACCGCTTCGAGCTGTACGTCGGGGAAGAGCTGATGACCCAGGGATCGATCTCGGTCGGCGGCGCGGTCACCGGCCCCTCGATCACCAACCTGATCTTTTCCGACGGCGTCACTGACGACGGCCAGCCCACCAATCCCACCTACATGCTTCCCTCTGGCATCACCGAGGTCTATGCTTTCTTCGACTATGAGGATATGAGCGACGGATTGGCCTGGAACCGCATCTGGTACTATGAGGGCGAGCAGACGGCGACGAAACCCGATACGTGGGGTTGGGGCAGCAGCGGCTCCGCGTGGGTTTCTATCAGCTACAACGAACCTCTCGATCCTGGCACGTACCGGCTGGAACTGTTCATCGAGGACGCGTTGGTCGCCGCCTCCAACTTCACCGTCGCCGGCACCCAGGCGCAGGAGGCCCTCGGTCCCATCACCTTCGCCTCTGGCATAGACGCGCAAGGCAATCCCGTCAACCCCGGCACGAGCTTTGCCACGGGGCTGGAAGAGCTCTACTTTTTCTGCGATTATGCGGGGATGCAGGACGGGATGAGCTTTGACGAAAAGTGGATCATGAACGGCGAGGAATTGGCCATGTTCAACGTTGTCTGGGATAAAGGAGCAAGCGGCGCGTACCACGACTCGATCTACCGCACCTCTGACGAGCCGCTCCTGGACGGCGAATACGCACTGGAACTGTACGTCGAGGGGCAACTGGTGCAGCAAGGCACGGCGGTCATCGGCACCGGCACGCCTCCGCCGACCCCAACGCCTCCCGCCGGAGGGCTGTACATCCAGGGTTACGTCCTCGATGCCGATACCGGCCAGGGTATCTCTGGCGCGCTTTACGTCGTGCTGGAGCCTGGCATTGCTGTTGACGGATGGGACGGCAGTGAGGATCAGATCTATACCAGCGCAGAGACCGACACGAACGGATACTTTGAGTTGCCGCTTCCGTTGGAGCGAAACGAATCCTACAGCATCATCGTGTGGGCTGAGGGCTACCAGGCCGTCACGGGAGATAACCTCCTCGTCGGCGACGAGCCTTCGCCGCTGGAGGTGGAGGTCGCGTTGCAGCAACAGTAAGGATGCAGGAACGTAAAAGACAAGGTGCAACGCACTTTAGCAGTGCGTTGCACCTTGTCACATTTTGTCCCTATACGCTCGCCAGCGCGTGTTGCAGTACGCGGCGCGTCAAGCTGGCCTGTTCATCGAGGTGTGTGGGCTGAGGCACTTTATCTTTGAGGATAAAGTGCGCAAAAGCCCAACTAAAGGCCTCGTGCAGCAACACATCGGTCAGACCGGCCTGGGGCACGTCAAATCGCTCATCGGCCATCGAAAAATGCAGCCCCCAGATGATAGCCGGATAGGTCCTGTGAAAGTTCAGGCTCATGAAACAATATGGCCGAAGCGTGTCGGGATGCAGGTCAATCATCAGATCGGGAATGTCAGTATCGCGATAACCCTCGGTGACGAGATTTTTCCGGCGTTCACCAGGGCCAAAGGCTATTGCTTCGACCAATCCAGGTTCTTGAAACAGAAATTCTAGTTTTCTATTGTTCATTTTCTGCACCTTTTAGTCAATATCAGAACCCAGCAGGAAGACCATAATCACGCGCTTTTTTACCGGGAGCAATGTACCAGATTTCGGGAGGCGGGACATGCCGGTATCCCTTCACTTTGCCACTCTGCTGTGCGAAGAAATTGTACAGATAGCGTATCCCTTGTCGAACCTTGACTACGACACACACCAACTGGTGTCGAGCAATCGCCGAAACGTACAATCGCTTGTAGTAGATCAGTGTATCATCAGGCGACTGGTGGTCACGAATAACAATTTCTGGATGGACCATGACGGCAGGAATACAGTCAAAAACTTGCAGAATGTGATCCTGTCCCTTACAAATCAGCGAATCCCTGGCGTAGGCCAGGCCGTCCACAGTGACATAGACTTTCTCGTCGCGCACATCGGTAACGGTGTACTCGACGCGCTGAATGCGCTCGCGGCCCTTGTTGTCCACGACAGTGATGTACTCTTCGGCGGATTGGGGACGTTGCATCGGGCCTCGTTCTCCATTGACGTTAAATGGACTTTGAGTGTATAATACGGGCAAGTTGGCTTTCTGTCAAGACGAACCAGCCAGTGCGTGAGAAACGGATGGACGAAGCAAACCTGATCGCCGCCGCCCAGCAGGGCAAGGTAGACGCCTTCAACGAGTTGGTGCTGGCCTACCAGCACCAGGTCTACAACCTCGCCTACCGCATCATGGGCGATCCGGCTTCTGCCGCCGACGCCACACAGGAAGCCTTTATCTCTGCCTTTCATCACATCGGCGGCTTTCGGGGCGAGCGGAGTAGCTCGTTCAAGTCGTGGCTCATGCGCATCGTCTCCAACGGTTGTTACGACGAACTGCGCCGCCGCAAGCGTCGCCCGGCCACGTCGCTGGAGGATTTCGATCTGGACGAGGACGTCAACCCCGCGCTAATCAACGGGAGCGAAGCGCCGGAGGAACACGCCGAGCGACAGGAAATGGCCCAACTGATCCAGGCCGGCATTCAAACGCTGCCTCCAGACCAACGCATCGCGCTGGTGCTCTCTGACGTGCAGGGATTCGGCTATCAGGAGATCGCCGAGACGATTGACATTCCGCTGGGGACGGTGAAATCCCGCCTGGCGCGGGCGCGCGGCAAGCTGCGCGATTACCTCCGCTCCCGGGAGGAACTTTTACCCACTCAATATCGTCTTGATAATAAGGAGCGGGAGACGTAGATTCAGAGGAATGACAATGTTGCAACGGTTCACACGGC
>DAOTUB010000270.1:0-5698 GCA_034437455.1 Anaerolineae bacterium | reverse complement strand
GTTGCGGTTCTACCTGGCCCTGGAACGCCGAAGAGAGATCGAACGCTTTCGCACCACATTGGCGGTGGATCTAGGACAACGAGACGAAGATGAGATTTCACCTGCGGTGTGGAATGGGCTGACAAAGGCGTTGGTAGAACGGCGGCGGGTAGAGTTCTCCTACCATTCCCCGCAGCAAGAGGACGGGGTGCCGCGTCGCCACGTGGTGGACCCCTACGAACGCTATTTCGATACGGTGCGAGGCCACTACTATCTGCGGGGTTGGTGTCGCTACACCGATGGTCCGCTGGGGCGGTACGAGCAGGGGCGATATTTCTACTACCGCCTGGGCCGGATCGGCGACTTGCGGGTGTTGTCGAACAAATTACCTCCTTGCTCTCCGTCCTCTCCGCGTTATCCTGTGGTGTACGAACTGGCATCACGGGTGTCGCGCCTGGGTATCACGCACCATCGAGAGATCGAGGTCAAAGAGACCGAGCGGCGGGCGGACGGGAGTGTCCTCGTGCGTGGGGAGACGGATAATCTCTTCTGGGCGGTGCGGACGCTTTTGCACTATGGCCCCAACTGCCGCGTGCTGGGCGGCCCCAAGATGCGCTGGGAGATGCAAAAGGTGGTGAGGGAAATGGCAGAGATGTACGCGGAAGGGGAGTGATCACCCTGGATGTGGGGGTGGGAATGTGGTAAAATGTTGCAAGATCGAAAGTTAGGCTGAAAGAAGGAGGTTTCAATTGAGCAATCTAGACCCACGACACGTATCCTTGGTCATTGGAAAAGACGAGCCATCTGTATTTAAAGACTATATCGAGATCGTGGCCAATGATGGGCTCTTGTCCTATAAAGACGTTCTACAATGGGGCGGCAAGGCGGGCGAGAGTCTCTACACCCACGTGCTTGACGGTATCTTTGTGCTGGAACAATTACGACCTGCGTTGGCGCTCAGCGATCTAGAGACTCGCGTTCTGTTTGTCGCCTTTACCGTTCACGATCTCAACAAGGTACTGGGCGAAAAGGGTAGCTATGGCGAGGTTGTTACCGCTGGTAGCATCACCGCCGAGATCGAAAAGCTGGGACTGGACCGTTTCTTTCCCAAGTACGCCGACTATTTGAACGATGTCCTTGCTCTGGCCCGGGCGCATTCGGCCCATTACCATCACGACGGTGACTCGCTGATCGCTTCTCACGATCCATACGGCCTGGGCCGTGATCGGGTAAATGCGCTCAAACACCTGATCCGCGCCGCCGACGTGATTGATCTCTCGCACACACTGGAAGAGCAAAAGCACAAACAAGATTTTTTGTTCCATCTCAACACGTTCAGTGGTGTGCAGTACGCGTTCTGCACACACCTCTTGACCGAGGAACGGAGCCTGCTCTCCAATATCGTTCACAAAAGCATCGTGGATCACATGCGCGACCAGCTCGACCTGATCCCGTTGCTCTTTTACCCTGATGGCGTGGCCTACCTGGTGGCCAAAGGACGCGAGCTGGCGCTCACCAAAGAGGATCAGGCCCAGATTGGGCAGCGCATCGCGGCGACTATCTCGGAGATGACACGGGGCAAGCTACCCGATTTTGTGGAATCAAAACCGGGTGGTATCAAGATCATGCCCAAATGCCTCGACCTGGGGCTTTCCTTTGCCGATATATGGCACGTGGTTGAGGCAAAGGCCCATAGCCGGGCGGGGAACCTGGACCCGGGGGGAATCGAAGAGAAAGCGCGAGGACGGGTTGAGCGCGACTTGGGCAAGAATACTGAGAGGTTTCCAGAGGTGGCTGACGTTGTGCAAGCAATGTTGGCCTCGGATGAGCCACTCACCGCGACGGACGAGGCCAAACTGCGTCAGGCCGAGTTGATCCGCGCTTACTATATCTTTATCAAAGAGTATGCCCTTGACGTAGCAGACGATCCGTGGCGCTATGCCTACGCCTTGTTAGACCTGCCGGAAGAAAAATTCCCGATTTACGATTATTTTAACTCGTTATGGGATCGGGCCTACGCCGTGGCCCGGGACGTCGCGCTTTCCGAGCAAGAGTTGCACCGCCGCTTTGTCGCCGACGGTGCCCGCTTGTTGGCCGAGCAAGGCCGCGAGGACCCCAAGGCCGCCCTCTTTACCGAGTACGTCAGGCGCTATACCGTCTTTAGCTTCCAGCCGATGGAGACGCCTGCGTTTGCAGATCATCTGGCCCACTATGTGGAGAATCAGCACAAGCAGTGCGTGGTTTGCAGCTCGCGCTTTCCCACCGATAAATGGATGTCGGGCGACGTGCGGGACGACATCACCGTGCAGGCTTTTTCCAACCGCCTGCGGGGCGGGCCGGGCGATCCCAAAAAGAACGTCTGCGCCCTGTGTCGTATCCAGTTCTTGCTGGAAAAGCTCAATTACCCGCCGGTGCGCGGCGAGAAAATGGCCTATTTGCACCTGTTCCCTTATGCTTTCCTCACCGCGCCTTTTATCCAGGGGTTGTGGACGGGCATCCGGCGGCTGACGCGCGAGAACCTGGTGGAGCGGGCGCTTTTTTTGCACAGCGCCGACGCAATGGCGGACGTGGGGGCAAAACGTCCGCTGCGACTGGATTTTGCAGCCATTACCAGGAGTGGCAAGCCCCAGCCCTACGGACTGTACTTGCCGCGCTATTCGGCTACGGTAGGCAACCGCATCATCTTTCCGCTCAACCCGGCGGGCAGCAACGACACGGAGCGTTTCCTCTTTGCCCTGTGGAACGGGATGCTGCTGCAAAAGCACTTTGGCTGCAAGGTGCTGTTGAGTGATTCGCCCGTAGCGCCGCTGGGCAAGGAGGATTTTGACGACCTATACGTGGCGAACGCACCACTAGCCTGCCGGGGCTTGATCAGGGAGAACGATTACGCAGCCTTTCGGGATGGATCGAACGAGCCGGGCACGTTGGCGGCGCTGTGGAAGCAGGTCGAGCACCTGTTTGCGCTGAGCCGCTTGGTCCGCTCGGCGGACACCCGGCGGAACGAACAGGTAGCATTGGTGCAGGCGATGGGCAACAGGCCGCTGGCGGTATTTTACACAGCAGAGAAACTGTTAGAGGCCCGTGCAAGCGACCGAGAATGGCGCTTGATCCGGCTTTCGCAGCGGGCATTTCCGCACGTGCAGGCATTAAGTCATAGCATGACAGGAGGTGAGACGATGACAAAGTTGAGTGACGCATTGCAAAAGCTGGCCCAGATCGCCTGGGAGGGCGGCTTGCGTGGGCCCTCGCTGCGCAAGAACTCGCTGATGGCCCCGCTGAACGAGGTGTTCACAAAGCTGGGCTTGCACAGCGAGGGCGCCGATATCGAGGCGCTGCGGGCAGCAGCCATCGAGGACATTTTTGAGCACATGGAGCGCATCGCCGATCGACAGTATCGCCCTGGAAAGCGCAAGTGGGAGGCCACAGAGGCGTTCGTGAACGGCTTTTTCGACGATGTCTATGGGGGCGTGTACGGTGGAAAGCTGCACAAGCTCCTGGCCGACGAAAAGTTGATCCGCTCGGCCTACATGTTCTATATCCGGGAGCAGATCCCTCGCAAGAAAGCGAACGAGGACGATGAAGCATAGTTATCATACGACAAGGTTGCAGGATAAAAAAACAATAGGAGGTCACAATGTCTATTCTGAACAAGTATACCGATCATATGCTAGAGGCCTATACCAACGATCCCCAGGGACGATACGTCAGCCTGTTCCTGGTGCGACGGATCGAGTCGGAGGCCATTTTCCGCACCGAGGGCAGCGGCGAGGCGCAGAACAAAGAGTTTGTTCACGCCGGGCTGGAGGACCAATCGCTCATCCGCCGGGTGGTGATCAGCAAGCGCAAGCAGACGGCTACGGAGCGACGCACCGGACGGGAGCTTTTGCGGCGTCACAGTTTGCTTTACGAAAAGGACGAAAAGAGTGGCCCCTGTGCGCTCAACACGAATAACCCGTGTGGGCAATGTATTGACTGCATGCTCTATGGATACGCCGTCGGCGGAGGTGGGGCGCAAAAGTCGCGCGTCATCACCGACGATGCCTTTAGCCTTCATCCCGCCCCAACGGTGACCGATGTACGCACGTTCAACGCGCCGTTCGAGGATGGCACCCCGTGGGATCCGGAGCAAGGCCGGATGACCGGATTGGGAGGGGACGAGTACGTCAAGCCAGAGGCGGTTTTTCTCGAGATCGAGACGTTGAAGGACGTGACCCCGGACGAGGCGCACTATGTGCTGGGCAATGTGCTGCGCACCACCCGCTATGGGGCTATCTCCTCACGCATCGGCAAGGTAAAGAATATCCTGGCCGGGGTGGCTTTTAGTGACTGCGAGTTGTTCAGCAATCTGGAGCTGACCCAGGCCGTTTACGACTATCTCAAGGGAGAGTCCGACGAGTTGGAATTTCCGCTCGATGCCGGTGCGGTGGTGGAAGCCGCGCGCGACGTGGCCCCGGCCTTGAGCGAGCGCGTGATAGGCTCTGTGGCGTGGATGCCGGCGGACGACGTTGACTCCCTGGTGAATGATCTGGTGGCCCTGTACGGCGATCCCGAGGCAACGGCGGCGATGTTGGGGCGAATTTCCTACTAGCAAGTTGTTCAAAAACAACTTTCAAGCATTGTTCGTAAATAACGAACAATGCCTACATCGAGGAGGTGGACATGCACATTTATCGCTGCCAACTCACGCTGAAGGAAAAGACCTTTTTTAGCAGCCGCGAGATCAGCAATTGCTACTATACAGAGTCCCTGATCGGCAACTATGCCCTGGCCTATGCGATGGGCTTTTGTCAATCACCTTACTTTAACGACGGGACAATCTACTACCGGCAGCACCTGGGAGCGCTCAATGAGCAGGGCATGTATGTCACCCCAGCCACCATCCAGGGCCAGCCCCGCTTCTTTGTGGAGCAATTCAACGCCCAGCCGGAAGCCTATTGGTTTGCCATGGGCAAGGGAGTCTTGGTCACCCGGCCAGACGGGCATCGGATGGAACAGGACAGGGGAATGTGGTACGCTCGATCCCCTTCGGGCGAGCGTACGATGGCCCGCTCGGCCAACCGCCCACAGTTTGGCCGCATCCGGTACCTGGCAGTGGGGAATGAGGCCGTGTATTACGTCCTCAGCCGCAACCCGGTCGCGATCCCCAACTATGTGCGATTGGGCAAGTTTATGAGCAAAGCAAGGGTGGCAAGCCAGGAAGTGGCATATCGCGAAGAGGAGATGGAGCACCACGTCGTGCCTTTGCTGCTGAACCCCGCCGATCTGGGGCCAGAGGTGGAGCTACATCTTTACGACCTGGTGACCGTGCCGCCCACGCCGCTGGTCAAGAACGCGCAGGCAAGCGGGCTGTTCTACAAGTTGGCAGATGGCGTGCTGCTGCCGGTGGGGATGCGGTTTGGGGTGGAGGGGTTGGGGTGATATAATAGACGGGAGGGAGGTGCGAATGAGTGAGTCGATGAAAATTCGATTGCGAATGCTGACGCCACTGTGGACCGGCGGCGTGGAGACCGATCGGATGGATCGCGTCCACGAGACGGGCATCATCGGCAGCTTGCGTTGGTGGTATGAGGCGCTCGTGCGCGGCCTGGGCGGGCGGGGATGTGATCTAACAGACACAAAAAACTCGTGCATCTATGAACGAAAACAGGGGGAGAGTCACGAACAGGCATATCATCGTTTGTGTGACGCCTGCCAGGTGTTTGGAGCGACGGGGTGGCAA
>DAOTUB010000269.1:0-25671 GCA_034437455.1 Anaerolineae bacterium | reverse complement strand
GGCATCCTCGGCATAGACGTTGCCGCCCTGCGCAGCGCTCCCGTTGACAAAGGTCAGCAGTTCCAGCGTCGCTGTCACGCCGCTGATGTGCAGCGGGCGCCGCACGCCCTCGCCGTCTACCTCGGCAGGGACGATGCCCGGCGCCCAGATCCCGGTCGCCGGCGCATAGAGGTAGCCGCCGCGCAGGTGCAGCGCCTTGTCCAGCGCGATGACATTGTCGCCACCGCCGGTATAGCGGGCCGTGGCGCTAAAAGGCGGCATCAAACTGAGTTCCGCCGCCGCGATGTGAATGGCATCGCCGGATGCGGCCTGATCTACAGCGTATTGAATTGTCCGGCAGGGCGCAGATGGCATCGCGCAAGCGCTGCTATCGCTGCCGCTGACGGAAGAGACGTAACGGGTGGCGCTTTGCGCCTGCACGAGCAGCGCGCCGCCCAGGAGCAGCAGGGCCACTATGAGAGAAACAGCAAGTGACTTGATTTTCGTGTTCATTGTGACCTCCTGATCAAAAACTGATTCGCTGTCCGCTTCTTTATCTTTGCTCGCTCAATAATCCACGAAACACCAGGCGGACGCCGTAGCGCAATTGCGCGTCAACGTCCACCTCCTCCGGCGCATAGACCCAATGCAGGAGCGTGCCGCTCATCAGCGCGTCCAGTGCCCGCGCCGCCCGGCGCGCGTCCGTCGGCGCAAACTCGCCGCTCTCAATACCTTCCTGGATGATGGTTTCCAGCAGCCCCGTCAACTGGCGGATAAAATCAACGATCACCGCGCGCGCGCCCTCGCGGCGTAGACCCAGCGCATAGAATTCATACAGGATAGGCAGCAGGGGCAGCACCTCGGCCTCCTCTGCAACGAGACTTTCATAGTAGGCGGCAAGTCGCTCTGTCGCTGTGCCCGGTAAATCGCATGCGGCCTGCAGGACCGCCAACTCTTGGGCAAAGAGCGTCTCGGCGACGGCACGGATGAGGGCATCCTTGCTGTCAAAGTAGAGATAGATGGTGGCTTTGTTGATGCCGATCTCGTCGGCAATGTCGTCCATCGTCGCACCGTCAAAGCCTTTCGCGGCAAAGACGGCGGTAGCAGCGTCGATGATCTGGGTGGTGCGCATCTCGCTGACATTGGGCCTGGGGGTCATAGTGCCCTCCTGCATGAATAATAACTAACCGGTTAGTTACTATTTTAGCAGAACGCCGGGGGGATGTCAAGTTTTTCCCGTCGCATCGTCGGCCAGGCCGGCTTGCCGTTTCACGTTTTGCGTGCGGTGCGGCCGCTAACCGGCGCTGCTCAGCAGCGCCGCTGCTTCTTGCAGATCAGGCGTATCCAGGCCCTCGCTGAACCAGGCGTAGGTAGCGGCGAGCAGCCGCCGGGCGGTCTCGGGCTGGGTGGCCTGCCACAGCTTGGCCAGGCTGAGGGCGGCGCGCAATGCCAGGGTGTGCGCCCCTTGCTGGCGGGCGATGTCCAGCGCCTGCTCAAAATAAGCCTCGGCTTTATGAGCCGCGGCCGCTCGCCGGTCTGGGGTCTCCTGCCGGAGCAGCAGTTCCCCGTGCAGGCGGTAGATGTGAGACAGACCGACCGTAATCCCCGGCTGGGTAGGCGTCGCCAGGATAGCGGCAGTGATGGCCAAGCCTGCCACAATGTCGCCAGCTTGCAGGCAAGCATCCGCCAGACGGACAATCCACATGCCATAGCCGGCCTGGGTAGCGGTGGATTCCCACAACCGCAACCCGCGCCGGATCAATTCCAGATTGGCCCCGGCTTGCTCACTGCCCGGCTTGGCCTGGGCGGCCTGAGCATAGCCCTCGGCGGCCCAGCCATAGGCCAGGAAAAAACGCAGTCCTTCGGTTTCTCCCACGTCCAGCAGTTCACCGGCCAACGCATTCAACGCTGGTAGATCCCCGCGCAAAACGGCCACTTCGCAGGCGAAAATGAGCGTCGTGCCCAGAGCTGGTAGATGCTTGATACGTCGCGCCCGGTGGAGCGCCTGAGAAGCCTGCGCCCAGGCCTGGTCGAGATGGCCCGATACCGCCAAGACGAACCCCAACAGCGCCCGGCAAGTCGCCTGCAGGTCGCCCCCGATCCACGGCAGGGTGACGGGCTGCCCAATGGCATCGTACGCCGCCAGGGCACCGTCCAGATGCTGGCGTGCCTCTGGAAAACGCCCTTGGAACAGGCGGCTCATACCGAGAATCCGGTGGGCCAGGGCCACCGGCAGGCTGGGCTGCTCGCCGGCCAGCGCCAGGATGTGTTCACCGCGTTGGACAGCCTGCTCCAATTCCCCCTGGCTGAGCAGCCAATCCGCCTGCGCGTGGAGCGCCAAGAGCAACTCGTCCCATGCAGTGCCCGGTGGCTGGCGGTCCGCCCGGCCCGTGGCTTGCAACAGTTCCAGCGCCCGCTGGATCGCGGCCTGACGCTCCGGCCCGCCCCACCCATCGGCCGAAAGAAAGGGGGCGCCTAAAGCGAGGTGCAAACGGATCTCGAGGCGGTCGCGCGCCGGGGTGTGCGGTTGATCGGCCAGCAGGGTCAGGCCATGCCGGTAATGGGCGACCGCGCTCTGGGGCGAACCCAGGTAAACGGCCTGTTGGCCAGCTTTCAGGTAATAGGCGGTTGCCTTTTCTGACCGCCCCCCGGCTTCAAAGTGGCGGGCCAACTCGGAAGCGCGCCAGGCACGCGCTTTTGGCTGATCCTCATACAGCGCTTCCAGGGCCAAGCCCACCGCCGCGTGCCGCCGCGCGCGTTCCGCCGGATCCAACTGTTGGTAGAGGTAAAACTGGAACAGGATGTGCCGGAAGCGATAGCGCGACAGGCGCCGGGGCTGGTCGCCTTGCTCTAACCAGTGCGTACCTTCACCTTGTACTAGACGCCGCGCGCCGCGCCCCATTCCCAAGGGGCCGCTCAAATCGTGGAGCAGCGCGGCGACATCCACGCCGTGCACCTGCGCCAGCACCTCGGCGGTAAAGCTCTCGCCCTCAACGCTGGCCGTGGTGAGCCAATCGCGCCACTTGGCGGGCAGGTTCCCGATGCGCCCGGCGATGGCGGCTTCTACCCGTTCGGGCAGGTGCGCCCAATTCAGGGATGGGTTGCTCACCCAACTGCCGTCGGGCGCGCGCCGGATTTCGTTGTGAGCTTGCAGGCTGCGCAACAACTCGATGGTGAACAGCGGGTTGCCGCCGGTGCGCCGGGCCAGGGCTGTGCAAAACGCGGCATCCAGGCGATTGGGGTGAAGCAACGGGTCTTTTTCCAACAAGGTCGCGACGAAAGCTTGCTCGTCCACCTGATCCAAATCTATGCGAATGTCGCCGCCGTAGCGCTGCAATTCGGTCACGACGCCCAGGAGCGGATGCGGGTCCGTCTCCGCTTGATGGTTGACGACGTCTCCAGGCCGGTAGGCCGCCACGAGTAAGAGCCGGCTATGGACGATCCGGCGCGCCAGGTGAAACAGCAGCGCCGCGCTGCCGGCGTCGATCCACTGGAGGTCATCCAGCAAAAGCACCAAGGGCCGCTGGCGGGCCAGCGCGGTAAACAAACGGGCGATTTGTTCAAACAACCGGCCGGTTTCCAACCCGGAATCCGGCCCTCTCTGCGTAGCAGGGGACGCTGCGCCATGACGCAGCGTTTTCTGCCAGGCTGGCAATGGGCGCACCCGCGCGATCTCGGTCTGTACCCGTTGGGCCAACTCGATAGGATCGACGACACGGCCCAACAGATCGGGCGCTGTCTCGACCAGGGTCTGGGCAATCTGGGGCAGCGCCTGCCGCAGGCGTTCCTGACTTTTTGCGGAGAGTTGTTCGACCCAGAGAAGCGCTTCACACTCGCCGGCCAGCACGCGCACGCTCTCGATGAACGGCTGGTAAGGCCATCCCACTCCCGCGTGGGCATCGCAGCGCCCACCCACGAGCAGGAGATCGGGATGGCGGGCCAGCGCCGGGTGCACAAACGCGCGCAGCAACGCGGTTTTGCCACTGCCGGCTTCGCCGGTGACCAGCACAACTTGCCCTTGCCCAGCCAATACGCGCTCCAGGGCGATTGCCAGCCGCGCCAACTCGCGCTCGCGAGCCACAAATGGAGCGACATCCTCTATGCTCGGCATTCCCTGTTCTTGCTTGATTTGTTGGTACAGCGCGTTGGTCAAACGACCTGGTTCGATGCCGAGTTCGTCCAGTGCCCGGTGACACATCGCATACTGTGCCAGGGCAGCGCCGGTTTGGCCGTTGGCGTCCAATACGCGCATTAGACATTGATGAGCACGCTCGTTCCAGGGCTGAGTTTCCAGGATGACGCGATACGTTTCTGCCGCCTGGGCATAGTCGCTTGCCGTCTCCTGGTCGGCTCCCAGGAGGTACAGCAAGCGCAGCCGCTGGCGTTCGAGTTGCTCGCGCGTGCGCAGCGCCCAGCTCTCGAAATCCAGGCTATCCCCCAGGTTAAAGCCCTGCAGAAAAGGACCCCGGTACAGCGCCAAGATCTCGCGCAGCGCCTCCATGGATGGTGCTGTCTCGCACGCGGCAGCTTGATCGCGGAACGACACGGCATCCACCCAGATATTCGCCTCCGGGTTCAGTTGCACGCGGGCACGGTCGATCAGCAAAAAAGGGATGGCGGCGTCCCGGTCGTGCAACACGGCGCGCAAGTTCGAGAGAGCGAAACGCAGTGCGGACAGCGCCTCGGCATCCGTGCGCTCCGGCCAGAACCACTCGGCCAAGATTTGCCGGGGATGTGGATGGGCAGTTTCCACGGCCAGGTAGGCCAGCAGCGCGCCCGTCTTGCCCGCTGCCAGGGACAAGGGCGACCCGTCGTCCAGGCGAAACACCACATCTCCCAAAAGGCAAATCGTTAATTTCTTCACCGTGCCCCCTTTGCTCATTATAAACCAGTGCGGGAATAAGCTCAAACGCACGTTGGACGCACGTTAGGTTTTTATAACAAGACGTATGCAATGGGAATCTGGTCATAAAACCTACATTTTGCGGGTGTGGCCGGTGGAGCGCGACGCACAACCGGCGCTGGTGGCTGTGCTGGAAGACTGCCAGACCAACGAGCGGCAGGCGTTTGCCAGCCTGTCCGAGTTGCTAGAGTTCTTGGAGGGCAGCGGGCAAGCATTATTGCAGGCGGCCCATCATAGTTTTGAATCTGAGGAGGCATTGACGCCCGTGCCCTATGCGCTGCACGCGCGCGCGGCCACGACCGTGACCGTTGCCGTCACAGCGACCTACGCGACTACTGCGGGGGATGCCGACACGGTAGACGGCTACCACGCCGGGCAACTTTCCTACTGGACCCTGACCGGCAACGCCGGGACCGATCCCGCCGCGAACTTTGGCACGACCGATGATGTCTCTTTCACCGTGCGGGTGAGCAATATGGTGGCATTGCAAATTATCCCCAATGCCACCAGTCCTAATATCATCGGCGGCTATGGTGGCAATTGGGTAATAGACGGTGTTTTTGGCGCGACGATTGACGGCGGCGGCCAGAGCGGCAATCTTAACCGGGTGACCGATCATTTAGGCGTCATCGGCGGCGGGCAAAACAATCAGGCCGGTAATAATGACGGCGACCTGGGCAATGCCCACTTTGCTACCATCGCCGGCGGCTGGAATAACACCGCCGGCGGTGAGTCAAGCGCAATTGGCGGGGGGTATAACAATAGCACCGGCGACAGTTATACTACCGTGGGTGGGGGGCCAATCATATTGTCAACGGCTATGCCGCCACCGTCGGCGGCGGGTTCCGCAACACCGTCACCGGCACTTGTGCTATCGTCGGCGGGGGACACGATAACGTTGTTGACGGGAATATCTCCATTGCCGTTGGCGGTGGACGCAACACCGTCAATGGTGATTATTCCCTTGTCGCCGGATGGCGGTTCGATGGCTGGCGCGGCGCAGTCACGGGCACGCTCACGCTCACGCAGACACAGGTGGTGATGGACGCGGACAAGGACGTGAGCGCCAATTTTGGCGCCATCCAACCAAATTATATCTTCTATCTACCGCTGGTGCTGCGGGCCGACACCGGCCGCCCCCGCTAGTTGTAGATGCCAGGCACTTTTGGCGAGCATCCAAAATTGCCTGGCACGTGAGCGGGCACGCGTCGAATCTTTCAAGCTCTTACAGATTCATGAACTCGCTTGCGCCCAGGTCGAACGTGTAGACCCGGCCCAGTTCTTCTATGGCGCCGACGATGTAGCAATAGTCAAGTAATCTATGCCGCGTGACCGTGGGTGCACCGTCTTCCCCAGCCGGGTAAACGTCTCATAGGGCGCTTGCGAAGGCCGCGGCCGAGAGGGTGGTGTGAGGGTCAACCAGAATCAGTGTCTCGTATATCAAGTCTCCTGGGCCGGGTCGGCGCCGCGCAAACGTTCCTCCCGGCCCAGCGTGAAACAATGTGCGTCTTTCCCATCACGCCCCAAATACCGCATGCCGATCTTTTCCATGACCCGCTTGGAGGCGACGTTTTCTGCCTTTGTCTTGCCATTGATCCTGGCTTGTCCGAGTTCGGCAAAGGCGTAATCGATGAGGGCTTGAGCGGCCTCTGTCGCCAGCCCCCGGCCGCGATGACGCGCTGCCAACAGGTAGAACAGCACGGGATGGGCCTGTGACCGGTCCCGATGGTCCAGGCCACACCAGCCAATGAATGTTTGTGTCTCCTTGTCAATGATCGCGAGGCACAGGTGGACCAGGCGCTCCGGCGCGTTCTGCCGGTGATTCGCCAGCATCCACCGCACCTGGTTTTCGGCTGCTTGGTGAGAGATTGGCCCGTCATCCAGCTTCCAGCGGCGCGCTACCGCTTCCACGTCATCCATGGTTACGGTGCGGAGGATCAGCCGGGGCGTCTCGATCAGTACATAATGTGTCATTCTTGATACCTATCCAGCATTTCGCGGCGGGGGACGTGTCGTCCCCATCTATATCTTTAAGATACCGGACACGGGAAAAAAAGTCAATGGGTGTGTGTCAACAAGTCGGCGTCAGGTCGAGATAGATGTCCCATACTTTACGTCGGTGTTTGGGGCCCGGATTAGGATTTTTGGGTGGATTTTGGTATACTATTTTACTGCCCGGTGTCGAGGGGGTGAAAATGTTGAACGTGGGACCATTCTAGATTCTACAAGGAGGTAAACGTGAGTAAAAATACCACCAAGGCTGTATTTTGGATAGCATTGTACGTGGTGTTGTCTTGTGCGCCGCTGGGTTTTATGCTGGTGGGTGAGCGCCCGATGGGGCGCGAATTTGTGCGCGAGTTGTCGGTGGCGCTGGGTTTTGTGGGCATCGCGATGACGACGCTACAGTTCGTCTTGACGGCGCGCATCGCAGCGGTCAAGGCGCCCTTTGGCAGTGACGTCGTGTATTATTTCCACCACCGGATCTCACTGGTGACCTTTGGGTTGTGGCTGGCCCACCCCATTATCCTGTTTATCAAGTTTCCCTGGGCACGGGACCTGCTGAACTTGATCACGGCGCCGTGGCGGGCGCGGGCGGGGGTCACGTCGGTCATTGCCATGATCATCTTGATCGTGATCTCGGTCTGGCGCAAGCGTTTCAAGTTCGAATACGTGAAATGGCGCGTCTGGCACGGTATCCTGGCGACGCTGGCCCTGGCTTTGGTCATGATCCACGCTTATATGGTGGGCAAATACATCGGCACGCCTTTCAAGCAGGCGCTGTGGCTGGGCTATGGCGCGGCTTGTGTGTTGATCGTGGCTTATGTGCGGGTCATCAAACCCTGGATCATCGCCCGGCGCCCGTACGAGGTGGTGCAGGTGGACCCGCAGCCCGGTGATGTCTGGACGCTGGCGCTCGAGCCTGTCGGGCACGCGGGCATGCGCTTTCAGCCCGGCCAGTTTGCGTGGCTCACGGCCTGGCATTCGCCCTTTACCGATACCGAGCACCCTTTTTCGTTTTCGTCCAGCGCCGAGCATCCAGGGCGGCTCGAGTTTGGCATCAAGGAGCTGGGGGATTTTACGGCGACGATCAAGGACATGCAGCCGGGACAGCGCGTGTACCTCGACGGGCCGTTCGGCGCGTTCTCTGTCGACCGTCGTCCCGACGCAGAGGCGTACGCCTTTATCGTGGGCGGCATCGGCATCAGCCCGGTGATGAGCATATTGCGCACGCTGGCCGACCGGGGGGATCAACGCCCGCTGTTTATCTTTTACGGCAACCTGGATTTGGAAAGCATGGCGTTCCGCGACGAGTTGGAAGCGCTGCGCCAGCGCCTGAACTTGAAAATCGTCTATGTGCTGGAGCGACCGCCGGAGGGCTGGGAGGGCGAGGTGGGGTTTGTGACCGCGCAGGTCCTGGAGCGTCATCTGCCGGCGTTGCAGGGAGTGGAATGCTTTGTGTGTGGGCCGCCGCCGATGATGGATGCGGTCGAGTCGGCGCTTTTGAGCCTGGATGTACCTTTGCAAAACATTCACGCTGAGCGTTTTGATCTGGCTTAAAGGAGGGCATGATGCGACAACGTATCGCGAATTGGTTGACGGTCTTGATCACGGCGCTGACCCTGTTGGCAGCGGTGATCGTGGCATTGTTACAGAGCGGGTGAGAGCGTTACACAGAGCGTAACGGAGGGTTTCAGAGGGGCACAGAGAAAAGCGCTGTGCCCCTTGTATATCGAGCCCGAGGCACGCCCACGTGCCGGTCTCTGCTCAAGGCCCGCACCTGGGGGTGCTCCACTCCTCACCCGAAACATCTCTTGTATATCGAGCCTGAGAGCGAGGCACGCCCACGTGCCGGTCCTGCGCAAGGCCCGCACCTGGGGGTGCTCCACTCTTCACCTGAAACATCTCTTGTATATCGAGCCTGAGAGCGAGGCACGCCCGCGTGCCGGTCTTTGCTCAAGGTCCGCACCTGGAGGTGCTCCACTCCTCACCCGAAGCATCTCTGTGTCTTGTTACCGGATCACCAGGGGCAGGTAGAGCGGCCACAGGTAGGTATAGTGTGACACCTGGTTGGACCATTCACAGTCCGCCAATCCCTGGCCCGGCCGGCGCAGGCAGGCCTGGTTGACGATGGTCGGGGCAAAGCCCGCCGTCCCCATTATCTTCACTTGCACGGCAAAGGTGATCGTCGTCTGTTCACCAGCGGTCATGCCCAACGTCCCGCTGATGGTGTGGTTGCTAGAATGATAGGTTAGCCCTGGCACTTTTAGAGAGCCGCTGACATAGCCGGTGTAGGCGGGCAGCGGGTCGTACAGTAGCAGGTCGCCGTCCTCGTGGTAAACCAGGCGCAGCGTGTAGGTGAGCCGGTCGCCCAGCCCCAACGTGCCCTGGTAGGTCGTGGGTGTCGCCACTTTTTGAACCTGGCGGCCCACAAAGTCTTGATCGCCGGCGCTGGGCGGGACGGTGACAGTGCGGTTCGCCGGTGACCAAAAGTAGCCGGGCGTCATGGGCGTGAGGGTGTAGGCGCCGGGCAGGAGGCCGGTGATGGTGTATACGCCGTTGGCGTCGGTCGTGGCGCTGTACGGCCCCCCGGCCGAGATGCGGATGTCCGCCACCGGGTCGCCGCGCCCATCCAACATCTGGCCCGAGATGGCGGCCGGTTCGGTCACGCGTAGGATTACCAGGCCGCCGTTCCCATTGGCGACGTAAATATAGTCACCGGCGGCGTATACGTCCTCGGCGTCTCCCAAGGGATAGGCGCCCAGTTCGGTGGGCTGGGTCAGGTCGGTCACCGAGACCACGCTGACGCCGTCGCGGGCCAGGTAGGCTCGCTCCCCGACGATGTGCACGCTTTTGGCACTGTCGCTGTACTCGACCCCCAGCGACGTGGGCCGGTTCGGGTCAGCTACCGAAACCGCCCACAAGCCCCAGGTCGTGGCCAGGTAGGCGTTGTCATCGGTGACCTGTAGACCGTAGGGTTTGAGGAGCGTGGAGGTGTAAAAGCCGGTCAAGGTGGGCTGGGTCGGGTCGGCCACCGAGACCGCTTCTAGCCGTCCCGGTTGCAGGATGGCCGGCGGCCATATCCCAAGGTAGGCGTGGTCCCCCGCCACAGAGACGGCCCGCGCTCCGCCCTCGGTCAGATAAGACCCCAATGGCGTGGGATGGGCGGGGTCGCTCACCGCAAAGACGTACAACCCCGAGGGATGATTGTCTGGGTCGGGCAGGTATTCGTTGCTGGTCGCCATGTACGCATAGCCGCCGACGACGTGGATGCTTTGGCCACCGTGAATCGTGTCGGCGCGGCCCAGCAGGCTGGGGTTGGCTTTGTCGGCCACCGCAAAGACCTTGAGGCCGTTGAGCACGTCAGCCGCATAGACATAGTCCCCAACGGCGTACACGTCGTCGACCGAGTCAAAGCCACCCGAGAGGAGGACGTGACCGCTATTGACAGGCTGCTGGGGATCGGCGACCGAGACGACCCACAGGCCGCCATAGCCGCCGCCCAGGTAGGCATAGTCGTCAACGACGTGGATGCTGTTAACCCGGCCTGCCGCCGCCGGGACATATTGACCGGCCGCCACGGGGTTGTTCGGGTCGGCGACCGAGATCACGCGCAGGCCGCCCCAATCATCGGCGACGTAGGCGTGATCGCCCGACGCCGCGACGTTGTATGATCGCCCCGGCGTGTCCCGGTGGCCCAGCTCGGTGGGGTGGGCCGGGTCGGTCACCGAGATGACGACCATTCCGCCATAGTCAGCGCTGACGTAGGCATAGTCCCCGGCGACGTGCAGGCCTGAGGCGTAGGACGAACCCCAGTCAAAGGGGGCGATGGCGACCTGGCCAACCGCGTTGGGCGCGCCGGGGGTATCCAGCGCAAAAGTTTCCAGGTAGCCTGTAAAATCAAAGTACCCAAAGGTGGAAACGATATAGATGTGGTTCCCGACGATTTGCAGGTCCTTGGGCAGGCCGGCCGTCTGGCGAAAATCCACCTCGACGGGGTGGGCCGGGTCGGCCAGGGAGATGATGACCAGGCCGCCCAGGTGTTTCGTGTCGGTCAGATAAGAGGTGCCGGCGACGTAGGCATAGTCGCCGGCGACCTGAACGGCGTACATGGAACCGCCGTTGCACTGGCCCACCTCGGTAGGAGTGGTGGGGTCGGTGATAGACAGGACGTGCAGGCGGCCAAAGCCCACCAGATAGGCGTAATCACCGGCGACGTGCACGTCATAGCCGCCCATGCTCTCAAAATGGCCCACCAGGGTGGGGTTGGTTGGGTCGGTCACTGAAATCACGTGCAGGCCATCGGCCAGCAGGTAGACATAGTCGCCAGCGACGTCGATGGCGCCCACGTTGCCACCCAACATGGCGCTCTGCCCGAGCAGGATGGGGGCTGCCGGGTCGCTGGCGTCCAGGACCAGCAAGCGCGGGCCGACGCCCAGATAGATGTAATTGCCCTGCACGGCCACGTCCCGAATGTCTCCGCCGACCTGGCTCACCAGTTCCAGTGTCAGGGCGTCGTCGGCAGTCAGGGGGGCGGCTGGCTCTACCGGTTCATCCGCGTTGAGCGGGGCCGCGCTGGAAGGGACGTCCAGGAGGCCTATCACCGCCAGGATTAGCCCGATTCCCAGTATCAGGGGCAACAAGATGCATTTCGTTTTCATTGTCTCCTCCTTTTTTTCAGGTGGGTGGACCGGGGATGGGAGGGGGATATCCTGTCTGGGCCGGCGTGAGACGACCAAGCTGAAGACTATGGATCAGTGTGACAGCGTCGTCTTGCCGGCACACCAGCACCCTCCCTAAAACGTGTTGGGCTTGATTATACTGTGTTTTTCTTGCGCTGGCTAATGGTGATATGGCGCTTGACAATGTTCTAGCTTGGTTAGTTAGATAGAGGTAGCGCTACGGTGAGTGGGGAGAGATCTGATCTTTAAGGATGACTGGCAAATAGATGCGCACGGCGTAGAATGGCGTTTCGTAGGCCCCGATGTCATAGGCGGCTACGCCATCGCCGTCGCCGTCCAGCGGCCGGGCGCGACCGTCGAAATCTTGGACAGGTGCATCTACCGCTGAACCGGCGTCAATGGCCGGCGAATCCATCCGCAAGTGAAAATCACCCCCGGACGGACTAGCAAATCGAGGATCCCCTACCACAGGGGCGTCGCCGTAAATTTCTCCCTCGGTTCCCTGGTAACCGTCAATCAGGTTGTGGTCCACTGTCAACGTTTGGGTTGACACGAGGGGATTGACAAGCATCTGAAAATAAAAATTCTGGCTACATACATTGTTGCGGATCACCACGTTTTCAGCGTCTGGATTGTCAAAGAGGATGCCGCCGCCCCACGCATCCCGCCCGTTGTCGTAAAACGTGTTATTGATGATGCTCAAGTTGCGCATCGGATGCGTGCCATCCGGGCTGCCAGAGTCGTTCACGCTGATGTCGAGGCCCACGTAGTGATTTTGATACACGATGTTGTTATAGATGGCAATGTTTTCCAACAGGCCCCCCATTTCAGACGCCAATGCGATGCCATTGTACTCGTACACGTGATGGATCCGGTTCTGGAATACCGCGATGTCGTGGGTATGACGATCCCAGGCATCTATGTAAATGCCGATGGCCCCAACGTCGTGCACGTGATTTCTGTACACCTGCCCGTTTGACGCGTCGTCTTTGACATCTATTCCCTCCTCCTGGCAATCAAAGACCTCGTTGTTTTTGATCTCAAACACGTCCGTGCTGGCCACGGTCAGACATTCCTGCCAAATGTCTGTACAGGCGTGCTCCACGATGTTGCCGTCAATCGTAATGTGATTGCCGCCCCACACGCCGATGCCGGACGAGACCGTGTTATAGGTGCTGTTCTGCGCCACAGTGATATGGCTGGAATCGTTGACCAGGATGCCGGCATTGTTGGCGTGCGGCCCGGCGTTGACGATGCGCAGCCCGGAAACCTGAATGTGGCTCCTGTTTGAGATATGGAAAAGCCCAACCAGGTCGTCCGGCAGAGTGACGCTGGTTCCGTCAATCGTCGCCGTCTCGCCGGGGTAGGCCGCGTAGGTGATGGGTTGCCCGGCGCTGCCCGAATTCTGGGGGATGACCTGCTCTGGGTATGTCCCCGCCCGGATGTAGACGGTGTCGCCGGCCGTCAGCGTGTCCGCTGCTTTCTGGATCGTGCGCCAGGGGTGCGTGATGGTTCCCGGGTTGTCGTCGTCGTCGCCGGTTGGGGCGACATAGTAGACTATTCCGTTTAGCAAAGCGTTTGTCGGCGCAGCGGGGGCGTCGTCGAGTGTACGACCGAATGTTCCCAGCAGGACCAGTATCAGACTGCACAAGATCAAGAGCCTGGCCATCAAAATCCTCCACGGTCTGTCACTGGGATGCCGCTGCCAAGCCGCGCAGCAGGCAAGGCAAATAGACGGTGTACTGTGACGGCGCGCTGACCGGCCCCGTGCCGCTCCAAAAACCACCGACGAGATCATAGCCCGCGCCGCTCAGCGCGCCGGCCTCAGCCTGGCCGACGCTACCGCCTACACAATAGTCCCATCCGGCGCTGATGCCCCCGCCGCTGTTGACGCTGGACCAGGTCAAATCATAGTCGGCGCCCGACTGGGCGTGCACCAGGGCAACCCAGGTCACGGTGAAAAGTGAAACAACTGCGAGCCATGTGATGATCACCCGGACTTTGCTACCCATACACCACCTCCTACAATCCTGCATCATCTTGCACCTTTATGGGACAAAGATGTCGGCCTCGTTCGAATAACCGGAGAACCCCTCTCCGCGCGTCGCTCGCAGACGATAATGGTACCCCGTTTGCTGAACCACCGTACTATCGGTGAACGTGGTGACGTTGGGGCCTACGGTGGCGATGGACGCATACGTGCCGGTGGCCGTCCGGCGCTGAATTTCAAACCCATCTGCGCGGCCGGTCCCCTGCTCCCAGGTGATCTGAACGGCGCCGGTGTTGATCTCGGCGCGGACGTACCTCGGTGCGCCCACCGGCCGGAACGTGATGCCGCCGTTGCGATTCAACTGGACCAAGCCGTTGTCAATCCTGATACCCGACGTTGGATCCCCGTTGGAGTAAAGGTGCGTGTTCTGTCTGTCGTCACCGTTAAATCGAATGGATCCGCCGGCACAAGTTAATTTGACGCCCGCGAGAAACTGGAGGTACTGGCCGCTGGCCAAGTCGGCTCCGTACGTAGAAACGGCATCCCGGTTAAAGTAGCGATAGGGAAAGTCCAGCAAGGAATAAGTGCCATTGACCGCGTCTCCCATCGTCTGGACTGGCAAGATGTTCTCATAGATGTCTTCGTCATTCGGCGCGCCACCGGGAATATTGTCCACGGTCCACCACGCGGTGTTGTTATTGGCGTGGCCATAGTTGATGTGATACTGCATCGTCAGCACGCCGCCGATGTACACCTCACGCCATCCGTCAGCCACCACCGCATGGCCGGGAATGGTATAATATACCGGTTGGTTAAGTTGGAACTGAGCCTTCAGGTGGTTGAACCAATCCGCGGCGGTCGCATAATTTCGGCGCTGATCATACTGACCGGCGTCTGAGTAGCGATAGTGCGTCTTGTATAGTTCGTCCTCGTGTGGCATCGCCGAACTGCTGTTGCAATTGTCCCCATACTCGCAGTAATGCATATAGACGGCTGCGCCCACTTCGTGGATTAGCTCGGCGGCGGCGTCAATCTCGGTCGAGTACGAGGCCGCGGTGAGATTGTCCAGGATGCGGGGCCAATCATAGACATCATCGTAGGGACTGCCGACGCCATAAGGCGGCCAGGCCCAATGCCGCATAATCTGAGCGTGCGCGATGGCCACACATCCGGCCGGGCAACGATTGGTACACGGGGAGACGATCAGGCACTCTTGGTTGTAAGGGTCAACTTGATGCCAATTGGTGGAGAGCAGGACCTGGCCTTCTGAATAATTGGCTGTCGCCTGCCGGGAGAGCGCGGTGCGCGGCTTGGCGACCGGTTGCTGCTTGAAGGTTACGGCGGGCGTGCTCAGCGCCGTCCACGCGCCGCGATAGTCACTCTCGAGAAAATCCAGCAACGCCCCAGTCGGCGCCGATTCGATGTGGCCGACTCGCTGCTCAATGGCGTCCAGGGTGGCCGCCATGCGTACATGGAGCAGGTCTACCATAGGTGCGTTGGCGTCGGGGTCCAGATCGTCAACCTCAGAACTGACCATCACCGGCGGCAACTCTTTGCGGAGCGAAACGAGGACGTATCCTCTCGGCTCAACGGCGCAAAAGTATGCCAGCAGTCGGTTGTCCTGGGTAAACTCTTGTACACGCACAGCTTGAGCGGTCCCGCTGCCGCCCCACGCCCCGTGTTTCGCGGTGATGAGCGTTACCCAGTTCTGGCACACGGCCAGCGCCTCATCTGGCGTCACGCTCTCGGAGCGGGTGGCCTGAGCCTGGACCTCGGATAACCCTTGGACGGACGTCAGGCACGCCATAAAAACCAGGATGAACAACTTTTTCATCATCGTTCCCCTCCCTATTGCAAGGTGACGAGGACCAGAATCTGCCCCCGTTCGCCCTGGGGCAGCCGTCCCATCGCCTTGCCCAGGATGGCGCCCTGGGCTCTCCCGTGGTCTCGCACCACCATCGCATAGCCAGGGGTCGGAGAAGTGGTGAGCAGATCACCGGGCAGCACCTCGCCATACGTCCCATCCACGTTGCAATAAACCCGCCCGGCCAGGGCCACGTCAATGTCAAACTGCCCTACGCCCAGCCGCACGGCAGAGGCGAGGCCGTTGGCACCTGCCGCAATCCCGGCCACCCGAGAGTCATACGGCTGGCGGCTCAACATGAGTTGGCCTGGATTGGCCGGGTCAATGACCAGCACGCTCCCCGGCTCGATACTGGTACTGTCCGAGACGTGAAATCCCTCGGCGTAATCGAGGCCCTCTCCCATCTCGATGACGATGCTTCCGTCCACCGGGCTCAGAATTTGCACGTTGCCTTTGAATATGGCGGAGCGGCCGTCCACAGGTCCCTCAGCATAGAGGCCCACCCCGCACTCACTGTCGGCAGCTCGAGCATAAATCGCATAGGCGTCGTGCCCGGTCGCTTCGGCAAAGACGCCGACGCCCAGGTCGCCCCGGGCCAGGCCGACGACCCCACGGCCATAGCTGGCTGACGTCTCACCGTAGGCGCCGTAGGTGCCGCCCAGATAGCCCATATTCCCATTGTTGGTGTTGCTGCCATAAACACCGTACCCACTGCTCCCGGCCGCCTCACCATAAACACCATAGCCGGAATCGCCGACCGCATAGCCGTGGACACCATGCCCCTGCCCGCCAGAGACTGCGCCGGATACCCCACGACCGGTGTCGCCGTAAGCCTCAAAGTAGCCGCCATAGTTGGTCACGGCGCCCTCATCGGTCGCCAGGCCGCGCACCGCCACCGTCGCGCCGCCCGAGGCCGCCCCGTCAACGCCGATGCCAGAACTGCCGGTAGCCTCACCGCGCACACCAATGGGGATAAAAGTGGGCGGCCACCCGCCCAGGCTGACATAGGTTGCCAGCTCGCCCGTCACTTGATCCTCGCTCTGAGCGGTGAGCACAGGACCGGCGCCGCTAATCAGCGCCCCAGGGCGCAGAGAGAGCGCATAGGGCACCGGTAGCAGCGCCTGGCGTGGCGTGAGCCACTGACCCTCGACCTGAATGCGCAGCCAAATCCCTTGACCGTTAAAGACGCTCTGGGACACATCCAACTCGACGGTAAACAGGCCATTGTTCACCGGCACGGCGTTCTTGACAATGTCGCTGTCTATCTGGTTCCCCCCGTCGGCCGCATCCCAGAGTTGGAAAACCAGGTTATAGCTCCCGCTCATTGGATTGCCATCGACGTCGGCCAGCCGGCCCTGGTAGTTGATCTTGCTGGTCACCACACCGCTCAGCGTGACCCTGTTGATGGTATCCAGAGATCTTGCCGGTTCCGTCCACGCCTGCCCGAACGTGCCCAACGACGCCAGTACGAGCAGGCTCAAGGCCAACGTACCGATGACGGTCCACACGATAGTCCTGTGTTGGTTCATTTCTCTCCTCTTCAAGTCCATCCTGCTTGCTCAATTGACCTGCCAGACACACACGTGCCCGGCATGTGTCGGCTCGGTCTCCATCAGACTCGCTATGCGGCGCTGCCAGGCGATGTGTTCGGGGTCGGCGGCAGCGGCCCGCGCGGACGTCTCGTCCGCGTAACGGGCGGTAGCGATAAACGCACGCGGGTCCTGAACGCTGTGCAGCAACTCCCCTGACAGATACCCCCTGGCTCGTGAGCGCAGCGTGCGTTGCCAATCCTCGTGCAAGGCCACGATGGCGTCTTGCTCACCGGCCCTGGCCCGGTACGTGTAAACGACGATGAACATGGCCGGCCTCCCATAGCCGGATGCGACAACCGGCGGCTTGATCCATTATCCCAGGGCAGGCGCCACGCCAAGCTGCTGCAGGAGGCCCAGCGCGGCCAATATGGCGCCGAACGCCACGGCCCTGAAGAAAAGCCCCGTGCCCTTTGATTGCACTATACCACAACCGGGGACCGGACACATCGTCAGAGTTTACCAAGTTGGCAAGTTGACAGCGAGGAAAAACGGACCGGTGAATAGCAAAGATTTGCTATATTGGAGAGCCAGTAGGAGGTCTGTCTATCACGCCAGTCCGTGGCGGATAGCAAAGGCCGCGGCCGCCGTCCGATTATCTACCCCGACCTTGTTGAAAATCGAGGTGAGATGTTTGGCGACGGTGCTTTCGCTGAGCGCCAATTGCCCCGCAATCTGGTGATTGCTCTGACCGGTCGCCACCAGGCGCAGCACTTCAGCTTCGCGTGGCGTAAGCCCGGCCGGTAAAGGTGTGGACGCCGGAGCGCTAGGTTGGCGCGGCAGGTCGCGCAGCCGGGCGCGCACACGCCGCACCTCGCCGTCCACGCCCAACTTTTGATAGAGTGCCAGCGCCTGTCCAAGCAGACTGCGGGCACGCGCAGCGCTCCCGGGGCCGCCTTGTGCCAGTGCCAGGTCGGCTTGCGCCAACCGGATGCGGCCCAGTTCTGGTCCCAATCTCTCGCGCTGTGCAACCGCCTCGGCATCGGTCAGGTGTACGTCCGCCGCCGACCAGTCGCCGCGCAGGAGGGCGACCTGTCCCAGGATGCGGTCTACCAGGAACCAGTGGTGCTGTCCCCGGCAAGCCAACAGGTTGGGGTAATAGCGGGCCGCCCGTTCACCGTCGCCCGATGCTACGGCCATCAGCGCCAGGCAGCCCCACGCCGAAAAGGTGGGCAGATCACCCGGCGACAGCGTGGCGATGAGCGTCTCTTGCTCATCGATACACGTCTGCGCTTCCTGGCGCTGGCTTGTGGCGATTAATGCCAGGCCGAGCGGTCCCAAACACAGCATCAACTCACCGGGGTCTTGTCCCCGAAACGTCTCTACGGCGGCTCGAAACGCTTGTTCGGCCAAGAAATAGTCGCCGCGTTGGTAAGCCAGGTAGCCCTGGACCTGGCGCAGGAATGCCAGCGGCTCGGCACTGGGCACGCGCTCCACCGCCGGCTGCGCCTGAGCCAGGCGCCGTTCCGCCTCGGCCCAGTGGCCCCGGGCGGCGTGCAGGAAGGCGAGCCAGGTGTAAACATAGCACAAATGGTAGAGCAGTTGACCGCGTTGGGCCAGTGCCTCGCGCTGCAGACTGATCTGCAGCGAGCGCTCTATCTTGCCCGTCCAGCAATACGCCTGGGCCAGACATGTGCAGCACTTGGCGGCTTCAGCCAGATCGCCGGCGGCCTGGGCCAGCGCTAACGCGCGTTCCAGCAAGGGCAAACCGGCCGGGACGTCATTTTCGCGCACCAGCAAAAATCCGAGTGCGCGGCCGGCAGCGGCCTCCAGGCCACCATCTCCCAGGCGCTGCGCGACCTCTAGCGCCCGTCGTCCATAGACGAGCGCTTCCTCGTGCTGGCCCAGGACGACGCCAAGCAGATCCGCCAGGTCCGTCAGGACGTACACGGTCTCTGACCCTGCGGCGCTGGCATGCGCCAGGAAGGCCAGTGACCGCTCCAGCGCCGCTTGCGCCGCCAGCGGCGCGTCCATCCGCCGGTAGGCCAGTCCCAAAGCATAGGCGGCGCGGGCCGCGGCGGTCAGGTCGCCCACATCTTGAAACCACGCCTGCGCGGCCTGGCAGGCCGATATGGCGCGCTCGGCGGCGGCGGCTGGGAGTGCCGCTTCGCCCAGTGCTAACAACAGGTCGCCGCGCCGCTCATCGTCCGGCTCAAGCAAGTCTAGGGCCGCCTGGTAGTGGGTGAGCGCTTCCTGGGGCGCACAAGCGCGCAGGGCCTGCTCGGCGGCGCGCCGGGAGTAGTCTATGCCGCGGACGCGGTCGTCGCTGCGGGCAAAGTGAAAAGCTATCTCGACCAGGCGCTGCGTGCGCGTCTGGGTCGCGCGCGCCTCCAGCGCCAGGCCAATCTGCCCGTGTAGGCGCCGCCGCCGGGCGCTGCTCACCTCGGCGTACAGGCACTCGCGGACTTTGTCGTGGCCAAAGGTAAACCTGCCGGCCCGGTCGCCGCGGATCAAGTGCGCGCGTTCGGCGGCCAGCAGGCCTTCCTCAAGCGCTTCAGCTTCACGCTCCTCTACCTCGGCCAGCAGCGCGGTCGTAAACGTGCGGCCAATGATCGCCGCAATGCGGAGAATGTCTACGACCGCCGGGGCCAGTCGCGCCAACCGTTGGCGCACCGCGCCCACGATGCTTGGCGGCAGGGTGTTTTCCAACGGCGTGACCAGGCTCCAGCCGGGATGGCCCTGCGGGTCGTCCGAACGGCAGGTCAAAGCGCCGGTCTCCAGCCATCCGCGCAGCAATTCCTCGGCAAAGAAGGGATTGCCTTCACTGTGGGCGTGCAGGGCTTGTCCAACCACCGGGGCAACCGGCCCATCCAGGTAATTGGTGGCCAGTGTCGTTATCTCCTCGGTCCGGAGCGGGATCAGGGTCAGAATAGTGAGCACCCGCAAACGGTCAAGCTCGGCTAGTGTCCATTCTAGCGCCGGGTTCTGTCCCACCTCGCCCTCACGGTAGGCGCCCAGGATTAACATCCGCGCGGCTATGCATCGACGGGCCAGATGACACAGCAAGTCCAGGCTGGCGGCGTCGGCCCATTGGAGATCGTCGAGGGTGAGCAACAGCCCGCCGGACGCAGCGATGGCCGTCAGAAACTCACCGACCGCCTCAAACAGCCGCAAGCGCGCTTGCTCGGCCGGTAATGGATAGCCATCTGGGACCTCGCCCAAACGCACAGCCAGTTCAGGCAGAATAGTCACCAGGATAGACGCCGTCGGGCCAACCTGATCGCGCAACCGGTCGGATGCGGTGGTTTGGATGTACTGTCCCAGCGCTTCCAGGAAGGGCAGATAAGGCGGCATTCCCTCAACTGCGGAAGCGCCGCCCCCCAGTACGATAGCGCCCGCCCGCAGCGCACGCCGGGCTATTTCCTTCAGGAGGCGGGTCTTGCCGATGCCCGGCTCTCCGGTTACGCACGCGATGTCACATCGCCCGCTGCGGGCCGTTTCAAACTGGCGCCACAGCAGCACTGCTTCCCGTTGCCGTCCAACCAAAACTGGCCTGGAATGATCCGTTTCATCTTCCATCGCAGTTACCCACCTATAATTATACCCGGTGCGCATCAGAACTCCAACAGAGTCGATGCTTTTGGCCTTCCGATCTCTGATGGTCCGCGTGGGTGGTAGATTAAAATCGAGCTTGACTTTCGTTTACACATCGTATATGATGTCTTATAAGATGTGTATCACGAGAGGAGGTTAGTCGATGGCACGCTATCCTTTGAATTTACCGGTCGATTTGAAAAAAGAAGCCGAGCAGTGTGCTGACTCTCAAGGGGTTTCACTGAACCAGTTCATCATGTGGGCGGTGGCTGAAAAGGTCGGCGCGCTGCGTCAGGGCCTTGACGACCCCAATTTTCCCCAAATCACCTATCGACGGGGCGCGGCGGGGATCCCTACGCCAAAAGTGAGCGGCACGGGGGTCCGGGTGCAGACGGTCGTGGTCGCCGCGGAACAGTGGGATCTGTCTCCCCAAGAAATTGCCACCGAGTACGATCTGACCACCTCTCAGGTCAAGGAAGCGCTGGCGTTCTATACGGCACACCGGGCAGAGATCGATCGCGCGATTGAGGCAGAACAGGAACAGGAAGCGGCGCGTGCCTGAGTTGCGCTTGCATTTAGACGCCGATGCCTCCAGTAAGGCACTGTACACGGCGCTGATCGAGCGGGGACATGACGTGACGCGCACACCCAACGCCTGGATGGCGCGGGATGCCAGTGACGAGCAGCAGCTCTTGGGCGCGACGGCTCATGGGCGATGTGTCTTGACGTTCAATGTGCGAGATTTTATCGCACTGGCCCAGGCGTATCCGCGCCACGGTGGCATCGTCCTGGCGGCGCAATCGAGCTGGACGCTCTCGGCGCTGATTCGGGCGCTGGACCGGCTACTCTCCGAGACAGAAGCGGATGCCTTGATTGGGCAAGTACGTTGGTTGAATGAGTGGCGTTAAAGCCCTATGCATGCCACTCGGCCCTTCATAGCAGCGCGACGACAGCGGCGATGGCCAGCCCGGCGACGAGGGACAAGAGCGTGCCGATCAGAAAGCCCCGAAAGTGGTAGGCATAGTCCTCGTAGCTGTCCATGCCTTCGGTGCCGGGAATGATCAGAAACCGGGGCTTGAGGGTACAGATGATGAGCCAATCCAGCAGCAGCCAGTCGACCAGGTTAAAGCTAAAGACGACGCCGAAAGCGTTGAGGAAGAGCTGCCAGAAAGTCGCGCCGCCGGCTTGGTTTTTGAGCGCCAGGGTCGAGAGGGTCGGTACAGCAATCAGCAACAGCAGGAACGGCACCCCGACCAGCAGGCTCTGGCGCCGTTCCTGGGCCGTCTTGGGGGGCACGCGGGCCTGGACCTCGTCGGGGTAGTCTTGTAGAAACAGGCGCGGGTTGTAGTACAGCACGGCGAGCAGGTACAGCGAACTCAGCAGCGAGAGCGCCCCGCCGTGGATGAGGATTCTACTAAAGTTTGACATCTGCCATCATCTCGTTCATCGCCGATTGTACCCACGCCATGGCCAGGGGATAAAACAGCACCGATGCCAGAAAGACGGCCCGCGACGTCCGGTATGGCGGTTGACCGGTCTGGACGGCGTGCTGGTTCAAGGCGTCATTGAGCTTGGTCGTGATGATTGGCGTAAAGAGCGGCACAAACAGGCTGCACAGCACGGCCGCGCGCGGCGCCAGGATGGCGCGCGCCGGCGTGGGGGCCAGGGACGCGATTTCGCCGTGCGCGCGGTACAGCCAATACAGCCAGTAAAAGGGGATCAGGCACGCCAGGATGACGGCGCCGGGTGCCCGTTGGGTGGGCGGCAGTGTCTTTTCCCGGGGCGAGGGCGGCACGCTGAACAGGACGCGCTGGACGGGCAGCAGCGACAACAGGGCCAGCGCCAGACAGAGGGCGACCGTCGTGCCCAGCACTGAGGCACCAAAGCGGTCCCACAGTTCTGCCATCAGATAGGGCGCCGCCATCTGGCCGACCCGCGCGAGGACGACGGTGACGCCGAAAGCGAGGACAAAGGTCTCGGCACCGCCGCGCCCGCCGACGATGATGGCGGGTACGGTCAGGGTGATGGTCCCCGAGCCCAGGCCCAAGAGCCACGCGCCGGCCCAACGCAGGAGCGGTGCGGAAGCCAAAGACGTGCGGGTGAGGAGCAAGCCGCCCAACAATTGTAGCCCCGCGGCGACGATCAGCAGTGAGACGGGTCGCCAACGGGTGGCGGTCCAGGCCAGATAAAGCCCAAACAGGCCGCCGACGCCCATCAGCAAGGCCAGCAGGCCGGTCTCGGTGCCGATGGTCAGGTTGATCTGATCCCTGAGAAAGATGGGCAAAAAGGTCGATAAAAGGGTGCTGCCGATTAATGACAGCAAGTAGCACAGCACGAGACCCCAAAAACGGTAGGTGCTGATTTGTTCGGCCCAGGTCCACGCCCGCGGTGTGTCTGTTGCGTGCTCGTTGTGCATAGTTATCCTCCTGCGTAGAGTAGCAACGGACTGGCGAAATGTATCCGTGCAATTTTCCTCTTGATTTTTCTCCGAGCCCTCTGTCCCATGGGGAGGCTACGCACTGTCTTTGTGGCAACCCAATCTTCTTTCACTAGAGCCTAAAAGCTTTTGAGAATATCGACGAGCAACCAGGTGGCGATGGCGCCCAACACTACAAAGCCCGCGACGGGGCCGAGCATCTCGCCCGTCGTAAAGGGCACGCCGGCGGACTTTTGAAAGATCGTGCTGAGGATGATTTGCGGCACCAACAGGATGACCAGGGTGAGCAGGGGAATGGCGATCACATAGCCCAACGGCTGCCCTTGCAGGACCAGCACGCCGCACAGGAACGCGGCGGGAGTGATAATGGCCAGGTCCAAGGCATACGTCACCATGGTCGTATAGCTGTCCATCCTGTCGGGCGGGCCGCCCTTGAGCAGTGCCGTGACCATGGGCGCGCCCCACACCACCAGCGTGACGCCACCGGCCACGAGCATAAAAATGCCCAGGCCGCGTCGCGGTAGTCCGGCCGGGATGTGGGTGGCAATCACGTCCAGGTCGACCGCGGAAAAGACCTGGATAAAGGCAAACAGGCTGGCGGAAAAGATGAGGATGTAGAGCAGGGCCAGCTTGTTATAGGCCGCGCCCAGCGCCATGGAGGCATAGAGGTAGAGGAAATAGCCCAAGGCGCCGGTCAGCAGCAGTTGCCCGCTCATAGACCCGCGCTGGTACAGGGCGATGGCGACGACGAGCAGGGGCACGCCGATAAAGAGCGCGACGGCGTCCTGACCCCGAAAGCCGGCGGCAAAGAAACGCGTATCGTAGCGATAGAGGCCGCGGCCGTAGATGTGAGCGGTCTGGCCACGCAGAGTGTTGAACGAAAAGGGTTCGCCTGCCTGTTTGGAGAACAGGCCGGTGGCCGCTGCGACAGCGGCCGATAGTGCGACCAGGGAAGCGAGTAGGGTGACGATGGTTGATGGTTTCATGGCATTGACCTCCAATGTGTGGCGTTTGGGTAGATTATACCATCAGTCGTTTGACGGCGCACGTTTGGGGCGTGTCGAAGAGCTGGGGGTTGAGGCCGTTTGGGCATTGTAGGCGGAGATTCCTCGACTCCGCTCCAGTCGCTGCGCTCCTTGCGCTGCGCTCGGAATGACGAGTTGAGGGAGCGACGGTTCTGGAGTAAATCCGTCATTTCGAGCGTAGCCGAGAAATCTCCTCGGTGATCGAGGCCGTTTGGGCATTGTAGACAGAGATTCCTCGACTCCGCTCCAGTCGCTGCGCTCCTTGTGCTGCGCTCGGAATGACGGGTTGAGGATGTCTCAGGTTTTCATTGGTTCCCCATACCCGCTTCACAAGTCCTTCATCACGCTGTGTTATCATAGCAGCAGTGTTGGAGGGGTCAAGACCGCCCCTATGGATGAAACGATATTGAGATGATGGATATAACAGACAAGGAGAATCGAGATGAAGCAAAAAAAGTTCAATTTGACGTTTGTTGGCCTGTTGGCCGCGTTGGTCCTGTCCCTGGCAGGGTTTGTGTTTGTGCCTCCTGTCGCGGCGCAGGCCGCCGGTGAGCCGCTGAGCGACGCCGAGATACAGGGCATCCTATACATGCGGGAAGAGGAAAAGCTCGCCCGCGACGTGTACAGCGCGCTGTACGAAACGTGGGAGCTGCCGGTGTTCCAGAACATCGCCCGCAGTGAGCAGACGCATATGGACGCCATCGAGACCCTGATCGCGCGCTACGGGCTGACCGATCCGATCACGGGCGCCGGCGTGGGCGAGTTTACCGACGCGGCGCTGCAGGACTTGTACGACGAGCTGGTGGCGCGCGGTAGCGTCTCGCTGACTGAGGCGTTGGCCGTGGGGGCGTTGATCGAAGATCTGGACATCGTTGACTTGCAGGAGCGCCTGGCGGACGTCACCCACGCGGACGTCGCGCGGGTGTACGAGAACTTGATCAAGGGATCCGAGAACCACCTGCGCGCCTTTGTGCGCACGCTGGGGCAGTACGGGGAGACCTATGCGCCCGAGTACCTGGACCCGGCCGCTTTTGACGCGATTGTCGCCTCTGGTTCGGTGGGCGGCCCGCGTAGCGACCGCGGGACGTCGGCGGCCCTGAGCGGGCGTCGTGGTCGCGGGCGGTAGTGGTGGGCCGTAGTATCGTAGAGGGGAGGGGCGGAGATTGTACCCGCCCCTTTTTCGTTCTATGTGAGGTGTTGTGTCACGAGCGGTTGATTCAGATCAGGCGACGCGCGTGTTGTGCTAGCACCTTTTCGATTTGATCCAAATGCTCATTTCTGTGAATGGGCCGATTGAGCCGGAACTTGTTCTGCTGCACCAATCGGTCAATCCCCGGCTTTACATCCTCAGGCAAGTGTTCAAGTTCAGCGTCAATAGCTTCCGCCGCGCTGAGGGCTAAACGCGCCGCTTTGTGACCGGGTATCGCCAGGCATAGCGGTTTCGCCGCGTCGTTGACGCCGTCGATGTCGATGGGTGCCTTCCCAGGCCGCCCGCTCGATCTCGGTCGGGGTGGGGCACCTCCGCTTTGCGTGTTATATGGTTGGCTCTACTGAAAAAAGGTCACCGACTGGCATTTTTTCCACAATTTGGTAGACTACTACCATTAACCTGAGTGAACGATGAACACATCTGGTAGGAAGACATATGTTTCGCAAGAACGAACAGCACC
>DAOTUB010000268.1:0-3614 GCA_034437455.1 Anaerolineae bacterium | reverse complement strand
TAGCCGCGCTTTCCATAGCGCGCAGGCCCGCGAGGTATGGAAACCTCGGCTACATAGCCCCGTTTTATTGAAAAGATACAGTCTGGAGAAAAAAGAAACCTGTCCCCCAGAGTTCTGAATTATACCCTTGTTCCTGCGTCAAGTTGACCGATCCCTGTCCCTTGTGGTATACTGGATGCGAAGCAGCGTAACTGTAGGAGCGCGGCGGTGTTTTCACCATTGAGAACCTGTCGCTCTCCTCGTATGTTGGCACAGGACAGACTATGCACGAAGAGAGCGATTCGACACTTATTGCACGTGCAAAAGAAGAGCCGGAGGCGTTCGGGCTTCTTTATGAGCGATACGTGGATAAAGTGTACAACTATATTTACTATCGTACAGGCCATCGACAGAACGCGGAAGACTTGGCCGCCCGCACTTTCTACCAGGCGTTGAAGCATTTTCCACGTTACGAAGACCGTGGCGCGCCCTTTTCGGCGTGGTTGTACCGCATCGCGCACAACCTGGTAGCTAACTGGCATCGAGATCACAGTCGACGGCAGCTCATTTCGCTGGACCAACTGGCGACGTTGAAATCGCCCTCAGGTCGAGATCCCGACACTACGACCGAAAAGTTGGACGAGGAAGCTGTGTTGCTCCGGGCGATTCGTCGGTTGCCGCCGGATCGGCAGCAATTGATCATCCTGAAACACGTGGAGCGGATGAGCAACGTCGAGATCGGGGAAATCATGGGACGGACGGAGGGAGCGATCAAGTCGCTCTATCACCGGACATTGACGTCGTTGCGCGAGGACCTGTCCAGCGAGTGGGAAGAATTGGAATAGATACAGGGAGAGCAAGAGATGGATGAGAAAAGAGAGGCCGAGATACTGGCAGTCTACGTCGAGGGTCTTTCTGGCCGACCGGCGGCCGTGCGGCAGATCGAACTGACCGAGGAGGAACGTGAACACTTGGCTCCCTTGTTCCAGCTTTCCGAGCGGTTGCAGCGGAGCCTGCGGCCCGTGCGACCTTCGCCGGCCTTTGTACACAGCCTGGGGCGCGAGTTGGTCGACGATGCCGGGCGTCAGTTTGCTCTGAGTAAGCGGACGCGGCGGGTGATGATGATTGGCGCGGCGGCGGTAGGCTCACTCGTTTCGATTGTCTCGGTGGTGGGAGCGATCGTATTTTTGATTAGGCGGCTGCGCGCGCAGGTGCAGACCCAGCACGCTCCGACGGGTTAGGCGCGGCGGGCGGCGCATCAGGTAAGCTCCGGCTTTGGCCGGGGCTTTTTTTGTTTCATTCCCATTTTATTGGCGTCAGAGGATTGGCTGTACGTGTTTACCGGACAGCGAATAAGCACTGTTATAATTGCTGCTGAACGCTTACCGGAGGCGAGTTTTCCACGGTGAAAAAAGTATCCTCATCCGCTTATCCGCTGTGCCGAAGGCAATCCGCTGCCCCGATACACAAATAGGCTTGACTTTTGCCCCGGCTGAAGTATGATATGTCCGTATCTTCTCAATAAACCGGGGGCTTGTTCGTAGTAGGCGCTTTAGCGCCCCTAAAAGCGCACTGAAGTGCGCACTACGAACAGATTCACCCCAAGTTATTGAGAAGATACATATGTCCGTTGTTTCAAAAAAGAGGAGTTGAACGATGCGTATTCTTGTTACCGGCGGCGCGGGCTTTATTGGTTCCAATCTGACGGATGTCCTGATGGAGCAGGGGCACGAGGTCACGGTACTCGATAACCTCTCGGTGGGGAAGGTCGCCAACATTGAGCACCATCTGGAAAGCGAGCGTTTTCATTTTGTCAACGACTCGATCCTCAATTTCAATACTCTGGAACGCGTCATCCGCCAGACCGATCTGATCTATCACCTGGCGGCGGTGGTCGGCGTCAAGTACGTCGTCGACGATCCATTAACGTCCATCCTCACCAATATTCGAGGCACAGAGAACGTCCTCGAATTGGCGTTCAAGTATTGGGTGCGAACCGTCATCGCTTCCAGTTCCGAAGTCTATGGCAAATCCACGCAGGTGCCCCTGCGGGAGGAGGATGACCGGTTGCTCGGCCCCACCTCCGTTGGCCGCTGGTCCTACTCCGATGCCAAGGCGATTGACGAGTACCTGGCCCTGGCCTACGCCCAGCAGGGACTGCCGGTCACAGCTCTCCGCTATTTCAACGTCTACGGCCCGCGGCTCGACCCCCAGGGGTACGGCAGCGTCATCGCCATGTTCATCACTCAGGCGCTACGGGGCGACCCGCTGACGGTATACGACGATGGGGAGCAGACGCGCTGCTTCACCTACGTGGCGAACACGGTGGAGGGCACGATCCGAGCCGCCACGGTCCCGGAGGCCGTCGGGCAGGTGTTTAACATCGGCTCGAACCACGAGGTGAGCGTCGGCGAGTTGGCGCGCCTCATCCGGCAGTTGACGGGTTCCTCGTCAGAGATCACCCACGTCCCCTACACCTCCGCCTTTGGTCCTTACTTTGAGGATACACGCCGTCGGGTGCCTGACGCAAGCCGCGCCCGGGAGGTGCTGGGATTTGAGGCTCGGACATCTTTCGAGGAAGGTTTGCGGCGGACCCTGACTTGGTTTCAAGAGAATAGCAGCATGGTACGTCCTTCGGACGGGTAGATTGGGAACTGCTTGCCGATGTACTAGTATACCAACTTGCCAATATACCCATTTACCAACAATACAAGAGAGGAGTCACCATGAACTCCGTTCACCCTGAAGGACGAAAATGTAGTCGCGCTTTCCATAGCGCGGCGCGGAATGGAATCCGCGGCTACAGATCTATTTACGGAGGAGTACTTGATGCATTCAACCAAACTTTCCGCGTTCTGTGACAAAATTCTGGAGATGTGCTGGACCCTGGCCGTGGTCATCACGCCGCTCTTTTTCAACGTCTATTCCAGCCGGGTCTTTGAGCCGGACAAGTTGACCACGCTGCGCACCCTTGCCCTTATCATGGCTGCCGCCTGGTTCGTCAAATTGATTGAGGAACGAGTCAACGGCCGGCGCGATATTGGGTTCACCTGGCGCACGCCCTTGGTGTTTCCCACGATGTTTACGGTCGCCATCTATCTGCTCAGCACGATTCTCTCCGTCACTCCCTACGTCAGTCTCTTTGGTTCTTACCAGCGGTTGCAGGGGACGTACACCACGCTCGCTTACATCGTAGTGTTCCTCATGATCCTGCAGGGGTTGCGCACGCGCGCTCAACTCGAACGGTTGCTCACCGTGATCATCCTCAATAGCCTGCCTATCGCCCTCTATGGCCTCATCCAGCGGAACAAATTAGACCCGCTGCCTTGGGGCGGAGACGTGACCCGGCGTGTGGCCTCCAACATGGGCAACGCTATCTTTGTCGCCGCCTATTTGATCATGGCCGTGCCCCCCACCTTGGCTCGCATCGTGGACGCCTTCCGTTCCATCCTGACCGAGGAGGAGACAGGCGCGGCGGATATGCTGCGCGCCGCATCGTATATCTTTATCTTTTTGGTTCAACTCATCGCGATCTGGTACACTCAGAGTCGTGGCCCCTTGATGGGCCTCCTGGCCGGCTTGGGCGTGTGGGGCTTTTTGGGGCTGTTGGCGCTTCAGCAAAAGGCCAGGCAGGA
>DAOTUB010000267.1:0-10438 GCA_034437455.1 Anaerolineae bacterium | reverse complement strand
TGCGGGTAAAGAAAGGCTTGTCTAGGACTTGAATCCTGAACAGAAATGCCAAACCCCTATATATACCGGTTCGCCAAGCGAAGAACGTATATGTGGTGGTAGGCTAAAAACTTTTATCCAAAGTCCAATAGATCTGGTTTCCATTGTACGACCAATACCCAGTATATCACCCTTCGTTAGTCGGGTCAACTTTGCCCATCGTTTGGATTTTAATCTCCGCGTCCTAGTTAAAAACCTTCTTTCTGCGAGCTGAATCGGCCGAGCGCGGGTCTGGAAACCCACTTCTCACTTTTCCAGATGGCGCTCAGCCAATTTGACGACTGACAGAAATCAACTATACTTGGATGGAACAGTTGATATGTGGAAGAAAAAACACCGTATGCAATCTGAGAGCCAAGTCGAGTCACTGAAGCGTCTCCTGACCGAAGCAGAGGAGAACTTGCGCCTCATCCGCGAGCGAAAGTCCGAGTTCGTCCAGCAGGCCGACATTCCACTCCAGCTCATCAAGGATGAACGACGATTGGAGCAGGAGATTGAAACGCTGCGGGCGGGATTGACGCTGGCCGAGGACGACGGGGCAAAAGATCGCGCCCATGCGATCGAGTTCGTCAACCGCGAGAACGAGCTGCATCTGCTCCAGGTGGAACGGTTACGGGCTTCCCGCTCTCCCTACACGCTGATCGGCGCGCCGGCCGGATACGGCAAGAGCTATCTTTTGCAACGTCTGATCCACACCATCGAAGCCGACGAAATCCTTCGGCGGGAATGGAACGTTCGCTACGTTGATTTCAATCTCAGGGAGGACGGGGAACCGATCCTTTACCTTGTGCACGTTATCACGGGATCGTCATCGTCTGATGTGACCACAGATTCGGTCTGCACGTACGTCGCCCAGAAACTTGGCGCACCTTTGCCCGAAGGACGCCGCGCAGTGTTGCTGATTTTCGACGGCGTGGAGCAACTTGACGCAAAAGCCCACCGGTGGCTATGTACATTGTTGAACGACTTGCGCAAACGCACCCATCCCGGCCCGCGAGAAATCATCACGGTGCGCGTGATCGTGGCGGGGCGCGACGTGGATTCGTTCTGGGAGAGTTATGAGCGAGCGCATCCCCGGCCCCCGGCTCCGCAGCGCATCAGCCTGACGCCGTTCGACGAGCATCCCATTCAAGATCTGATATGGAGCCAGGCGCAGGCGGCTCACATCGATCTGGATGACCAGACCGTCATTCAGCTCGCCGATGAGGTGCAATACCTGAGCGGCGGACATCCCACGGTGATTCGGGGCCTGGCAGATCACCTGGCGAGCCAGGCGTTTGCGATTGGACCGGTCTCGGAATACTTTGCGCGACACCGGGAGCCGCTGGTGCGAACGTACCTGTCGCCTGTGGCTGACGATCTACTGAATGGCCTGGAAGTCAAAACACGGGAGGCTGCACAATCGTTGAGCGTTTTCAGACGGGTGAACGCCAATACGGTGCAGGCGTTGACCCAGGCGGGCGTGTTGCCGCCAGAGACGAACGAGATCGATCTGCTGGGCGATATGCGGAGAGCGCGCGTATTGGACAATCCCGGCATCCGGGAACCGTTTTATCGCGATCATCTGATGAGACGCACCTGGGCGCTGGACATGGCGCACCGGTCCCAAGAGAGCCAGGCGCTGTATCGCCGCCTGAACGAGATCGCCCTTGACCTTTACGAGATTTGGATTCACAATTTGGGGCAGGATCTGCCGGACACTCCGCTCAAGGCGACTCAGCAGCTCTTGTCCGTCGTGGAATGGTTGTTCCACGCGCTTCAGGATGAGGGATTGGATGAGAATGGACTGCGCTCCATGCTTCAGCAGCACGTAAGGGTTTTATCCAAGGGGAGCCAGCCGCGCCTTGTCGCGGATTTAATCGCGGATGAGATCAAACAGGATGCCGAGGTGCGCTATCTGCTGCGTCATCGCCTGGGCGACGACGGTGTCTCCCGGATTTGTGATTGGTTGCAATCCTCGTAGGTCCGGGTCGCCACCCGATCAACAGGGGAGGAGGGATTACTATGGCCAAGTTTGATATTTTCGTGGGGCGCGAAGAGGAACTAGCCCTGATTGATAAGTGGGCGCACGAGTGGAATACTATGCACGTGATCGCCGTGCAGGGCGACGGCGGCGTGGGCAAAACCTGGTTACTGCTCGACGTGCTGCATCGCTACGGTCCGCGCGATGAGTTCGCCGTCGTCTATTTTGACACTGCCGAACATCCCTACAGCCCCCAGTACGAGATCATGTTTCTGGCCCAACATTTAGGCTCGGAAAACTTTCCTCAACTCCTGGAGAGCATAGAGGAGCTATCGCACGAATACTATGACCTGCCCATCCTCGAAGCCCAGGCCCGGGAAAAGGAAATCCTGCAGATCGGCGTGCGGGAAATCAACCAGGCGCTGGAAGGCCGAAAGCTTATTTTCCTCTCGGACACACTGGAGGCCTGGGGGACTGAGATGGGTAGAGCTGGCAGAGGATATATCCAGCAGTTTTCCAACGCGCTTCTCATCTCGGCAGGCCGCAACGTCCGGGAGAATGTCTGGCCCCAATACAAGCGGAATTTTGAACCCGAACAGACCACGTACATCGAGCTGGACAACTTTGACCGCCAGGAGAGCGCCGAGTTCTTTGAGACGGTGGACAGGGAAAACTTGATCGCACCCCAGATGCGTGAAAAGCTCCACCTTCTGACCAGCGGGCGGCCTGTGTTGCTCTCCCTGGCCGCTGAATGGCTTGCGCGGGACGTTCCTCTCCCAGAGATCACCGAGCAATCGTTGGCGGAGTTGAAGACACTACCGGAAGAGAAGTGGCGCGAACTGCTCGAACGGTTCGAGTTCGAGCTGGTGGATCGGATTCGAGGGTTGAAAGGATCTCTGGACCGCGCTGTACTCTACATGGCTCACATCAGCCGGCGCAGCGACACGCACCTGCTGTCCGCTCTGTTCGATATCTCCGATTCAGACGCTCAAGAACTGATGCGGCGGTTGACCGAGCTTTCCTTCGTCAGGTACAATCCGGCGACCGGTCACTGCACGTTGCACGACGAGATGAAACATCTGATCAACGAGCACGCTTGGCCCTACGTAGACCCCACCGGCGACGTGCGGCGCAAGTTGGCGCGCCAAGTCATCACCGGCTACTACGAGCCGCGCATCGGCGAGCTGGCGCGGCAAACCAAGGAGCGACTCGAGTTCGACGTTCCGAAAGGTCCCGTCCGTCGCGCCACCATCGGCGGAACCGAATGGGAACAGTGGCGTCTGGAGGCCGAGTGCCTACATTATCACTTGAAGGTCAGCGAGCAGGATGGAAGCGCCTATTTTGACGACCGGTTTGTGGAGGCGCAGCGAAACAACCACCTGATGCGCATGCAGTTTTTGCTCGGCGAGATGGAGATCGCCGGCCGCACCGACGTTCGGGACACGCTTGAACTGCGCAGGGCAGAGACGCTGCGCCTCAGCGGTGAGGTAGAACAGGCCCGCGCGATCTGCCGCAGCATGCTGGCCAAGAAAAAGCTGTCACCCGACAACCGCATCCATGCCCATAATCTGTTGGGCGTCATTGCGGCTTCGACGGATCCCGAGCTGGCCGGGAAGGAGTACGAAGCTGCGTTGCGGCTCGCTCAAAAGACCGGTAAAATCAGAACCATCGGAGAACTGCACAACAACCTGGGTCAACTGTACCAGCTCACCAGCGACCTCGACCGGGCCATTGGGCATTACGAAAAGGCGATCGAGGTCAGCAAACAGGCGGGCAATCAACCGCTGGTGGCCTCTGCCACGAACAACATGGCCTACGTCTATCGGCTCAAGGGCGACCTGGCGCAGGCCGACGTGCTGTGCCGGATCGCCCTGACGCAACGCAAGCGGCTGGGGCTGGAGCGTGACCTGGCGTACAGTTATCTGACCAAGGGCGAGATCGACCGCGACCGGGGAGATCTGGAGAGCGCGGAACGGTACACCAAACTGGCCCTGCGCAGTTTCGACAAGGTGAGCGAAGCTCGCGGGCAGATCATGGCCTACCAATCTTTGGCAAACATCCGCCGCCACATGGAACGACACGAGGAGGCAGGAAGCTACCTGGAACGCGGGATCGCGCTGGCGGAAGAGATCCGCGACGAACCCTTGTTGGCCAGTCTGCTGAACGTGTACGGGCGGCAGCAGCGAGATCGTGCCGTCTATTTGCAAGAGATCGGCGACGATTACACCCACAAGGCGATCGAGGCGTTTTTCCAGAGCGCGGAGGAATACCTGGAGCGCAGCCTGGAGCTGGCGTCAAAGTACGGCGACCAGTGGCTCATCACGCGCAGCGAGTTCGAGCTGGCACTGGCCTACTTTCTGAGCGGTTCGCGCCCGGATGACGAGGTGGCCGCTTCTCTGGATCGGATCGGCAAGAGCGCCGCCCTCCTGGACGACCGGCTTTTGCAGGGATACATCGAGGAAACCCGCGGGGAAATTGCCCAACGCCAGGAGGATTACGTCACCGCCGCCAGATGTTATGGTCTGGCATCCCAGTTGGTCGCCCAGCGGCGTGGCCGCGAGCCGGATCGGTTCTTTGATCGCCTTGGCACCCGTTTATTGGATACCCGGCTTCCCCCCGAAGCGGCTCGGACTCTGGCTCAAGGCATCCTCGACGTCATTCAGGCACCTGCCGAGACGAGCGAGTCCTTGCAGGCCCTGCAAATGCTGTGCCGACAAGTGCTAGATCTGCCGGCCTTGTGAGCAGAATGAGGAGGAGGCGATGCGCGTGATTCTGACACAAAATCCCACTGACCTGGGCGAGCGGCTGGTTTCCTCTCACCAGTGCGACTGTAATTGCGCCTGTCCCGTTGATGGGGTGCTGACCCCGGTGCTCTTCTTGCCGGTAGCCTATTACCTGGAACTCACGTCAGCCTGTAACAATCAGTGTCCTGGCTGTGGCAATGTGTATAGAGACCGGGGTTTTGTGCAACCTACGATTGCCTCAACCCCGGTCTCTTTAGACGGGAAAGCATGGCGCGACCTGATCGCCCGTCTGGCGCCTCATGCCCAGCAATTCAAACTCACCGGGGGAGAAGCAACGCTGCACCCTGGTTTCTCCGAGATCGTTGGCGCGATCGAGGGGCATGGAATCCCCTTTACCCTGTTCACCAATGGGAGATGGCCCCGTCCCGCTGCTCTGATACAACTATTGCGCAACACTGCTGTTTGTGAAGGACTGCTCATTTCTCTGCATGGGCCAGACGCGGCCACCCACGAGGCTTTCAGCGGCGCGCCTGGCTCGTTCGATGAGACAGCAGCCAACATCCGCAGCGCTGCCGACGCGGGGCTGGACATGGCTGTCAGCATCGTCATCAACCAGAACAACTGGGACCGCATCGCTGAGACGCTCGACCTGGCCCTGAGCCTGGGGGCCAACCACGTCGTTTGCAACCGATTCATCGGCGCGCCGGTAGCAGGCATCACACCCAGTCGGGCGCAGCTACGCGCCGCCGTCATAGCCATCGAATCCATGCGCGCGGGGGGACATCCCATTCGGTTTGGCAATTGCATCCCCCAATGCTTTGAAGCCTCGTCCTCCAGGGGCTGCACGGCCGGGAGCGCCTTTGCCACCATAGATCCGTGGGGACGAATGCGTCCGTGCAATCACGCGCCTCTCATTGTCGGAGATCTTGGCTCACAGTCTGTAGAGGAGGTGTGGCACGGCGATGGTATGGCCCACTGGCGCTCGCTGGTGCCTGACGATTGTACGGCGTGCTCGGCGTTTGCGACCTGCCACGGAGGCTGTCGCGCCCAGGCGATGCTCACAGAGCAAGAAAAAGATCCGCTCATTCAAACCGCGCTCCACACCCCAAATCTCAAACCCCACGAAATTCCGCTGTACGCTGAACTATGTCCTGTAGGCGAGTTCATCCGTCGCTCCGAAACCGACGTTGAGGTGCTCATCCACAGAAGCCAGGTTGTGCCTGTGCCAACCGGCTACGCTCCACTGGTTCCGAAACTGAACGGCTCCCTGACGCTCCGTCAGATCGAACAACAATATGGCAGCGGCGCGGTGGACTGGGTTGGCGCGCTCCACCGCGAGGGTATGGTGGCCTGGTCATAATTCAGCAGGCAGCTTTCAAGAAGGTCCTCATTGCTCCCTAAATTCAAGAGCGAGTTGCCCCAAAATCACTGCCCCATAACCTACCACTACGCACCTGGAGCTATATCAAATGGGTGTGTTTCATTTCGGTTGGAGGTAGCCGCGCTTTCCATAGCGCGCGCTATGGAAAGCGCGGCTACTCAACCCATTTGAAACACACCTATATCAAATGAGGGAATCCCTTGTTCAATTCTAACCGATCTCTAACGTTCCTCTAACGACATTGCAATGTGAACATGGTACAGTAGCAGCGATAGGTTCAGGAATTGGCGTTGGAACTGCTCGTTTGCGTGCCGAGGTTAAAAAGGTGTCTTTTCTACGTGAGCAGGTCAACCGCAACTCGCGCAACTCCGTGCCAGCTCCACTCCCAACAGCGCCTATCCCCTAAACGCTTACGCTTAAGAAATAGAATGCATATAAAGTGAGGTGTACTATGATCGATAAATTTCCTGGCACCCTTGCCATAGGATTACCGCTTCTCGCCCTCGCCGTCTTTGGTCTGTTGACCGGGGCGCGTTCCAAGCCTGCACCACGGGATGGTACAGCGGATTCGGAAACAGGCCCAAATGAGAATTTACTCAGTTCCTCCGATGAAGAGACCAGGCCCTGGCTGGACTTTGAAAAACCGTCTCCGAGTGAGTTAAGAGCTATGCTCACACCTTCGCAGTACCGCGTCACCCAGGAAAACGGGACAGAGCCCCCCTTCCAGAACGAATATTGGGGCAACCATCGGGAAGGCATCTACGTGGACGTGGTCTCCGGGGAGCCGCTTTTTAGCTCGCTGGACAAGTTCGACTCTGGCACCGGCTGGCCTAGCTTCACCAAACCGTTGGAACCGGAACACATCGTGGAGATTAAAGACCGGTCGCTCGGAATGCTGAGGGTGGAGGTAAGGAGCCGCCAGGCGGACTCTCACCTGGGACACGTCTTCCAGGATGGCCCGCCGCCCACGGGGCTACGCTACTGCATCAACTCCGCTGCCCTGCGCTTCATTCCCAAAGAGGATTTGGAGAGGGAGGGATACGGCGAATATCTGCGCCTTTACTCCACCTCCTCCATAGACGCTGATGCCATCGAAACTGCGACGGCGACCTTCGCGATGGGCTGATTCTGGGGACCCGACTCCCGGTTTGGGAGTCTCCCTGGTGTGATACGGACCCGCGTCGGGTATGCCGGTGGCACCGCCGAGAATCCAACATACCACAAGCTGGGCGATCACACCGAGACGGTCCAGATCGAGTACGATCCGACCGAGATTTCGTACCAGGAACTTTTGGATGTGTTTTGGACCGGCCACAACCCAACCCGGCCAGCCTGGTCGCGACAATACGCCTCCATTATCTTCTACCAAGACGAGGAGCAGCGACGGCTGGCCGAGGCATCGAAGGAACAGTATGAAACCCAATGTGGTTGCCGAGTCTATACCGAGATCGTCCCGGCTACCACGTTCTACCTGGCTGAGGACTATCACCAAAAATACCGCTTGCGGCAGTCGCCCACCTTTATGGGCGAGTTTGCGGCCCTATATCCCGATCCGGCCGATTTTGTCAACTCGACAGCGGCAGCGCGGGTGAACGGTTACCTGGGCGGGTATGGCACGCTCGACGATCTTCAGGCCGAGATTGATGATCTAGGGTTGTCTACCGAGGCGCAAGAAGCACTGCTAGAGATTGTACTGAATCGCAGGTGACAGACAGATGGCAGTCACCCTTTACCTGCTCGAGGCTAGTGCACTGCGGTGAAAATCCACTAGGTGGAGGGGCGCGTCTTTCACGGCGCCGTCGAACCACTGCGCGACGAGGCGAGCGGAGCGTAGCGGCGCGCTGGCCCCCGATCACCGGGCGCTGGTGGCGGCGGCGCCGGCGGGATTTGTTCGAGTTGACCGCCGACGGCTACCTGATGACTGACCCCGCACTGTGGACGTTGGCCTGGCGCGAGTGGAAAGACGCAACGCCGGCCACAGGCGAACCGATCGTGATGTAACGTTCGCTTTTTCCTTTTCCATTCTGTGTCGTGCTGCTCGTACTGTCACTTTTCGCCATCCAGGCGCTGATCTTGGCACTGCAAGACAGATCAATATGTTCTATTCATCGACCTGAGAGTTACCAGTCCGCAGCGCATACGAAAGTCGCCATTCAATTTGCCACAGTACAAAGCACGCCAACAACAGGGCCAGCCCTCCCAGCGCATACCCTTCTGCCAGGTTCGCCTGCATCACAAACACCGCTATCATTCCCAATACGCCGCCGAATAGATCCAGTGCCAGCGTCGCTCCCAACGGCCCCCATCCCGTTCTGGATAAACGGTGTGAGGTGTGGTCGACCCCTCCCTGGAACAACGGGCTGCCGCGCCGGAAGCGCGAGATGAACACCATCGTCGTGTCGAACAGAGGTATCCCCAGCACCAGCACCGGGAGCATCCAGGTCACAATGTTGACATTGTCGGGGAAGCGCAGCTTGATGCCCAGGTTCGCCAGGATGAAGCCCAGGAAGAGCGATCCTGCGTCTCCCATAAAGATGCTCGCCTTGGGAAGCGGCAAACTGTAGCGCAAAAAACCTACACAGGCCCCCATCACCGCCGCCGCCAGCGCCGAGACGAGGTATTGGCCGTTCATCGCCGCGATCAAGGTGAAAAAGGCGGCGGCGACGGCCGAGATACCCGCCGCGACGCCGTCCATATTGTCCGAAAAGTTGATCGCGTTCGTCACGTACAGCACCCAGAGCACAGTCAGCGCGACGTTCACCGGCATGGGAAGCGGCAAGCGAACGTGGACGCCGGTGAGCATGGGCAGGGCGGCGGCTGCCAACTGGGGCAGCAGCTTGACCAACGGACGAAGCCGGGCGCGATCGTCCCACAGGCCGACCCCGCTCATCACCGTCGCGCCGGCCAGGATGCCCGCCAGCTCGTACAGGTTCCAGCGCCCCCGGAAAAAATCCAGACCCCGATCCCGCCGAACACCAGCGCCGCTGTCGCGCCGAGATAGATCGCGACCCCGCCCAACATCGGCGTGGGTTCGTGGTGCGCCCGATCGGCGCGCGGCATGGAGATCAAGCCTACTTTGAATGCCGCCTGCCGCGCTGCCGGCGTCCCAATTAGGGCGAAAAATAGCGCCGCGATGAAAATGGCGATCACTGCACTCATCATCTCCTCCAATGCGGCCTTTACTTAAAGTCCGCTCGTAACAGCCCGTACAACACCCGATCCCAACGCCGACCGCCGCAGTAAACAGCCTGACGCTCGCGCCCCTCTTCGACAAAGCCGATTTTTTTCAGGATTGACCGAGCGCCCGCGTTGTACTCGGCTACAGTGGCAGCGACCCGGTAGAGGTCCAGGTGCTCGAAGCCGAAACGCAGCAACGTTAATGCGGTGTCGCTTCCATACCCCTGTCCCCGGTCGACCCGGCGAGCGATGCTTGAGCCTATGGTGGCCGTGCGATGCCGCCAATCGATGTGGGCGAGTTGGACGTCGCCCACCAGCTTGCCATCCTGGGTAAAGATGCCTAGATAGAACTGTTTGCTTCCCTGTTTGGCTTGCATCTCCTCGAACCACTTGTCCGCCCCTTCGTTCGATAGGCCGGGGTTCAGTGGTTCGGTGGGCAGTGGCTCGGCCGGTTCATAGTTTTCCCACAGTTCGCGGCAGTGCTCTCGCTCCAGAGTGCGTAAGATTACCTTCTCGCCACGCAGTTCGATCATTTTTGCTCCCCCTCCAACTGGCAGACTTTTTCCGATGGAAAATATCTTGTAGCTGATGAAAGCGCCCGGTCCACTGACGAGATCGTCGTAAATGTTGCTTTTATCGGTGGAGCATCCCTTGACTAGCAAAGCCTGATATTATCAGGCAATGATCGAAATCATTACAAGTTACGCAGTTGAGGATGTGTCACCCAATCTATTTTCTCTGCATAGGGCTTGTCCAACGTCGAATCATTTAATACCAACATTTGTAAGCTACACGAGCGCCTGTACTTTTTGCCACAACGCTTCTCCATCCGACTGGCTCCGGCACAACAGGCGCGTGTAGGCATCATGCGATGGTCCTTCTTTTCCATCGAGATAGGTCCGCGCTGCTTCTACAACACTAGACAAAGTTGGCGAGCTAACCAGGAATTGGAATAGTCTGAACCCCGTTACGTTTTGGTGGATTCATAACTGTGATTTTACCATGTTGGCTCTCTGGTAGTTCGCATGACACCCCCCACATCTGGGGGCATGGTATAATTAGCGCAAAGACCAGGAGGATATGCCATGTTGAACATTATGGGTATCAAGTCACGCGACATGATTTCAATCCCTT
>DAOTUB010000266.1:0-14415 GCA_034437455.1 Anaerolineae bacterium | reverse complement strand
CATGGTAGAAACCTCACTGACTTTGGGATAGAGTCTGTAAGTTTCTACCAAGGGGCGGTTTCGCGCAAGTCGCGAGCCGCCCTACTGTTTGTTTAAACGCGAATCGTATTACAAGATTGTCTATTATGCATAGTCTATCAATCACTTACCTTGGTAGTCTAAACTCGAGTATAAAGGAAAGGATTAAAAACAAAACCATACCCTTAGCAGACGATCGACGGTGTGCGCCAGTCTATTTTGGTGCTGGACTGCGAATTGGCTCCATCTGGAGTGTAGATACTGGATATGGGTGTTGGCATTATATTTTAAAACATAATCTCCCCTCGCTATCAGGAAAACGTATTTTGGAACTAGGGGCCAATAACGCCTTCATTTCAATCCAGATGTTGCGCCATGGGGCTCGGCAAGTGGTAGGAATAGAATTTAACAGTAAACGTATTGCTCAAGGAAATTTTGTCAAGGCGGTATTTGAGTGGGCAGACAACACGCAATATGACTTTAGATATATTCAAGCAGATATAGCGGAACTTGCAACAATGCACTTGGGTAAATTCGACATGGTTATAGCTTTGTGTTCCTTGCACTATCTTGACGATTTTTTTTCTAATCTAATTGAGTGTATAAGCAAGATGGCGAATATTTTTGTCCTTCAACATAATGTTGATGCCTATATTGAGCGAAAACACTCGCAAGCTTACAAGAGAGCGTCGGTAGAATATACTGTGAAGATCCTAAAGTGTAATGGGTTCCCAGCTACGCGGGTGATTGCTCCTTTTAGACATGGTCGCCCGTTGATAATAGCTGAAAAAGAGGAACAAGTACTTTGCTGAGGTAGATATTATGATAGTGATCCTATTAAGGTTGATTGCCAGGCTCTACCGCATGATTGATTATCAGATATACCGCACTCGGGTCAGGATTCTGATTGCTAGAGGGCTGTTTATAGGCAAGAATGTAACCCTGGCCAGGAGCGCTTTTATAGATCCCGCATACCCCTATCTGATTCGCATCGGTGATAATTGTTCCATTGCCGAACACGTTCGTCTGCTTGCCCATGATGCTGCAACTTTCAAGTTTACTGATGGGCATACCAGGTTGGGAAAAATCGAGATCAGAGATAATTGTTTTATTGGTGACAGTTCCATCATCCTGCCGGGTGTGACGATTGGACCAAACGTCTTGGTAGCGGCTGGGTCGGTTGTCACTAGGGATATTCCTCCCAATTCCTGTGTGGCAGGCATACCTGCCAGAGTCTATGCCAGGTTCGATGATTATATCGAACGTAATCAGCAACACATAGAGGAAGGATGTGTCTTTGAGTTCTCAGCGTTGATCGATAATCTGGACCGCCTCGATCAACAGATCAAAGGAAAGGTCTGGGAGTCCCTCCAGGATGGTCGCTATGCATACGTAAAAGGGTATACCGGTAGAGACCCTGATACGTGGCATGGGGATGGATAAGACAAGAGATTGCCCAACTGACGAGGTGTTTATGAAGCTGGCGGTGTTTGTAGACCTGGTATATTGGTTTGACGGCCATACCTGCTCGACGGACGAGGCGTACATTCTGTTTCCAGCGAGTTTTACTAGCGCCTTTGATAAAGTAGTGTTTCTTGGTCGGCTAGCTCCCGACTCGGCGCGCAAACCTTATGTGCTAGACCATCCAGCGCTACAAGTGTGTCCGTTACCTTATTACGATAGCATATACGATCTCTGGAAAACCGGCCCACGCTTTTATAGAGAGATTCGGCATATTGTCCAATCCAACGCCGACGGGTGGGACGTGGTATGGGTGTGTGGCCCCAGTCCCGTTGGGCAGTTCATCGCCGGACAGTGCATTGACTTGGGGCGTCCAGTTTTTTTGGTTGTCCGCCAGAACTTGTCTGAGCAGATGCGTTTTAAGAACCATGGCGTCAAACAAGTCATGGCTGTGGCGATGGCCAGGTGGCTGGAATGGCGTTTCAAGCGTCTGGCGCGCGGCAGGACGGTCTTTGCTGTCGGCCAAGAGATGATGCAGGCGTACCGTGCAGTCACCGATCGAGTGCACATCCACTTTCCATGCCTGGTCGAGGAGAGGCAAATGACTGTGTTTTCCAATATGCCAATCGAACCTGAGCCGGGGCATCTGCTGTGCGTGGGCCGCCTCTCCCCTGAGAAAGGATACCAATACTTGTTGGCAGCGCTGGCCAAGTTGAAGGCACGTGGCGTTGTGTGCTTTTTGGAAATTGTCGGATCAGGTCCATTGTATCATACGTTGAAAGCACAGACGGCCGCACTAGGCTTGGAAAAAGAGGTCACCTTCCACGGCTATGTGGCTTATGGTCCAGAGCTCTTTACTCTGTACCAAAAGGCTACGGCACTGGTTGTGCCTTCTCTCAGCGAGGGCTTTCCGCAGGTCATCAACGAAGCGCTTTGTGTTGGTTTGCCCACGATTGCATCGACTGTAGGTGGCATACCGGCCTTTCTCACCCACCTGGAAACCGCTGTGTTGGTGCCGTCAGCTGATATTCTAGCGCTGGCCGAGGCAATCGAGCGGGTTCTGAAATCGCCTGACTTGCGGGAAAATTTGCGCGACAATGGCCGAGCCTTGATGCGCGATAATACTCTAGAGATCCAACGAGAGCGTATGGTGCAAACTGTCCGGAATGAGGTTTTGCTGTGAGATGCGCTACTAATTTAAAGGATATTTCGAATGATTGCAACAATTGGCCAACTGCTTGACAGTGACCATTATGGCCAAAGAGTAAAAGGTGAATATCTGACCCAAACATATAGACAATTAACAAAGCTGATGGCTCGGTTGAATAAAACGTATTGCTAGAGTGACCAACCATAAATTTGCTCAAACAGAACCCTTGAGGATAAGAAAAGAAGAAATGAGGCGGTACATTTTTTTACTTTTTATAATGCTGATAGCAGAAAATTACGGTGCGTCAATACCGATAACTATATCAGCTGATCCTGCAACATCTTTAGGCGCATCGACCGTTGCCCCAGTCGTCTTGCAGCAAGAAGATGGGCGAGCGTACTATGTGGCAACGTATGGAGATGATAAAAATACAGGCACCGAGGCGCAACCATTCCGTACTATCCAAAAGGGTGTAGACACCGCACAATCCGGCGATATAGTGTACGTGAAACACGGTACATACTATGAGCAGGTTGTGATTAATAACTCTATCACCTTACAATCGTATCCTGGAGAAATAGCCACGCTCGATGGCCAAAAAAAACTGCCTGGGCCATGGGATTACCTACTCAAACTCAGTGGAGATAACATCAGTGTCACAAATCTAGAAGTCAAGAACTCTGACAGCGCCGGTGTGGGGTTGATGGGAAACTATAACGAGGTTGGTTATCTCAATGTACACCACAGTGGCTCCACTGGAATCTATGCGGCAGGTGATCATAACCTGATAGCCGATAATACTGTCTGGTGGAATTCGGACGATAACGAATACGGAACATCTAGTGGATGGGGAGGTGGCATTGCCCTCGGCCATGGCACCAACTACAACATCGCTCGCAGCAACACAGTCTATAATAACTGGGGCGAGGGCATCCTCTCGATGCGTAGATCCGAGTATGCCATCATCGAGCAAAATATTGTGTATGACAACTGGTCTGTGAACGTGTATGGAAACGGTTCCCACATCACAATCCAGCGCAATCTCGTCTATACCACTGGCGACACTCGTTTCTATAGAAGCGGGAGACCGGCCACAGGTATAGCCCTGTGCGATGAGACCGAGTACATCTCTCACCATAAAACAATCATAAACAACCTCGTCGTCGGGTGCAATCGGGCTTTTTACTATTTCATCCAGCAGGAAGGGGCTGGTTTAAAAAATGCGCTGATTGCACATAATACTTTTGCCAATTCTGACCTCGCTACAACATTCCAAATCAGCGCGGGGGAGCACGAGGACGTCCGAATTGAGAACAATATCTTTGTCCAAGACGACGATTTACCAATCGCCGTTGTGATCGACGATCCCAATCTTGGCTTTTCCCGCAATCTTTGGTCAAAAGCCCCACCGACTGCTGCCGCGGATTATAATCAGATAATTGGCAATCCTCACTTGACAAAGTCAGGCCTGACCGGGCCTGGCCTTCTTACCCCTGACTGGTTCAGACTTTTGCCTGGCTCGCCAGCTATTGATACAGGTATTATCTTGAGTCAAGTCCCCTGCGATTTCGATGGCGTAACCAGACCACAAGGCGCCGGCTATGACATTGGGGCTTACGAATCTCCCTATTCAACCAAGGTAACTGATCTGCGTGTCATTGCTGCCGTCAGCGACACGCACAGTCTGACCGTCACCCTGCGATGGACTACCCCTTTCGCTGCAATTACTTACACCCTGCGCAGCAGTAACACACTACTCACCGCAGCCAACTGGAGCGATGCCTCTATCGTAACTGTGCCCTTTACCGCATCCAAACCCGGCAGCAGCGAATGGTTAACCACGCCCATAGAGCATGCTGGTGGTACTCTCTATCTAGCCCTAAAGTCGCAGAACAGCGTAGGGATCTGGTCAAAACTTTCCAACACTGCCTTCTGGCCCGGGGTGCATGTCTACTTGCCGTTGGTGATGAAGGACTATGTCCCATTGGAGGTTAAACGATTATGCAAACACAACATATAGCAAATGCGGACTACAGCTATGCTGTTCATGTAACGAGGGATTCCGGTGATTCCTTGAAGCTATTAGAGATAGTTGCCAGGTCATTCCCAAAATACAAACATATGTGGGCGTTGTATGTTTCAGAGCGACGCTTGCTCCTGATGTTCGTCGACCTCACTCTGCTTAACGCTTCGCTCCTGGCGGCTTGGATTTTGAGTCTATTTCGAGGAACATTTTTGCCCAGTCTTCCTTCCCAGTCCATCAACTTTCTTGTGCTGACCATACTTTGGCTGTTTTTTTCCCGGGCAGTGGATTGTTACAATCTACGCAAAGCGGCCAGCCCCTTTGCTGCTCTGGTCAGCGTTCTCCAGGCAGGGTCGGTGACGGTAGGTATCTATCTTGCCACAGTTTCGATAGCTGGTTTTTGGCTACCCGAGTTCTATCACCTTCGATGGACCTTTATAGCCCTGTGCTGGTTGTTTGCCTGCACACTGATTGGCATCTGGCATCTCTTTTATGCTTTGGTATTCAGCCAACCCGTGTTTCGCTGCAGCGCCATTGCAGTCGGCAATTCTGAGGGCATTCGTTTTATCACTGAGATCATTGAGGAAAATCTCAAGTCCGAATACTCTATGTTGTGCGGATGTGATTTCACCGCGCGCACGCCTTTACGCTTGGGAACCTCATATAATTCACCTCAGGTGATCCGCGCTTCGAACCTGGCGAGCCTGGCGACCCTAGTCAACGCTCAGGAGATCATCTTGGCTACCAACGGAGTACTGACCAATGAGATTCAGCGCGAGTTGATACAGTGCTATGAACAAGGCACACGAATCATCACATTACCCAAGCTCTACGAAGATGTCACAGGACGGGTTCCTCTGGATCACATCAGGTCCCACTGGCCCATGATTGTGGTCGAACGTCAGGCCATGACCAGAGCTTTTGATATCGGCAAATGTCTATTCGACTTCTTGTTCTCAATCGTGGCTATAATCTTTTCCCTCCCCATATGGATTGCGCTGGCAGTGGCGATTTATTTGGATTCGCCGGGCTCTATCTTTTATTGCCAGGAGCGGATTGGAAAGAACGGTTGTCCTTTCCGTATGATCAAGTTTCGCTCCATGATCCCCGATGCAGAAAAGGACAATCGAGCGATGTGGGCCGAGGAGCACGATTGCCGGGTAACAAGAGTAGGCAGGGTCATGCGCGCAACCCATCTGGATGAGATACCTCAATTTATCAACATTCTACTTGGGGACATGAGTTTTGTCGGGCCCAGACCGGAACGAGCGCAATTCGTTCGGCAACTAGAGAGACAGATGCCTCTCTACTCACTGCGCCACGCCGTCCGTCCCGGGCTTACGGGTTGGGCCCAAGTCAAGTATTGTTATGCTAAATCCTTTCAGGACAGCCGCGTAAAGCTGGAATACGATCTGTACTATGTAAAGCGGCGATCATTTTACCTGGACACATTGATACTGTTCAAGACCATTGGCACTGTTCTAACGCTGAAAGGAACGTAAGGTGAAACACGAGATTAAAGATCCTCTCGTGACCGTCGTCATGCCGATGTACAATGAACAGAAGTATGTCAGTACCTGCCTGAAATCTCTCGTTGAGCAGGATTATGATCAAAACGCCCTCGAAATCTTGGTTATTGACGGTATGTCATCCGATAGTTCACGGGCGATTGTGCTTGAATGGTGTCAAAAATATCCCCACATCACGCTACTGGATAACCCAAAGAGAATAATACCGGCGGCTTTGAATATAGGCATAAAAGCGGCCCATGGTGATGTCATTGCTAGAGTGGACGCGCACAGTTTTGTTACTACGGACTTTGTGAGCAAATGCATAGAGTGCATGCAAAAATCCGGCGCAGATTTTGTCGGAGGGCCTTTACAATACGTTTCCCAGTCCTTTATGGCAAAGACTATATCTTTGGCTGTGTCCTCACCTTTTGGTGTCGGAAATTCTTCATTTCGTTATTCAAAAAAGGAACAGTTTGTGGATACGGTTGCCTTTGGGGCCTATAGAAGGGTAGTCTTTGATAGAATTGGGCTTTTTGATGAGAATCTTGTCGCAAACGAAGACTATGAACTTGCCTATCGTATCCGGAAAACCGGCGGCAGAATTTTTCTTTCTCCCACAATACAGTCATTTTATCACAATCGCGCATCTTTACCGGAACTCTGGAGACAGTATTTTCGATATGGTTTCTGGAAAGTCAGGATGCTCTGCAAGCATCCCGCATCGATAGCACCTCGCCAGGTTGTCCCCCCCGTTTTTGTCCTATCTCTTCTACTGGCCCTGCTTCTAGGAGTTTTCTTGAAGGGGTTTGCCTATCTATTCCTGGTCATCGTTTCTATCTATTTGATCTTTTTACTGGCAGCTTCACTCCTTGTTGTGTTTAAAAAAGGTTGTCAGTACTTGCCCTTTTTGCCATTCGCCTTTATGTGCTTGCATATCGGTTGGGGGGCTGGATTCTTATGGGGGCTGTTTAGATGGGGAACTCGTTGGAAGATGATTAGAGCTGAACTTGGTAAAAACGCGCTCTAGCATTTGTTTATTGCATACGAGAGGTAAATAGTGTCAATCAGCCATTTTCTAGCAAAATACTTGAGGGTTGTGACATTTGCCGGGTTATTATTGGCCATCGTTCTCTTTGACGCCAAGGTAACTGCGCTATCGTCACACCAAGTGTCCTCACCGATGATTGCCGGGCTCAATACAACCAATCAATCCGATCGTATTGGGTCAGCTACCGGCGGACATTTTTCTTTCGAATCACCGACAAGCATTGTCCCTTTTGAGAGCGACACAAGTGTCCTCCTTGCTGTTGACCTGGATAGAGATGGGCAAGTGGATATAGTTTACAGTGAGGGCCTGGTTTTGCAAATCGCACGCAACATAGCTGGGTTGGACAGAACATGGGACATAACCCGCAGCGTAGGGATGATGGCAGAAAAGATTGTGGGGCTGGACACCGGCGATTTGAACCGGGACGGCCGCTCAGACTTGGTGACGGCCTCGGGTACAGATATCCAGATATGGGGAAACCCACACGCAGCGTTCAGCGAGACGTGGGTGGTTGGGACCGTACTGACAACGCCGGTCGCCGTGCAGCAAGGTACGCTGGCCGTGGCGGACCTAGACCGAGATGGGGCTTTGGATATCATAGCCGGTGGAGCAGATGGCGTCGTGCGGATGTGGCGCAATCCACTGGTGCTGCAAGATGATCTGACGACTCCCTGGAGTACCGTCCAAGTGTTGCCGGCGCTGGAAGGCGCTGTCACAGCGTTAGGGATAGGAGATCTGGATCGCGATGGTCGGCTAGACTTGATCATAGTGAGCGATGGCGCAGGCCCAACAATACGCTTATGGCGCAACCCCGGCGCACCTTTTAACGCAGATTGGACGGAAAGCGCGGATCTGGTGGGTGCCGGCACTTTATCCCTACCGGCAGGGCGACGATTGGTTGTGATAGATCTGGACGGGGACAACTGTTTGGACGTGGCTGTTGGAACCGAGAATGGAACCCTGCGCGCCTGGCGCAACCCCGGAACAGCGCCATTTAGCAAGGGATGGGGCACTGGGCTTGTCCTGGGGAGCGTTGCGGGCGATTTGAGAGGCATAATCAGCGCAGACCTAAATCACGATGCCAAACCAGAGTTGGTAGGTGTCGTGGAAAGCACGCCCACTCAGGTCATCGCCTGGGAAAGCGGCGTAGGGCCGTTTGACACAGCCTGGACCATGCATCTGCTTGGAACGGATAATGATTTCCTAACAAGCATAAGGCCAGCTAACCTGGACCAAGACGGTGACCTAGACCTTGTGACCAGCGGCGGAGACGGGATTAAGGCATGGCCCAACCAGTCAGCTCCCTGGGCAGTGGGATTTGACAGCACGGGGCACAGCGCGGGCGTCAATGGCGCCTGGACTATGGCCCTGGCGGTGAGCGATCTGGATGGAGATGGGTACTCTGACCTGGTCACTGGAGAGATAAATGGCCAGATCATGGCATGGCGGAACGACGGGACACCGTTTGATGGAGACTGGACTGGACATCAAGTGGGAGAAGTAACGGACTGGTGGACATTGACGGGACTAGCAGCCGGTGATCTGGACAATGACGGGGACATAGACCTGGTGGCGGGGTATTATCATCCTCATGGACCGACGATTTGGCAGAACGATGGACATCCGTTTGAAAGCGAATGGTCGTGGCGGCAGATTGGGAACCAGAGAGTGGGCGCACTAAAGTTGGCGGACATTGACGGAGATGGGCGCCTCGATATCGTTTCCGGGGGGGGGCTGTCATGGGCGAACACGCCGAGCGATGAGTACAAGGTTATGGTATGGCATGCGCCGGAAGCGCCATTCAGTGACACATGGTCGGTGACGGAGGTGGGGCTGGCTTATTATTCTGTGCTGAGTCTGGACGTGGGCGACCTGGACAACGATGGAGACCTAGACATCGTCATCGGGACCTACCATGCACCACCGGTGGGAGATGTACACAACCCGGTCCCCCAGGATCAATGGCCGGACGTCTATCAGATCCGCGCCTTTCGCAACGACGGGGGGGGCCAATGGACCGAGTTCAACGTGGGACGGGACCCGGCAATCGAGACATTGGGGTTATTCTACCACGGCTTCTGGGGCGCTACGATCACCCATGTGGCACTGGCTGACCTGGATCATGACGGGAACTTGGACATCGTGGCTACGCAAAAGATCGAAGGAGACTTTATGCTCATGGGTTGGCAGAACGACGGCACACCCTTCAGTGGGGAGCTATGGGCACCCTCAGCCGTGGCTGTTGGAGAAAATCACAGTTGGCTGAACGCGGACCTGAATTGGGTGGAGCCAGGGGACTTGGACCGGGATGGAGACCTGGACCTCGTCGCTGGGAGCAGAGAGAGGGAACCACACCAGGTGATGGTCTGGGAGAATAGTGGACTAGCCTTTGGGACAGTCATATCAGAGACCACCTGGGTGCGTCACAACATTGGCGCATTAGGAGAGGACACGTGGACAGGCAGCGTAGCGGACTTGGATCGCGATGGGGACCTAGATCTGATCGCAGTGGCATTTGTCAGCATGTCGGGCGAGATCAGGCTATGGGAGAATGACGTCGCACCTGACCTCGCGTTGGACGTCACACCCGACGGTCAAGCCATCTCACTGGGCCACGTGGTGACCTATACGGCGATGGTCACTGGTCTGTATGGCTTTGACCGGCCCGTCAATCTGTGGGTCAGCGGGTTGCCTGCCGGCATAGCGACGGCCTGGAGTTGCAACCCATTGCTCCCATCAGGCAGTAGCGTGCTGACTCTGACCCTGCCGCTCGATAGTCTGGCAGGAGAATACTCATTGCTGGCAGTAGCCACAGGTGAAAACATCATACGGACAGTGCCTTTCACCTTGACCGTTATTGAGCAGACATACCAGACATATCTGCCGCTGTTGTTGCGGACGCGTTGGACTGGACGCTGAGGGAAACATGATATGAACTTCAAGCTCTCATTAATTGGATCGATTTTGGCACTGGGGCTGTTAGCTCTCGCCGTCGCGATGCCCAGTCAGGGAGTGACTCGGGCACAGACAGCAGCCCTAACCTGGTATGTGGATGGGAACTGTAAAGTATGTGGTGCTGGCACACTAGACAGCCCGTTTCGGACCATCAGCCGGGCGCTGAACTCTGCCGATGATGGGGACACCATCCTAGTAACCCAGGGGACGTACGTCGAGCACCTGTTCATCGGCACCCAGGTAAAGTTGATAGGTGGTTATACCGCGACATCTCTCTCCTGGACACGAGATATTACCCGCTACGAGACAATCGTCACGAGCGACAACCCGGCAGTGCCAGGCGACTGGGATGGCGACTGGATCGGCTCCCCCGCTGTCATCAAAGATGGCTCGACTTTTCGGATGTGGTATTCAGCAGGCAACGAGATGAAGGGAGAGAGGATTGGCTACGCCGACTCGCCTGACGGCGTCAACTGGTTTCAGCCGTTGAGTGCCTCCCTGTTGGAGGTCGGCCCGTTGGGCGCGTGGGATGAGGCTGGTGTAGCCAACCCAACCGTTCTGACTACGGGGACCGGCTTTCAGATGTGGTACGTCGGCCTGAACAATACAGGTAAAAGGGCCATCGGCTACGCTACCTCGCCTGACGGCTTGACCTGGACCAAGTACGATGACAACCCAGTCTTGTACCCTGACACCTCTGACGGATCCTCTTTCGACTTTCCGACGGTCATCCAAGACGGCCCAGGCGACTATAAAATGTGGTATTCGGGAGGTAGAATTATCTGGCTAGCGACTTCGTCCGATGGCCTGACCTGGACTAAGCACCTGGACGCCCCAGCGCTGCGGTCGGGGACCTCTGGGGCATGGGATGAAGCTCAGGTCTATGCTCCCCAGGTGATCACTGGTACGGATAGATACGAGATGTGGTACACCGCCGAGAGCTGGTCGAACCCAAAGCCGCAGATTGGCTATGCCTGGTCCGATGATGGTGTGAACTGGACCACATCGCCGAACAACCCGGTACTAAGCGGTACGACGAACACCTGGGAAGAAGGAGAGGTTATCTATCCGACAGTGTTAAAGAAAAACGCGACAGCCTATCAAATGTGGTACCGGGCAGGAGCAAGCGGCGAGCAAGCTTTTGGCCAGGCGACCTCGAGTGACGGCATCATCTGGATAAAATATGGCAGCAACCCAGTCTTGAGTCAGGGGAACCCGACCCAGTGGGGTAGTTCAGTAGTTACCTTGGGAGATGGCAGCGGTGAAGCCGTGCTGGATGGGCTGACAATCACCAACGGATCTGCAGAGTACGGCGGCGGTATCCATCTAGTCGGATCAACTTTTCCATCCATCCGAAACTGTACGGTGACCGGCAACATCGCCCGAAGCAGCGGCGGCGGTATGGATATCGCGACGGGCGCACCACTAATCGAAAATACAGTTGTCAGCAGCAACGCGTCGGTGGCCGGCTGGGCTGGCGGGATCTATGTCGGCCACGCCTCGCCCATCATCTCTGACAGCCTGATTACAAACAACGTCGCCGCAATAGTTGGAGGAGGGCTGGTCATCCGGAGCGATTCGCAATCCACTTTGATCGCTACGACCATCGTCAACAACACAGCGAGTCAGGGAGGTGGGATTTTTATCGACACAGACTCGGCCCTCCACATCTACAATAGTAGAATTGACGGCAACACGGCCAGCCAGGAAGCCGGTCTGCGAGTCCGGTACAGCACACTGGCTATGACCAACACGTTCGTCTTGGACAACCGCGCCACAGCTGGCGAAGCAGGCGCTATGAGTTTCTGGCGTTCCTCCGGCCGATTGGTCAACGTCACTATTGCCGGCAACAGCGCTACTGAAGGTCCTGGAGGCATCGCCTTTGATACCGACTGCCCGAATGACAGCCTGGTCATACTCAACAGCATCCTGGCCTTCAATGGCACCGATGACATCAACTGTTCCGGCGGCAATTGTGACATCACCTATTCTGACGTACAAGAGGGCCTCGCTGGCAGCGGCAACATCTCGGTCGACCCCAAGTTTGTCCATCGTGCTACAGGAAACTATCACCTGGGAATGGATTCACCGGCCATTGATGCCGGGACAGGCGCTGGTGCGCCGACTGCTGATTTTGAAGGTGACCCCCGCCCCCCCGACGCCGTGGATATGGGAGCTGATGAGTTTGTTGGTGACGTCATTGTCATCTTTTTGCCACTAGTTTTAACGGACTTTTAGTATGTATTGCTGAACTGAATGATAAATTATCGAGAAATGGGGATAGAGGCAGAGTTTGATGGACGTATTGAGTAGAACTAGAAAAGGATACGCTGCCATGACAAAACAATATCTCTTCATAGGCATGATGGTGATTTTTGTCTTGGGCGTGGCATTTGCCGCGCTTTTTGGCAATCGAGCCTGGAACTGGCTCAAGGGGCGGTTAGCTCGCCCACTACCGGTAAGTACCGAGCGGGTTGAGAGTGATGGGACATATACCAACCTGATTTTCTTGCATCACTCCACCGGGGAAAATCTGATCGCGCAAGGTGACGTGCGCGCCCTGTTCACCCAGCGCGGCTATCAGTTCTGGGATCACGACTATAACACCAAAGGGTTGACACGCCCCGACGGTACACGCACGGGGAAAAGTTATAATATTCCTGAAATCAAGCCCGAGGCCAGAGATGGGGGCAACACAAACCCTGAAGGTCTGGCCGTCCTTTTTACCCAGCCGGTGCACGATCCCCCCGACAACGCTTTCAGCCGGCTGCTACAGCACGAGGTGCTGATCTTTAAATCCTGTTTCCCGAACAGCGCCATCAAAAGCGAAGCGATGCTCACGCAAAACAAGGCCTGGTATTTAGAGATGCGCGACGCGGTTGACCAACATCCTGATAGGATATTTATCTTTCTCACCACGCCGCCCTTGCATCCCAAGAAAACGACTATGGAGGATGCCGCCCGAGCCCGCATCTTGGCCAACTGGCTCAAGTCTGATGAATTTCTGGCGGGACGTTCGAATCTGTTTGTCTTTGATTTCTTTGACTTGCTAGCGGATCCGGAAACCAATATGTTACGTACGGCCTATCAGCGCGATCCCGACAGCATAGATTCGCATCCAAATACACAGGCCAATCAAACCATTGGCCCGCTCTTTGTAGATTACGTGGATCAAGCTGTCCAAAAATATCGCGCTCACCGTTGATCAAGACGAGGCAGCAAGCCCAATTCGTCTCCCTTATAAACTCGTTTGGGTCGTCATTGATAAAGGATTACGCCGTATTGATCTAGCTGCACGACGCCTTGGGGATGTCTGGCAAGGCCACACATTTAGCTTGTATGATACCGGAATTTGACAATAGTGAAGGGTTTGCTCATATATTTGGTGACGGGTGGTGCTGGCTTTATCGGTTCGCATATTGTGGAAGCGCTGGTGGCACGTGGCGATCAAGTCCGTATCCTTGACAATTTTTCCAGCGGTCGTTGGGAGAATCTGAATTCTGTGAGGGCCGCTGTAAAAGTCAGAGTGCGACGTGGTCAAGCGCCGGTGATCTTGTGATGGCACTCAGACGAGAGATTTCATCTATGTAAAAGACGTGGTTAAGGCAGATTTGCTGGCATGTTCTTGTCCCGCAGCAATCGGACAAGTTTTCAATATTGCCAGTGGTCAGCAAACAAGCATATTAGAATTGGCCGAGATGCTCAATGGTCTTATGGGTCTACAGTTAGAACGCCAATTTGCTCCACGTCGGCCAGGCGAGGTGGAGCGCTCGCAGGCAAACATTTCCCGATCCAAACAAATCTTGAACTGGCAACCCGAAACAGACATGGAAACAGCTCTTGGTGCGTTGGTCTATAAATCTGCTCCTGTTTTAACATAACCATTGCGCACTGGGGCGCCACCCGTCCCGTTCAAAATCGAGCGCCAGGTCCGCTGCTCGATTTCGCCGCCGGTGGGCCGTACATACCCAAATCCGGCTTGATGCGCCCTTGCGTTTTTTCCCTCCGTGTCTCCCCGCCGTCACTTTTTGTCCCTCGCGGTGTTATCCCTATTAATGTGCCTGCCCCTGCTCCCACTCTAGCGCTCCCCTGATTGGCGGTCCACCAGCCGGGGGAGTGGTATGTTTTTTAGGAGCGCTGGGGCGGTGCGGCACGAGGGGACCGGCCCCGTTTCAGGGACCGGTATAATCGGATCAAGCCAAGGAGGGACATATATGAAGAGTCGAATCGTCATCACGGGAATGGGCGT